>NZ_JAULSJ010000099.1:0-419 GCF_030518295.1 Chryseobacterium urinae | reverse complement strand
TCCAAAAGTATTGAGATTGAGCATCTTGACCAGGAGATTAAACTTTTGAATGATCTGGAAGAAGAAAAACGCAGATATACTGTGAAACTAAAAGCGCTACGTTTTAATCCTTATCTTAACCCTAACACAGAAAAGCATTACGAAAGAAGGCTTAAACAGTTGGAAAAAGAAATCAAAGAAGTTGAACTGCGTCTTCCAAAACTTCAGGATGAGGAATTTAAGAAAGTAAAAGATTTGATACAAAGTGTATCAGGAATTGGTGAGAAGACCTCATTACAACTTATGACTGCTACATCGGGCTTTAAGAATTTTGATTCCGCAAAATCTCTGGTTAAATATTTTGGCTTGGCACCCAGAATTTACCAATCGGGCAAGAAATCTTATTCGCCCGGAAAGTGCAGGACTTCTAAAACCCATAT
>NZ_JAULSJ010000098.1:0-432 GCF_030518295.1 Chryseobacterium urinae | reverse complement strand
TTGAGTCTTCATCCGCACGTGCACTGCATTGTTCCGGGCGGTGGTGTGGATGAAAACGGAGCTTGGAAAAATCTCCGTTCAGATGGGAAATTTCTCTTTCCGGTAAAGGCTTTGAGTAAAGTTTTCAGAGCTAAATTTTGTGAGAAACTGAAGCATCAATTATCATTAAAATTGAATGAAAATCAACGAGAAAAATTTACTGAAAATGAGGCTGGGAATTACGAAAAATTAAGACAAAGTCTGTGGGAAAAACCTTGGGTGGTTTATGCTAAAAAGCCATTTGGAAGCCCAAAATCTGTGGTGGAATATTTGGGCAGATACACCCACAAAATTGCCATCAGCAATGGTAGAATTAGGGGAATTGATGATAAAACAGTAACGTTCGATTACAAAGATTACCGTCAAAAAGGCATCAAAAAGCAGATGGTTTTA
>NZ_JAULSJ010000097.1:0-444 GCF_030518295.1 Chryseobacterium urinae | reverse complement strand
CCTAAAAGTATTGATATTGAGCATCTTGACCAGGAGATTAAACTTTTGAATGATCTGGAAGAAGAAAAACGCAGATATGCCGTGAAACTAAAATCGCTATGTTTTAATCCTTATCTTAACCCTAACACAGAAAAGCATTACGAAAGAAGGCTTAAACAGCTGGAAAAAGAAATCAAAGAAGTTGAACTGCGTCTTCCAAAACTTCAGGATGCGGAATTCAAAGAAGTGAAAGATTTGATACAAAGCGTATCAGGAATTGGTGAGAAGACCTCATTACAACTCATGACTGCTACATCAGGATTTAAAAACTTTGATTCCGCAAAATCCCTGGTAAAATATTTTGGATTGGCACCCAGAATTTACCAATCGGGAAAGAAATCTTATTCGCCCGGAAAATGCAGAACATCTAAAACCCATATCAGAAGTCTTTTGTATGTCTGCTCG
>NZ_JAULSJ010000096.1:0-472 GCF_030518295.1 Chryseobacterium urinae | reverse complement strand
CGATTCGATGGGAAGGGCAATTGCCACCAAAAGCACCAACCATCTCGGAGGATACACCAACACCGAAACCGAGCTGGATTTTGCGGGGGTTCCTAAGCTTTCTAAAACGTATCATAAAAGATTAAGTACAGATACTGAAAAAGTGATTACCGAAACTTTTGAGTACGATTCCCAAAACAAGTTGGTAAAACATTATCATCAGGTAGATAATAATCCGCAGGAACTACTTGCCGAAAACACCTATAACGATCTGTCTCAGCTTGTGAACAAGAAAGTAGGAAATAATCTTCAAAGCATCGATTACACTTACAATATCCGCGGATGGATGACCAAGATCAATGATCCGGCAAATCTTAACGGAAAACTGTTCGGGTATAAAGTAAAATACAGTGAAGTGGAAGGGCTTGAAACACCCAATACAGACTTTTCTACTCTGAAAGTAAAACCGAAATACAACGGCAATATTGCGGAG
>NZ_JAULSJ010000095.1:0-472 GCF_030518295.1 Chryseobacterium urinae | reverse complement strand
TTCCGCAATATTGCCGTTGTATTTCGGTTTTACTTTCAGAGTAGAAAAGTCTGTATTGGGTGTTTCAAGCCCTTCCACTTCACTGTATTTTACTTTGTATCCGAACAGTTTTCCGTTAAGGTTTGCAGGATCATTGATCTTGGTCATCCATCCGCGGATGTTGTAAGTGTAATCGATGCTTTGAAGATTATTTCCTACTTTCTTGTTCACAAGCTGAGACAGGTCGTTGTAGGTATTTTCAGCAAGCAGTTCCTGCGGGTTATTATCCACCTGATGATAATGCTTTTTCAGCCTGTTTTGAGAATCGTATTCAAAAGTTTCGGTAATCACTTTTTCAGTATCTGTACTTAATCTTTTATGGTACGTTTTAGAAAGCTTGGGAACCCCCGCAAAATCCAGTTCAGTTTCGGTGTTGGTATACCCTCCGAGATGGTTGGTGCTTTTGGTGGCAATGGCTCTTCCCATCGAATCA
>NZ_JAULSJ010000094.1:0-494 GCF_030518295.1 Chryseobacterium urinae | reverse complement strand
GGTTTTTCCGCTTCGATATACTTTTTGAGCCCACGAATCAGATGTTCGGAAAGTGGTAAATAGCGGTCTTTTTTGCCTTTTCCCTGAACCACTTTGAGTTGTTTTCGACCAAAATCTAAGTCGCACAAACGGAGATTTCGAACTTCCATACAGCGCAATCCGCAGCCGTAAAGAATGCCGATCAAAATTTTATGTTTTAAAAGTTTACAGCCGGACAACATCTGCCAAACCTCCTGTTTACTAAGCACTACAGGCAGTTTTTTCTCTCTTTTAATTTCCGGAAGACTCAAATAATCATAGCTCAAACCTTCCGATTTAAGCAGAAATCGAAGTCCGTAAACGGTGTGTTTAAAATACGACTGTGAAGGTGATTTTGATTTTTTCTGAAGGTAAAAAAGGTAATCGTGAATTTGCTCGGGATCCAATTCTGTAGGAATTTTTCCGAAATGTAGCGACACCGCAGCGACGTGTCTGGAGTAATTTTGAAAGGTACT
>NZ_JAULSJ010000093.1:0-536 GCF_030518295.1 Chryseobacterium urinae | reverse complement strand
CAGAATGTGGACACATATTACGTGTACAACGAGTACAACCAGCTCGCTTTCGTCCTTTCCCCGAAAGCGGTAAAACAGATTTCAGACAACAATAACCTGATTACGGATGCCATTTTAAACGAGCTCTGCTACCAGTACCGGTACGACGGAAGAGACCGTCTGGTTGAAAAAAGACTGCCCGGAAAAGAATGGGAACTGATGGTGTACGACAAACAGGACCGTGTGGTGCTCACGCAGGATGCCATCCTGAGAACAGCAAACAACAGCTTCGGAAGCAAAGGCTGGCTTTTTACCAAATATGATGAGTTCGGAAGAGTGGCGTATACCGGTTTCTTCTCCAACACCGCATCGAGACAGGTAATGCAGAATGCCCTGAACAGCATGACTGCCAATGCCTACAATACGGAAAGAAGATCCTCCACCTCCTTTAATCTGCAGGGGCTGGACGTATACTACGACAAACAGGCATTTCCTACAGGAAGCATGACCCTGCTTTCGGTTAATTATTACGATACCTATCCTCCCGAAGCTCCGGC
>NZ_JAULSJ010000092.1:0-565 GCF_030518295.1 Chryseobacterium urinae | reverse complement strand
AAATAAGGTACCGGAAGCAGTTCGGTTTCCCGATTTTCAATCCATTGCTCTCGGTTTTTGCTCTGACATTTTGGGCAATGACGGTTTCGGCAGGAGTTGTAACTGATGCTTACATTTCCACATTCATCACAAGCGTCAATATGACCACCCAAAGCAGAGGTACGGCATTTTTTCAACGCTGAAAGTGTTCGTAATTGCCAAGAATTAAGTCCTAAATCTTCCAATTTTGAACCTAATTTGTTTAAAACATCGGCGACTTCGTATTGAGGTTGAGATTGAGGTTGAACTGACTGTTTTTTTGAGGTTTTTAAACCGCTCATTTTTTCCCAAATTCTGAAAAAAGGGTATCGAGCGGTGAAAAGAGTTTTTGGGTTGAAAGCTGGGCAATTTGAAGATAAACCAGCGTGGTATCGATACTTTCGTGACCGAGAAGATTTTTGATGCTCAAAATATCCATCCCATCTTCCAGAAGATGCGTCGCAAAACTGTGCCGAAGCGTATGGACACTCACTTCTTTCAGGATATTTGCCGTTTTTGATGCCTGCTTTACCGCCCACTGAACGCC
>NZ_JAULSJ010000091.1:0-578 GCF_030518295.1 Chryseobacterium urinae | reverse complement strand
TCTATCGTTAGATGAAGTGGCTCTCTCTGACGGAGAACTCTACACCGTGCTTACCTCCAAGACTGCACGAGGCAGGAAAGGAAGTCTTGTTGCCATGATCAAAGGAACAAAAAGTGAGGAAGTAACTGGCAGGCTTTTGAAAATCAGCAGAAAAATAAGACAGAAAGTAAAAGAAATTACTCTGGATATGGCGGGTTCTATGAAGCTTATCGCGAAACAATGTTTTCCTAATGCCATGCAGGTGGTCGATAGATTTCATGTCCAGAAACTCGCTGCAGAAGCTGTTCAGGAGCTCAGAATTCAGTATCGGTGGGAAGCCATTGATTTTGAAAATGAAATTATAAAACAATCCAGAGACAAGAAAGTAAACCCCGACATTCATATTTTTGAAAACGGAGATACCCGAAAACAACTTCTGGCAAGAAGCCGGTATTTACTTTACAAAAGCAGGGAAAAATGGACAGAAAATCAAAGTAAACGGGTAAAGATCCTGTTTAGAGAATATCCCGATTTAGAAAAAATCTACCATTTATCGGATAGTTTAAGAAAAATATACAATCAAAATATAACAAAATCCG
>NZ_JAULSJ010000090.1:0-782 GCF_030518295.1 Chryseobacterium urinae | reverse complement strand
AGAAGATTATCTCTTTGGAATGCCACGAGAAGGAAGAGCCGGCGCTTCGACTTCGCTCAGCACAGGCTTCGATTCCCGCTACTCACAACGAGGCGTTCAGTGGGCGGTAAAACAGGCATCAAAAACGGCAAACATCCTGAAAGATGTGAGTGTTCATACGCTTCGTCACAGTTTTGCGACGCATCTTCTGGAAGATGGGATGGATATTTTGAGCATCAAAAATCTCCTCGGCCACGAAAGTATTGATACGACGTTGATTTATCTCCAAATTGCACAACTTTCCACCCAAAAACTCTTCTCTCCGCTCGATACCCTTTTTTCAGAATTTGGGAAGAAATGAGAGGTTTTAAAACCATAAAAAAACAGCCAACTCAACCTCAATCTCAATCTCAATACGAAGTCGCCGATGTTTTAAATATTTTAGGTTCAAAATTGGAAAATTTAGAACTTAATTCTTGGCAGTTAAGAACTTTATTTGCCTTAAAAAAGTGCAGAACTTCGGCTTTGGGTGGTCATATTGACGCTTGTGATGAATGTGGAAATGTAAGCATCAGTTACAACTCCTGCCGAAACCGTCATTGCCCAAAATGTCAGAGCAAAAACCGAGAGCAATGGATTGGGATGAGGGAAAACGAACTGCTTCCGGTACCTTATTTTACTCATTTTTTTATTATTCGTTTTAATTGTATTCGTGATACGCTTCGCTTAATTCACGTGGTTTTTACGCTTCCGGATGTATTGAACAAAACCGCGCTTCACGAGCCCAAGATGTTGTATGATAT
>NZ_JAULSJ010000009.1:0-144028 GCF_030518295.1 Chryseobacterium urinae | reverse complement strand
GGAGTATTAGGTTTAGGATTATTGTTACCGACAACCATATCCGCATCAGCAGACCATAGCAACTCAAAAGCAACTACCGAATTTTTCTCTAAAAAAACAAAGAAATCTAAAGCCAAGAAAAGCAGAAAAACAAAGAGAAGCAAAACCAGAAGCTCCAGAACTTATTCTCAAAGCAAAGGATGTACGTATAACGGAAATCAGTTATTCGTTGGATCGAGAGGAGGATGTTATTATTACTCCGGAAACAGCAAAGAATACGTAGACAGATCTTACTGTTCCGGCTGTAACTAAATGTAGAAATCCTAAAAACCAACAACCATGGGAAGATTCGTCATCACACAAAGAGTCAACAAAGAGTATCAGTTTAATCTGAAAGCCGGAAACGGTGAAATTATTTTAACAAGCGAAGGCTACGTTCAGAAATCATCCTGTATAAAAGGAATTGAATCTGTAAAAATTAATTCTCAGGACGATTCCAGATACGACAGAAGAGAGGCGGTGAACAAGAAAGATTATTTCGTACTGAAAGCAAGAAACGGCGAAATCATTGGGAAAAGTCAGCTTTACAGCACAAAATCCGGAATGGAAAACGGCATTGCTTCCGTAAAACAGAATGCTCCGAAAGCAGAAATTACAGATGAAACTTTAAAAAAATAAAATCATGAAAAAACTAATACCCTTCATCATATTCGCCTTTGGTTCCTTTATTTTAAACTCATGCTTTAAAGCAAACGACAATATCGGGCACGACGGAAGATGTACAGGTTCTGCCTATTGTACCGCCTGTTCCAACTGTTCGCGGTGCGGACATTGCAGCAGCGGCGGAACCTGCGGCGTTTGCGGCGGTGGATCTTCAGAAAGTTATTCTTCCAGCAGAAGTTCAATTAGGAAAAGAAAAATCAAGAAACACACTGCTTCCGATTACTACACTTCTTCAAAAACAAAATCCAATAAACCTCCAAAAGTTTTTATTGATGAGGTAAACGTAGATCTCAGTTCCAACCGATACATTGTGGGAATTGCCACCACCAATATTTACGAAAAGCCATCTCTCAACTCTAAAGTAGTAACGAGAGTTTATAAAAACGAAAAGCTCATTCCACTTTCCAAAGAAGGTTTATGGTACAAAGTGAAAGTAAAATCTTCCGGAAAGAAAGGTTATGTTTTTTATAAAGATGTAAAATAACTAAAAACAAAATATCATCATGAACTTAAAAAAATTTTTAAATGAAGAACAAGACCCAAAAGCCGTTGAAAAGCTTTTAGGGAGAATCAACAGTCTGCTCACCTCGCAGGAAACTATGGAATACATTGCCGTTCAGAAAAAACCTGTGCTCAATTTATCTCCCGACTGCATCGCACTTACCAACAGAAGAATTATTTTCTGCAGACCCAAAAACTTTGGTTTGTCTATGGATTTTCAGGATTACAGTTGGGTAGATGTTGCAGACTGCCATATTAAGGAAGGAATTGTAGGTTCAACTTTTATCGTAAAAACGACAAAACATTTTACCAATATGATGGATTATCTTCCTAAAAACCAAGCTCGAAAGCTATACCAGTTTGCACAGGAAGTAGAAGAACAAATGCGGGGCGTAAGAAGAGAAAAAAATCTTGAGACATTAAGAGCTTCAGCAGGAGGAGTTACCGTAAATAATGCAACGCCCATAATTACACAGCCTCAGATGTTTCAGGAGGAGAAGAAACCATTGCTGATTGAAAGTGAAGATCCTTTTGCTTTATTACAGAAACTGAAAGGACTAAAAGAAAGCGGAGTTATTTCTCAGGAAGAGTTTGAAACAAAGAAAAACGAAATTTTATCCCGAGTTTAAAAAATTATGAAATCAAAATCTACCACTGTCTTACTCGCTTTTTTCCTTGGAGGAATAGGCATCCACAGATTTTATCTGGGGCAGAACATTATGGGAATTCTTTACCTGTTATTTTGCTGGACGTTTATTCCTGTTATTATTTCCGTTATCGATTTCTTTGCATTTCTGCTCATGTCTGAAAGCCGTTTTAATTACAAATACAACCTTCGGACAGGATTTTAAAATTACAGCATATGAAACAACTTATCTGTTTTTACATTAAACTGTTTCATTGACAGGAAGATAAATATTTTAAATATTCACTCGTCATTTTTATCGTAAACAAAATCTTTGCGCATTTCATAAAAAAATATATAAATAGAATCCCTGCGTCTTGGCGAAAAACCCAACCCCATGATCTAAACAAAAAAGCGAAGAATCAACTCCTCGCTTTTCTTTATTTTCTGAGCATTTCCGTATGCGGAATGTCGTCTTCCAGATATTTTTTACCCGTATCTTCAAACCCGAAATTTCCATAAAATTTCAGCAGATAATCCTGCGCAGAAATCCTGATTTCAGAAGTATGGAAACGGTTTTCAATCGTTTCAACCGCATATTGGATCAATTGTCTGCCTAAGTTTTTTCCTCTTGCCTTTTCTGTGGTTAAAACCCTTCCTATTGAAGCTTCGTTATATTTTATACCTTTGTCGAAAATCCTGCAGTTCGCCAAAACTTCACCGTTTTCTTCCGCCCAGATGTGAACTGCTTTCTGATCATAACCGTCTAAATCCGGATAAGGACAGTTCTGCTCCACTACAAAAACATCAATTCGGGCTTTTAAAACCGCATACAGTTCAGGAACCGTAAATTCGTCGAAGGTTTTTATTTTCCAGACAATATTACTCATCAAAACTTACGTTATTATTGATCAAAAACTCATTGGTTTTCTGGATAAAATTTAAAATTTCATCACCACCCTCCTTCTTTTCTGCTGAGGTTACATATAATTCCGGCAGATCTTCCCATGTTTTATGAAGCTCTGCTTTATAATCCTCCACATTTTTTATCACAACATTCGGCTTCAGCTTATCTGCTTTTGTAAACACGATGGAAAACGGAACGCCGCTTTCACCGCACCACTGGATAAATTCCAGATCAATATTCTGCGGTTTGTGTCTGGAATCTACCAGAACAAAAAGATTAACCAGATTTCTTCGGTTCAGAATATAGTTCGTGATGAGCTTTTCAAAATCCTTTCTGATCGATTTCGAAACTTTTGCATATCCGTAACCCGGCAAATCCGTAAGATACCAGTTTTCGTTCACTAAGAAATGGTTGATAAGCTGGGTTTTACCCGGAGTCTGGGACGTTTTAGCCAGATCTTTATGATTCATCATTGCATTGATGAGCGAAGACTTTCCTACATTCGATCTTCCGATGAAGGCATACTCAGGAAGATTCGGTTCCGGGCAATCCTGCCATTTTCCGCTGCTCTTTACAAATGTTGCTGTTTTAATAACCATTTTGTTGAATATTTTTAGAAAAACAAACCATTAAGAAAAGCTCTTAATGGTTATTTTATATTGTTTTTTAAACTTTATCTTTTACCCAGTTATAAAGAATTTCATTGAATTCATCGGGTTTTTCCATCATCGCTGCATGACCGCAGTGATCGATCCAGAACAGATCTGAATTCGGAATAAATTTGTGCATATCTTCCGCAACTTCAGGAGGCGTTACATTATCCTGTTTCCCCCAGATCAGGCACGTAGGTGTTTTAATCTTCGGCAGATCGTTCAGCATATTGTGTTTAATGGCACTTCTTGCCAACATTACGGTTTTTATACCCTTCATTCGATCATTTACCACGGCAAAAACCTCGTCTACCAGATCTTCGGTCGCTACGGAAGGATCATAGAAAACCTCCTCAGTCTTCTTTCTTATATAGGAACGGTCATTCTTTCTCGGAAAACTGTCCCCGAAAGTTCTTTCATAAAGCCCTGAACTTCCCGTAAGAACAAGATTCTTAATTAAATCCGGTCTTGCCAGTGTAAGAATAAGACCGACATGACCGCCCATGGAATTTCCAACAATCGTTACAGGACCTTCAATATGGGTTTCTATAAATTTAGCAATATATTTTGCTAATGTCGTAAGATTAGTATTGAGTACCGGCAAATCGTAGATCGGCAACTGAGGAACATATACCTTGAATCCTCTGTCTGAAAAAAAATCTACCATCTTATCGAAATTACTCAAACCACCCATTAAACCGTGCAACAGCACCAATGGATGTCCTTCCCCCGCTTCTACGAAAGTATATTTCTTTTCTTTTTTTGTACTAAATATCATAAAATGCCTTAATAAAGCCTTGCAAAAATACAAATTAAACCTCAAAAATATTTTGATTACCCTAATTTAAAATAAAAATAATATATCAAACTCTTTTTTAAAGTTTTTTTTAAAAATCTATTTATTATGGCGTAAATAAGAGGTTTATCAACGTCCAACATATCAACCCTTTACACTATCGAAATTAAATCTTTAATAAAACTTATTAACATTAAGGTAAAAAGTGGGAAAAAGTGGGAGATTTTAGAAATTATTATATAAATTTGTCCCAAATGAACAGTTTCATTGGAACATATGAGTGTAAAATTGACGACAAAGGCCGCTTAAAAGTTCCTTCATCTTTAATTAAACAGATGGAAAACTTCGACGACAAGGCGTTTGTAGTCAAAAGATCTGTGTTCCAACCCTGTCTGGAAGTTTATCCGATGAACGCATGGGATAAAGTGATGGGCAAAATTAATAAACTGAACAGATTCATTAAAAAGAATGCTGATTTCATTAGAATGTTTACGGCAGGTGTAAAAATTGTGGAGCTGGATAACGCCGGAAGGTTACAGATTTCTAAAGACCTCACTGTTTTTGCTAATCTTCAGAAAGAGATTGTAATTACCAGTGCAGGAGAATTATTTGAAATCTGGGATAAGGACGATTACGAAAAAGTAATCTCCATCAGTGAAGACGATTTTGCGAATCTTGCCGAAGATGTAATGGGCACGTTCGAAGAAGAATAACTGCGTTGTAAAAACGTAAAAAAACACAACTAAAACATGTATCATAACCCCGTTTTGCTGAAGCAGAGTGTTGATGATTTGGTGACGAATCCAGACGGAATATATGTGGACTGTACTTTTGGAGGCGGTGGCCATTCAAGAGAGATACTGAGCAGACTTTCGGATAAAGGAAAACTGTTCAGTTTTGATCAGGACTTAGATGCTCTTAAAAATACAATTGATGATCCGAGATTTACGCTCATCAATCAGAACTTCAGGTTTCTGGAAAACTCTTTATTAATTTACGGAGTTTCTCAGGTGGACGGAATTCTGGCAGATCTGGGCGTTTCTTCGCATCAGTTTGATGAAGCCGAAAGAGGTTTTTCTACACGAAGCAATGCTCCGTTAGATATGAGAATGAACGTAATGCAGGGTCTTGATGCCAAAAGAGTGATTAACGATTACGATGAAGAGCAGCTTGCCGACATTTTTTATTATTACGGTGAACTGAGAGAAGCAAGAAAATTAGCAAGAGACATCGTTCATCACAGAAAAACAAAAAGTATTGATACAACAGAAGATCTGAAAAAACTCTTCAGTTATCTTCCGCCGCATAAAGTGAATAAATTTTATGCCCAGTTGTTTCAGGCAATACGCATTGAAGTAAACCAGGAGCTGGAAGTTTTAAAAGAAATGCTTGTTCAGGCATACAACGTTTTAAAACCCGAAGGAAGACTGGTGGTTATCTCTTACCATTCTTTAGAAGACAGACTGGTAAAAAGATTTTTGAAAAACGGAATGTTCGAGGGAGAACCCGAAAGAGACATTTACGGAAATTATAAAAAAGCATTCGAGCTGGTAAAGAGCAAAGCAATCATTCCCGATGATAAGGAAATAGAAGAAAACTCAAGAGCCAGAAGTGCTAAAATGAGAACAGGAATAAAAGTATAGTTTTTAGTTGATAGTTAGTAGTTGTCAGTTTTAATTTTAAAAACCAACAACCAGCAACTAACAACCGACAACAAAAAACAAATGGCAAAAAGAACAACAACAAATCGTCCTCAGAAGAGATTAACTTTTATAGACATTATAAAAGGTAATTTCCTGAATCGTGATGAGATTAAAATACATTACAAGTATTTTCTGCTGTTGTTTGTATTGATGATGGCAATGATCTACAGCAATCACCTCGTCAATAAGAAAATTAAAATTGTCAACACACTCAAAGAAGAAACAGAAGAATATAAATCGCGAAACGCTTACGCACAAAGTAAGCTGATAAAAGTAAAAATGGAATCGGAGTTGGGGAAAGAGGTTGCACGGGATTCTTTAATGACCCTCGAAAACCATCCTCATAAATTGCTAATAAAACTGGACAGTACAGATGCAAAAGCAAAATGAATACGACAACAAACGTAAAAAAACGTTACGATGGGGCTACCTCTTTGCAGTGGTGGCTTTGTGCGTGTTTGTAATGTTCCTTGCGCGCATCGTTATTCTTCAGAATACGAACGTTCAGGAAATTAAAGACGATTACATCAACAAAAACTATCGCGAAGCTACCTTAAAAGCAGCAAGAGGAAATCTTTTTGCGTCAGACGGCTCTATTCTGGCAACAACCGTTATGCGTTACGACATCTATCTGGATTTCAAAACGATGAAAGACACCATTTATACTAACAATATTGGTGCTTTAACAGATTCTCTCAGCAAAATGTTCGGAAAGCCAAGAGCAGAATTCAGAAAGAAATTTGACGAGCAGAGAAAAAAGAAAAACCAATACTACACTTTGGTTAAAGGGCTTGATTTTGATCAATACGACAGAATCCGCAAATTTCCGATATTCAAAAGAGGCAAAAACAAAGGAGGTTTTATCGTAGACCGAAACTATAAAAGAGAACTGGCAACCTCAGAAATCGGAGCAGGAACCATCGGAATGGACGACGGCGTTCACACAGCAGGTCTCGAAGGCGCTTTCTCTAAATATTTAAGAGGAACAGACGGAAAAAGACTGGAGCAGAGAATCAATTCTTCCCAATGGAAACCGATTGATTACTGGAAAGTCCAGGAACCGGTTGACGGAGAAGATGTTTACACCACATTAGACCTTAGAATTCAGGATATTGCACATTCCGCTTTACAGAAACAGCTCGTGAACTTCGAAGCAAAACACGGAACAGTGATTGTAATGGAAGTGGAGACCGGAAAAGTCCGCGCCATGGTTAATTTAAGAAGAACTGAAGATGGAGATTATGTAGATTCCTACAATTATGCTTTGAAGGACAACATAGAACCGGGTTCTACCTTTAAAACCATTTCACTTTTAGCAGCAATGGATGACGGTTTCATCGATGAAAATACAACTGTAAATGTAGGAAACGGAATCTGGGTGTACGCAAAACAGAGAATTTCAGACGGTCACGGCGGCGGAACGTATGACATCAGTGATGTGTTGGCTAAATCCAGCAACGTAGGTTCTGCAAAATTAATTACGAAATATTATGCTGAAAAGCCTCAGATTTTCTTAGATCATTTAAGAAGATGGAAGCTATTCGATAAAATGGATATTGAACTTCCAGGAATTACAAAACCAAAAATTTTAACTCCCGAAAGCAAAAGATGGAATGCCGCAACGCTCGCATCCATTGCCTACGGATATTCTACAAACATAAACCTGTTGCAGTTAGCCACTTTCTATAACGGAGTCGCAAACAACGGTAAAATGCTGAAGCCTTTATTTATTGATAAAATTATGAAGGACGGAAAAGTAATGTACACGGCAAAACCAGAAGTAATGGTCAACAAAATGGCATCCGAAAAAGCCATTAAAATGATGACCAATGCCTTAACAAAAGCCGTTGAAAAAGGAACAGCAAAAAGTATTTTCACACCGAATTTAAAAATGGCAGGAAAAACAGGAACCGCAAGATTCGAATATTGGCTTCCTGGTCCCATGAAATACCGCTCGTCATTCGCAGGCTTTTATCCTGCTGATAATCCGAAATACACCTGTTATGTAATGATCAGCGAACCGAATACATCGAAAGGATTTTATGGAGCAACCGTTGCCGCACCGGTATTTAAAGAAATTGCAGGAAAAACATTCCTGAAAACCCCTCAGAATATTGAAAGAGAAATGCTTGTCGACAAAAAGGTAAACCTGAACAAAATGGTAGAACCTAACGTAAAAGTCGCAGTAAATAATAAACAGATGCCAAATGTAGTAGGACTGATTGGTAAAAATGTGATTCCACAGCTTGAAAATTTAGGCTACCGTGTAGATTTTAAGGGAGTGGGAAGAATTAAAGAGCAGTTCCCGACAGAAGGCACAACCATAAGCAGAAACCAGAGAATTTATCTGTCTCTGCAGAATTAAAAAAGAAAAGAACCCGAAGGGTTCAATATAAATAACCGTAAGTGAAACTTATGGAACAAATAAAGAGAAATGCAGTTAAATGATTTATTAAAAAGAATTCCGGTTTTAGAAATTCATGGTGACGAGAGCCGTGAAGTTTCAGAATTGATATTCGACAGCAGAAAGGTTACGGAAAACTCCTTGTACATCGCAATGAGAGGGACGGTTGTGGATGGACATTCATTTATTGCATCTTCGGTGGAAAAAGGAGCAACAGCAGTTGTTTGCGAAGAATTCCCGGAACATCTTAATGAAAATGCCACCTATATTAAAGTAAAAGACTCATCTAAAACTTTAGGTCATTTAGCTTCCAATTTCTACGGTAATCCTTCGGAAAAACTAAAATTAATCGGAGTAACGGGAACTAATGGAAAAACCTCTGTTTCCACTCTGCTTTTTGATATTTTTAAAAATTTAGGATATGATTCCGCTTTGCTTTCGACAGTTGAAATCAGAATCGGAGAAAAGATCATTCCGGCAACACACACCACTCCTGATGTAATTACCATCAATAAAATTTTAGCTCAGGCGGTTGAAGAAGGGTGTGAATTCGCTTTTATGGAAGTAAGCTCCCACGGAATTGCCCAAAACAGAATTGAAGGACTTCACTTTAAAATTGCCGGATTTACCAATCTTACACACGATCATTTAGATTATCATAAAACGTTTGACGAATATCTGAAAACGAAAAAGAGATTTTTCGATCAGTTGGAAGATTCTGCGGTTGCCATCACCAATGTGGATGATAAGAACGGGAATGTGATGCTTCAGAACACAAAAGCCACAAAAAGATCTTATGCTTTGAAGACAATGGCAGATTTTCACGGAAGATTACTGGAAGTAGATTTCAACGGAATGCTGTTGAATTTCAACGGAAAAGAATTCTGGACAACACTCACCGGAAAATTCAATGTGTACAACCTCTTATTGGTTTTCGGAATTGCTTCCGAGCTGGGTTTTGAATCAGACGAAATTTTACAGGCAATCAGCAAACTAAAAAGAGTGTCCGGTAGATTTGAGACCTTTAAATCAGACGGTGGAATTTTCTTCATCGTAGATTATGCACACACTCCGGATGCATTGGAAAACATTCTGGACAGCATTAATGATATCAGAACAAAAAATGAAAGACTGATCACCGTTTTCGGATGCGGAGGCGATAGAGATCATTCAAAAAGACCTGAAATGGGAAATATTGCCACGAAAAAATCAACATTGGCAATCATCACTTCAGATAATCCGAGAACAGAAGATCCGGCAGCAATCATCAAAGAAATTGAAGCCGGCGTTGAACCTCAGAATTTCAGCAAATACACTTCCATTCCGGACAGAAAAGAAGCCATTAAAATGGCAATAAAGTTTGCAGAACCGAAAGATATCGTTCTCGTAGCCGGAAAAGGACACGAAACCTATCAGGAAATAAACGGAGTGAAACATCATTTTGACGACAAAGAAACGATTAATGAACTTTGGAAATTAATGTCAAAATAAGAGATATTTAAAGTAAATGAAAACCTCTAAAATCATATTAATAATTTCCGTCGTTTTTGGATTAGGATTGTTAATAGTTTTTCTTTTAAATAATTATTCTAAAAAGAAAATTAAGATTTTAGATTGTGAACAAACTTATGAACTCAACAAGCCAAAGCTTGGTTATTTAGAGGTATCAGAATCAAATGCAAAAGTTGATGTAGCAATTTGCCTTTGTGAAAAATATCTTGAGAATAAAGATAAAAAATATAAAAAAGAAATTTTAAAGTTATATAATGAGCCTTTTGGAGGGATTAGACTAACAATTAAAAATCCCGAGAAAAATATTGATTCGTTATGCAAACACAGAAATAACGTTTTTACAAAAATGTATAATCTTTAAGAACTGAAATAAAAGAAATGTTATACTATCTATACGAATATTTAACCAGCATGGGAATTCACGTTCCCGGATTAGGACTGTTGAAATACATCTCCTTCCGTGCAGGAATGGCGGTTCTGTTTTCTTTAACCATCGCTTTGGTGTATGGAAAAAGAATCATCAACTATCTGAGAGCAAAACAGATGGGAGAACTGGTGCGTGATCTTGGTCTGGACGGGCAGAAACAAAAAGAAGGTACTCCTACAATGGGAGGTCTTATCATCATTTTGGCAACGTTAATTCCTGTTTTGCTATTTACCAGAATTACAAACGTTTACATTGTTCTTCTTATTGTTTCCGTGATATGGATGGGTGCAATAGGCTTTTTGGATGATTATTTAAAAAAGATCAAAAAAAACAAAGATGGTTTAAGCGGTAAATTCAAAATTGTTGGGCAGGTCGGATTGGGATTGATCGTAGGAGTTACCATGTATTTTCATCCCGATATTACCGTAAAAAGAAAATATGCAGATGCTAAAGTAGTAAACAGAAATAATGTAGAGCAAAACTTTATGCCTACCGAGAAAATAACCGTTTCTACCGTTCCGTTTGCTAAAAATAATGAGTTCGATTACAGCGGAATTCTGTTTTGGATGAACGATAAAGATGCCCACGAATGGGCTTGGATTGTTTTTATCCCAATTGTAATTTTCATCGTAACAGCCGTTTCAAACGGAGCCAATATTACCGACGGAATTGATGGTCTTGCCGCAGGAACCAGTACCGTTATTTTACTAACGCTCGGCTTGTTTGCCTATCTTTCAGGGAACATCATTTTTGCTGATTATCTGAATATTATGTTCCTTCCCAACATGGGAGAAACCACCATATTCGTGGTCGCAATGGTAGGAGCCGTAATCGGATTCTTCTGGTACAACACCTATCCGGCTCAGGTTTTCATGGGCGACACCGGAAGTCTGATGTTAGGCGGAGTTATCGCTGTGTTAGCCATCATTTTAAGAAAAGAACTCATGATTCCTGTCCTTTGCGGAATTTTCCTGATCGAAAATATTTCCGTGATGCTTCAGGTTGTCGTTTTTAAATACAGAAAAAGAAAATTCGGGCTCGAATATGCCCAAAACAATAGACTATTCAGAATGTCCCCTTTACATCACCATTATCAGAAGGGAGGCTTTCATGAGAGTAAAATAGTGAACAGAATGATCATCATCGGAGTAATGTTGGCAATTGTATGTCTGATCACATTAAAAATGAGATAAATTTTGTAAAAAGTAAAAAGTATTGATGTAAAAAGACACCAGATACATTGTACGTTTTACATTTTACATTTTACAAAAGAATAAATATGAAAATAGTTGTTTTAGGAGGAGGAGAAAGTGGTTGCGGAGCTGCCTATCTGGCAAAAAAGAAAGGAATGGAAGTTTTTCTTTCCGATAAAGGTGCCATCAAGGATAACTACAGACAGTTTCTGAACGAGAATGGAATTGAATTCGAAGAAGGAAGCCACGATGAAGAAAGAATTTTAAACGCCGACTGGATTGTAAAAAGTCCGGGAATTCCGAAAAAGGCAGAAATGATTCAGAAAATTAACGAGAAAGGAATAAGGCTTTCTTCTGAAATTGAATTTGCTTCGGAATTTACAGATGCGAAAATCATCGCCATCACAGGAAGCAACGGAAAAACAACAACAACGTCTCTCATCTACTACATCCTGAAAAACGACGGATTAAACGTAGGTTTAGGCGGAAATATCGGGTACAGCTTTGCAAAGCAGGTTGCCGATGAAAACCATGAATATTATGTTCTGGAAGTAAGCTCTTTCCAATTGGACGATATTCAGAATTTCAGACCATATATTTCTTTATTGTTGAATTTGTCACAGGATCATCTGGATCAGTACAATTACAACTATGAAGAATATGCTCTGGCTAAATTCAGAATAACGGAGAATCAGGAAAATGACAACTTTTTCATCTACAATAAAGATGATGAAATGAGCAAAAATATTCTTGAAAAATTAGAAATTAAAGCGAAAATGATTCCTTTCTCCACCAAAGAAAAACTGGAAGAAGGAGGTTTCATTAACGGCGATACCATTGAAGTAAAACTAAAGGATACTTTTTCAATGAAACTTGATGAATTATCTCTTCTGGGAACTCACAATGTTGCCAACAGCTTAGCCGCGTCAATTGCCGGTAAAATACTGGAAATCAACAATGAAAACATAAGAAATTCATTAATGACTTTTCAGGCGGTTGAACACAGACTGGAGCTTGTGACTGAAATTGAGGGTGTAAAATACATCAACGACAGCAAGGCAACTAATGTTAATGCAACGTATTACGCTTTAGAAAGTATGAAAACTCCGACCGTTTGGATTGTCGGAGGTTTAGATAAAGGTAATGACTATACTGAAATTGAAGAATTAGTCAAAAGAAAAGTAAAAGCAATTGTCTGCTTAGGAATTGATAATGAAAAGATTATCAACTTCTTTAAAGACAAAAAAGAATTTATTTACGACACGTCGAGCATGGAAAAAGCAGTGGAGATCTCAAAATCTCTCGCTGAAAAAGGAGATACGGTTTTACTGTCTCCGTGCTGTGCAAGTTTTGATTTATTCAAAAACTATGAAGACAGAGGTCATCAGTTTAAAGAGCAGGTATTAAAAGCCAATGGCAATTAGCCAAAAAGCCAACAGCATTATATATGAACGAACAAGACACAGAAAACAGATTTGAATTCCTGAAGGGCGATAAGGTACTTTGGATGGTCATTCTTGTGATCTCCATTTTCTCTATTTTCCCGGTTTATTCTGCAAGTTCAAATCTTGAATATATCGTTAATAACGGAACCACAACCGGTCATGTTATCAAACATATGTTCTTCGTAGTCTTAGGTTTGGGAATCATGAGAGTGGTAGGAATGGTAAAATACGAATACATCGGAAAACTCAGCAGCATCATGCTTGGTTTAATGGTTATTCTATTGATTGTCACCATGTTCACAGGACAAACTATTGACGGAGCCAGTGCTTCACGATGGCTGAAAATTCCCGGAACACCAATTTCATTCCAGCCGTCTTCCTTTGCTTTTTTAATGCTGATTATTTATCTGTGCAGATATTTAACCAAGAAAATAACGCGGGAACGGCTTCCGATTGAGAACATCATGTACATCTTCGGTCCGATTCTGCTGGTTTTTGTTCTGGTGGCAAAAGACAATGGTTCAACCGCATTGATGATTTTAATGGTTTCAGTGATTGTGCTCGTCATCGGACAGTTACACTGGAAATATATTGCAGGATTTATCTCTGCATCATTCATTGCAATTGTTCTGTTTTTACTGGTGGCTTTAAACACCAACTTAATCGGAGGAAACCGTGTTCACACATGGATGAGCCGTATTGAAACATTTACATCCAGCAAAGCAAAAACAGCCGATGTGGATGACGAAAGTGTAAAAGCAAAAAATTATCAGGTGATGATGGCAAAAGCAGCCATCGTACACGGCGGAGTTACAGGAATGGGACCCGGCAAAAGTGCTTTAAAACAAATGCTTCCGCAGTCTGCCTCCGACTTCATTTTCGCCGTGATTGTAGAAGAATACGGAGTGATCGGAGCGGTTTTTCTGGTAAGTTTATATTTAATCATGATTATCCGTATCGTAATGATAGCCAGTAAGATGCCTGCTTTTTTCGGCTCTTTACTCGTTCTCAGCCTCGGAGTTATGATTTTTATACAACTATCTGTAAATATTGCAGTTGCCGTCAATTTAATCCCTGTTACAGGGCAACCGCTGCCTTTAATAAGTTACGGAGGAACCTCAATGTTGGTAACATATTTGCAGTTGGGAATTATTTTAAACATAAGCTCCAGAATTCAGATTTACGATGAAGAAGGAATGGGCAAAAAACAAAGCATAGCAGAGATTAACGACATTGCTTAAGATAAAAAAAGAATATAAAAAGATTTAAACAGAAATGAATAGTCAATCAGCAGATAGCCAAAAATCAAAATCCATCCGTGTATTATTATCGGGAGGAGGAACAGGAGGACACATCTTTCCTGCTATTGCTATTGCGGACGAAATCAGAAAAAGATTTCCCGATGCTGAATTTTTGTTCATAGGAGCCAACGGAAAAATGGAAATGGAAAAAGTTCCGCAGGCAGGTTATAAAATCGAAGGAATTGATATTGCCGGAATCAACAGAGGAAATCTTCTGTCGAATTTAGGATTGCCTTTTAAAATTTTAAAAAGTTTATCCAAATCGAAGAAGATAATTAAAAGTTTTGCTCCGGGTTTTGCCGTGGGAACAGGAGGTTTCGCAAGCGGACCGGCTTTGTACGAAGCAAGTAAACTGGGAATTCCTATTTTTATTCAGGAACAGAATGCTCATGCAGGAGTTACGAATAAAATTTTAAGTAAAAAAGCAAAAGCCGTATTCACCGCCTATCCGAAAGTAGAAGGATTTCCTACTGAAAAAATAAAATTTCTGGGGAATCCGATTCGGGAGAATATCATTTCCGGAATGCAGGAAACCATTCAGGCAAAAGAAAAAATGGGCTTGGATAAAGATAAACTGACGATTTTATCTGTCGGAGGATCTTTAGGTTCAAGAACATTAAATAACGGATGGAAAGACAATCTGGAAAACCTTAAAGAAAAAGGATATCAGTTGATCTGGCAAACCGGAAAGTTAGACTACAGCGAGTTGTCTTCCGACCTCCGGCTTCCAGTTTCCATCCAGCTCAAAGAATTCATCAAAGATATGGAAACAGCCTATTCTGCAGCAGATGTCATTGTTTCCAGAGCAGGAGCAATTGCCATTTCAGAGTTGGCAGTTGCGCAGAAGCCGGTGTTATTGGTTCCCTTCCCTTTTGCGGCGGAAGACCATCAAACCAAAAACGCGATGAATCTGGTTGAAAAAAATGCAGCCCGAATGGTAAAAGACTCTGAAATGCAGGAAAAATTCTGGAATACCCTTTCAGAAATATGCGAAAATGAAAAAGTAAGAAAAGAAATGTCTGAAAATCTGAAATATTTTGCCAAACCAAATGCGGCAAAAGAGATTGTAGATGAGATTTTTAACGTGATAAAGTAAATAGAAAATTTCGACAAGCTCAACCTGACAAAACATAGACAGTTAGTATTAGAGATGTCACCCTGAGCTTGTCGAAGGGCTAAAAAAGCCAACACAAATGAATGAAAATATATTATGTATACATTGTAAAATGTTCGGATAATTCTTATTATACAGGTTTTACCAATGATTTGGAAAAAAGAATTAATGAACATAATGACGGATTAAATCCTGAAAGCTATACATATACAAGAAAACCTGTAGAACTTGTTTTCTATTATGAATTTAATGATGTTAATCAGGCGATAGGATTTGAAAAACAAATTAAAGGTTGGAGTAGAAAGAAAAAGGAAGCAATAATAAATGATAATTGGGAATTGTTGCCTGAATTATCAAAAAATAGAATGAAAGATTAAATAGGCTTCGACAGGCTCAGCCTGACACCGTTAAAAAATTAACGGAATAGTTGAAGTCTAATAGTATAAAATAGGATTAGCGATGTAGCTTTGAGTATATCGAGCCATTAAAGATTAAAATAAATAAATGAACAATTTAGAAACATATCAAAATTTTTACTTCGTTGGGATCGGTGGGATCGGGATGAGTGCTTTGGCGCGTTATTTCCATGCTTCGGGCAAAAAAGTCTCAGGCTACGATAAAACCAATACGAAACTTACTCAAACATTAATGAGTGAGGGAATTGATATTGTTTTTGAAGATGTCATTGATGCAAAAATTACGTCGCTTCAGAAAGAAGATACGTTAGTCATTTATACTCCGGCGATTAAAAAACTGGATATTTTAGATTATTTCAATACCAATCAGTTTGAAGTATTAAAACGTGCAAAAGTTTTAGGATTGATCACGGAAAACACAGACTGCATTGCTGTTGCCGGAACTCACGGAAAGACAACCACTTCCACTCTGGTTTCACACCTGTGCAAAGAAGCAGATTTGCCTTTTTCATGTTTTCTGGGAGGAATTTCTGAGAATTTTAAATCAAATTTCCTCTACAACGGCTCACAATATTCAGTTGTGGAAGCAGATGAATACGACAGAAGCTTCTTAAACCTTTCTCCGGATTGGGCAGTTATTACTTCTACCGATGCGGATCATTTGGATATCTACGGAGATAAAGATACCATTGAAGAGGGGTTCAGACAATTTGCGGCTCTGGTTCCCGAAGACAGACAGCTTTTTGTAAGAAAAGGAATTGAAATCGGAAGACCTCATCAAACCTACGCTGTAAACGAAGTGGCTGATTATTATTCCAATAACCTGAGAATGGATCATGATAAAATTTATTTTGATTTTCATACACCAAACGAAACGGTAAAAGATTTTGTCTGGGAAATTCCGGGAATTCACAACGTAGAAAACGCAACCGTTGCGTTGGCTATTTTAAACAGTTTAGGAGTAGATTTTGAAACGCTGAAAAAAGCAATTGCCAATTTCAAAGGAATTAAAAGAAGATATACAAAACACATCTACAAAAACGGTAAAATTTACATCGACGATTATGCACATCATCCGACAGAAATTAATGCCGTGATGGGTTCAATCCGGACATTTTACCCTGAAAAGAAATTATTGGTGGTTTTCCAGCCCCATCTTTTCAGCAGAACAAGAGATTTTGCAGACGGATTCGCAGAAAGTCTAAGCAAATCTGATGAACTGATTTTGCTTGATATTTATCCGGCAAGAGAACTTCAGGAAAATTTTGAAGGAATCACTTCCGATTGGTTGCTGGAAAAAGTTAATTTAGATAAAAAAGAAGTTTCAACATTAGGCGAAGCTTTCAGTAAAATAAAAGAAAAAGATTTTGACATTCTTCTTACAGTTGGAGCAGGGAATATTGACACACTGTATGATCCTGTTTGTGAGTGGATAGAGAAAATTTAATTTTAAATGTAACGCAAAGGGACACAAAGAATTTTTTGAAAACACGGAAATTTGTTCGCAAAGGCGTTTCACTCAGCAAATGATAGCTGAAAATATCATTTCAGAGTAAATAAAACACACAATGACAGAAAATGAAATTTCAAACATTGTTTTTGATGCAGGGATGAAAGTGCACCGAAAACTGGGAATCGGACTTTATGAAAATGTTTATGAGCAATGTTTAATTCACGAGTTAAAAGATAGCGGATTGAACATTGAAAGTCAAAAAGATATTAGTGTCAATTATGAAGGTTTAATTATTGAGAAAGCATTCAGAGTTGACTTATTAATTGAAAATAAAGTAATTATAGAAATAAAAGCAGTTCCGGAAATTAATAAATATCATTTTTTCCAAATTCTTAATTATTTAAGAATCACAGAAATGAAATTAGGAATGATTTTAAATTTTCATTCTACCTTATTTAAAGACGGAGTAAAAAGAGCAGTAAACAAATTATAAAAAATATTTTCAGCTATCATTTGCTGAGTGAAACGCCTTTGCGAACATAAAAATAAAAGCAAGAATTTAAAGAAAACCTTTGCGAACGCAGCGTTAAAAAAGCTAAAAAACAAAATGAAAAATAAATACAGAATATTAAAAATTGCCATCACAGTAATCATCCTTGGATTTCTGTTGAGTTTCTCTTTGAAGAAATTCAGCGGACAGAAGATTACGGACAATAAAATTTCTGTGAAAATGAATGAAAAAACACCGGTTTACTTCATTGATGAAAAAGATATCCGGGAAATTGTAAAAAAAGAAAACCCTTCTGGAAAAGTCGGGGATCTTAATATTCCGGCGCTGGAAAAAAAGATCAACAATCTTCCGGCGGTAGACAGCGCAAATGTTTATTTAAACCTGAACGGAAAACTGAATTTAGACATCAAACAGAGGGTTCCCGTTTTCAGATTAAACAAAGAAGGCAGAGATTTTTATGTAGATGAAAAAGGTATAGAATTTCCGATCTCTAAAACGTATTCTCATCCATGCATGTTGGTGACAGGAAATGTAAAAAAAGAAGAATATGAAAAGCTTGCCGAGTTAGTTGAAAAGATCGACAAGGACGATTTCAGCAAAAAATATTTTATCGGAATATCCAAAGACCGAAACGGCGACTATAATCTTCTTACCAGTGAAGGAAATTACAAAGTCGAGATCGGGGATTTAGATAATATCGATTTCAAAGTAAAAGGATTTAAAGCCTTTGTAGAAAAGTATCTTGTGTATCAGGATCCGGAAAAGTACAGTATGGTTTCTATTAAATATCAGAACCAGATTGTAACCACCTTAAATCCTAATTACAAAGAAAACGACAGTATTTTAAAAGCAGCAAATATAGAACTGGCAAAAGCTCCGGTTGCCGTCGCCAAAAGTGTGGAACCAAAGCCTAAAGCCGAAGTTAAAAAAGAAATTAAGAAAACGGGAAATCCTTCAAAACCGAAGGTAACCCAAGCAAAAAAAACTGAGAAACCAACGGCGTCAAAACCGAAAACTAAAGCAAAAGTTAAGATAGAATAAAAATAAAAAAACATCAATATCCATAGGCGAAAACCTATGATCCTTATTAAAACAGGAACTGAAAAACAAAAAAAATCAAATCGGTATAAAAATGGAAAATCAAGAGTATTCAGTAGGTCTGGACATCGGGACAACAAAGATTGTTGCGATTGTCGGAAGGAGGAATGCACACGGGAAAATAGAAGTTCTCGGTGTAGGAAAGGCGAAAAGTCTTGGTGTTCACAAAGGTATTGTGAATAATATTTCGCAGACCATTAATTCAATCAAAGCTGCTGTGTCTGAGGCACAGTCCAGCGCAGGAGTTCCTATCCGTAAAGTAACGGTAGGAATCGCAGGGAAACACATCCGTTCTCTGCAACACTCCGATTATATTATGCGTGAACATCCGGATAAATTCATCACAGACGACGACATTGAAGCATTAAAAGATCAGGTAAAAAAACTGGTCATGCTTCCTGGAGAAGAAATCATTCACGTTTTACCGCAGGAATACAAAGTAGATTCCGAAGGTGAAATTCAGGAACCGGTCGGGATGCACGGTAAGCGTTTAGAGGCTAACTTCCATGTAGTTGTAGGACAGATGGGAAGCATTCGCAATATCGCGAGATGCGTGAGAGAAGCAGGGCTTGAAATGGAAGCTCTTACCCTTGAACCTTTAGCATCCTCTGAAGCGGTTCTTACAAAAGAAGAAAAAGAGGCAGGAGTTGCCATTGTAGATATCGGAGGCGGTACTACAGACATTGCCATCTTTAAAGATAATATCATCCGTCATACCTGTGTTATCCCTTACGGAGGAGGAATTATTACAGAAGACATCAAGGAAGGTTGTTCCATCATCGAGAAACACGCGGAACAACTGAAAGTAAAATTCGGTTCTGCGGTTCCTGAGCTTGAAAAAGACAGCACGTACGTTACCATTCCCGGGCTTCACGGAAGACCGGATAAAGAAATTTCCCTGAAAACTTTAGCACAGATCATCAATGCTCGAGTAGAGGAAATTCTGGAGATGGTAAATACAGAACTAAAGGCTTACGGAGCTTTTGAACAAAAGAAAAAACTGATTGCTGGAATCGTATTAACGGGTGGTGGATCCAACCTGAAACACCTTCGTCAGCTTGCCAATTATACAACAGGATTCGACAGCAGAATCGGATTTGCAAATGAGTATGTGGCGAATGATAAAAATCAGTATCTTAAAGGTCCCGAATTTGCGACTTCCATTGGTTTATTAATGGAAAGTTTAAAAATCAGGGATAAAAAGCTGAACACGGTGGAAGACACTCCTGTCTTGGAAAAAGAGCAGCCGGAAAATGCTGCTGCACAAGCTGCGATTGAAACTTCACAACCCGCTCCGCAGGAAGTTGCACCGATACAGGAACAACAGCCTAGAGAAGAACAGCATGAGAATAAAAAGGCGGCGAAACTCACTTTCGGGCAGTCGCTGATGGAAAAAGTAAAAAAATTCTTTGAAGAAGTAGAATAAAATATAAATGATAAAAGATTAGTGATAATTGATGATTTATTTTTAATTAAAACAAAATCATTATTCATTTATCGCTTATCAATTATAATTATTAAAAGAAACTAATTATGGAAAACATAGGTACACAAGGATTTTCATTTGATTTGCCAAAAGGAAATTCATCAATCATAAAAGTAATCGGTGTTGGAGGCGGTGGAAACAATGCGTTGAAACACATGTACGAAAAAGGTATTCACGGAGTGGATTTCGTGATTTGCAATACAGATGCCCAGACTTTAGATAATAACCCGGTTGCCAACAAAGTACAGTTGGGAACTACCATTACGGAAGGTCTTGGCGCAGGAGCCGATCCTGAAGTGGGAGAAAAATCTGCGATCGAAAGCATCGAAGATATTAAAGCTGCAATGGGACAGAATACCAAAATGGTTTTCATCACTGCCGGAATGGGTGGTGGTACAGGAACCGGAGCTGCTCCCGTTATTGCTAAAGTAGCCAAAGATATGGGAATCTTAACGGTAGGAATCGTTACCGTCCCTTTCAGTTTTGAAGGGAAAAGAAGACTGGAACAGGCTGAAAACGGTCTTGATAAATTAAGAAATAATGTTGACTCATTAATTGTCATCAACAACGATAAATTAAGACAGCAATTCGGAAACCTTGGATTCAAGCAGGGATTCTCAAAAGCCGATGAAGTTTTAACGAACGCTGCCAAAGGAATGGCGGAAGTTATTACGGGTTACTTTGATGTCAACATTGACTTTAGAGATGCTAAATCTGTGCTTCAGAATTCAGGAACGGCTTTGATGTCTACAGGAATTGCTTCCGGTGAAAATAAAGCCGAAGAAGCAGTTAAAAAAGCGCTTGATTCCCCACTATTGAATGATAATAAGATTACAGGCGCGAAAAACGTTCTGTTATTGATCCGAAGTGGCGTGGAAGAAGTGACCATGGACGAGATCGGAGTGATCATGGATCATATCCAGAAAGAAGCAGGAAACACCGCAGATATTATTTTCGGGGTGGGAGCAGACGAAGAACTGGGAGATTCTGTAAGCGTTCTCGTAATCGCAACAGGTTTTTCTAACGATAACAAAAAATTTGCAGGACCCACAGAGAAAATTAAAATCAGCCTGAACGACAGCTTTGATACCCCAAAAGAATCTCCTTTTAAAACAAGAGAGGAAAGACATTCTCATGCGGAGCAGGATTATGATTTCGGAGGTAAAAACCTTTTCAGATTGGACGACGAAGACCACGACCATCCACAGTTCGGGGTTACGTCTACTGAAAAAAAAATGACTATTGACAACGAAGAGACTAAAACTGAAATAAAATTCTTTGATAAAGAGGAAGATACGGTTAATAACACTCAGGACTGGAGAAACGAAGACAATGAGGAAGAATCTTTCAGCTTGTTCACATTAGACGAAGAAGCAGAAGATCCGAATGATCTGGAAATAGAATCTTTTAAATTTGATTTTGATCATAAAAAAGAAGAACCACAGTCTAATCCTGCTTTCAATAACACTTTTTCTGAGGAAAAACCTGTTGAATTCAGCTTCTTTGTGAATGAACCTGTAAAAAATGAGCCTAAATCTGATTTCGGACAGCCAAAAGCAGAATTAGCAACTTCCAATGAAGTGAATCAGCTTACGGAAGAGCCGTTTCAGAAAGTGGAACATTTCTTTCAGCATCTGAAAGAAGAACCTGTTGTTGAAAATAAGACAGAAACCGAAGCCCCAAAACCGGCAGAAGAAGAATTCACGTTCGTGAATAAAACCGTGGATCAGGAAAGAGTAATGGAAAGAAGAAACAAACTGAAGGAGTTTAATTCACGTTACCAGAGTTTCGACAGCTCCAGCGAGTTTGAATCTGTGCCTGCATTCAAGAGAAAAAATATTTCCATTGAAGGTACCAATGCATCCGACCAGAACATCAATACTTACCTGTCTGATAACAACGGAAATATGCAGATCAGAGAAAACAGATTTTTAAATAAAGATGTAGACTAAAATTTAATTTGAAAATGTAGCAATTTGAGAATTTGAAAATTATACATTCTCAATTCTAAAATAATTACATTTTCAAATTGTCTCATTTTTTCAAATTATCAAATTAAAAACCATGAGTTTAGAAAATACAATAAACGAAGCTATAAAAACAGCAATGAGAGCCAAAGACAAAGTGGCTTTGGATTCTCTTCGTGCTGTAAAATCTCAGATATTACTGCTTAAAACGGAAGCAAGAGGAGCAGAAGTAAGCGCAGAACAGGAAATTGCTATTCTTCAGAGAATGGTAAAACAGCGTAAAGATTCTGCCGAACAGTTTACTGCACAGGGAAGAAATGATCTTGCCGAAGTGGAGGAAGCTCAGATGAAAGTGATTGAGCAGTTTTTGCCGAAACAGCTTTCAGCAGAAGAACTGGAAGCCGAAATGAAAAACATTATCGCCGAAACAGGCTCTGAATCTATGAAAGATTTAGGAAAGGTAATGGGAGTTGCTTCAAAATCTTTAGCCGGAAAATCGGACGGAAAAAGCATTTCCGAGATGGCGAAAAAACTGCTTTCATAATTGCTGATCGTTGGTAATTTTTAGTTGAGTGGTCTTCTATCCATCAACTACAATTAGCAACCAAAAAACATCAGCTATTTTATAAGGATATTCAACCTTTGCATATCGATTTGATTAAAGAAGCCCTGAACTTTTCAGTTTCGGGCTTCATTTATTTTTTCTGAATGACATCAGTTCATGCTTCGGTAAAAAGCAAAAACTGAAAGAAAATAAATTGAGAGGGATCAGTGTAAATATTTTTTCATGGTCAACTGTTTTCAGAATCATTTCAAATTTAGTAATTATTTTTGATAATTAACATATTTAATTTAAAATTTTGCAATTATTATTAAACTATTAACATTCAATTCATTTTGTTTTCTAAAACAACCGATAGTTTTTATATATTGATGAAACGTAAAGAATTGCTTAAATTTGTACTTTACAAAAAACAAAAATATGTATCCACAAGATTTAGTAATGCCGATGAAGGCTGAACTTACAGATAAAGGTTTCGAAGACTTGACAACTCCGGCTCAGGTAGAAGAAGCATTAAAACAATCAGGAACTACCCTTTTGGTCATCAACTCTGTATGCGGATGTGCTGCAGGAGCTGCAAGACCGGGAGTTGTATATTCTTTAACAGGAGACAAAAAGCCTGATCATTTAACTACTGTTTTCGCAGGTTTCGATACAGAAGCCGTTGTTGAAGCGAGAAAACATTTAGCACCGTTCCCTCCGAGCTCGCCTTGCGTAGCATTATTTAAAGACGGAGAACTGGTTCATATGCTGGAAAGACACCACATTGAAGGAAATCCTGCAGGAGCAATCGCTGCAAACCTTCAGGCTGCTTACGACGAATATTGCTAGTAAACGAGCATTTCTGATATAAACCGTTACAATTTGTAGCGGTTTTTTTATTTTATCATCACAAAAAAATTCTCTGAAAATCCAATTATTATTATATTTGTTGAAATGGCAACGAAAGCACTTTTCAATACGGTAGTCAATTGGTTTATCCGGCAGAGGATAGATCAGATTCAGAATTTCATGAATCATCCTATTGAAACACAGAAAGGTATCTTATTTTCCCAGTTATTTCATGCAGAAGATACGGAGTATGGCAGAAAATATGGTTTTAATTCCATTTCGAGTTATCAGGACTTTAAAAACAAAGTTCCGGTCGTTACGTACGAAGAAATGGAGCCTTACATTGAAAAAGCGAGACAGGGACAGAAAGATGTAAGCTGGCCCGGTTACATCAAACATTTTGCAAAATCTTCAGGAACCACGAATGCCAAAAGCAAATTCATCCCGATTTCTGCGGAAAGCCTTGAATACTGCCACATGAAAGCCGGAAAAGATATGGTCTCCATTTACGCCAACAACCACCCCGAAAATCAGCTTTTTAATTACAAAAATCTTCGTCTGGGCGGAAGTTCTGAACTCTACGCGGATTTTAATACCAAATTTGGCGATTTATCGGCTATTCTGATTGACAATCTTCCTTTCTGGGTAGAAGTAACCACCACTCCGAGTAAAAAGGTTTCTTTAATGGGAGAATGGGAAAGCAAACTTAGGGCAATTACCTCTGAAGTTAAAAAGGAGGATGTAGGAAGTATTTTGGGGGTTCCGAGCTGGATGATGGTTCTTTTACAGAGGGTTCTGAAAGAAACTGACTTCAAAAATATTTCTGAATTGTGGCCGAATCTTGAAGTATTCTTTCACGGAGGAATCAGCTTTAAGCCTTACAGAGAACAGTATAAGCAGATTATCGGAAAAAATATCAATTACTACGAGATCTATAATGCTTCCGAAGGCTTTTTCGGAATTCAGGACAGATCCAACAGTGATGAAATGCTTCTGATGCTCGATTACGGTATTTTTTATGAATTTATTCCGATGGATCAGTTCCATTTTTCAAATCCGAAAGTCGTGAGTCTGGAAGATGTGGAAATCGGGAAAAACTACGCCATGGTGATTACGACAAACGGCGGATTGTGGAGATATCTCATTGGCGATACCGTTGTTTTTACCTCAATCAATCCGTTCAGAATAAAAATAACAGGAAGAACGAAACATTACATTAACGCGTTTGGAGAGGAACTGATGATTACCAACGTTGAGTCTGCGCTCACCAAAGCCTGCGAAGAAACCAATGCATCTGTTTCCGACTTCACAGGAGCCCCTGTTTTCATGAAAGAGAACGAAGGCGGAGCTCATGAGTGGATTTTTGAATTCTGCGAAAAACCGGATAATTTAGAGCGTTTTATAGATATTTTTGACAGTCATCTTAAATCAATTAATTCCGATTACGAAGCGAAACGCTATAACAATATGACCCTGAAAAGACCGATTGTTCATATTGCAAAACCCAATCTTTTCTATTGCTGGCTAGAATCCAAAGGCAAACTGGGCGGACAGAATAAAGTTCCGAGGCTGAGCAACGACCGAGAATATATTGATCCTTTACTGGAACTGAATAAATAGAAAAACCGCAGAAATACTGCGGTTTCATTTTTATCAGAAAGATTTAATTTACTTGCTTAAATCTTCTTTTAATTTTTTAGCGCCTTCCTCTACTTTGGAAGCTCCTTTTGCGGCTGCATTTTTCACGTCTTTTCCTACTTTATCGGCTCCTTCTTTAATGTCCTGTCCTGCTTTCTGAAGATCCTGTTTCGTTTTGTCTGCAGTGGCGTCTATTTTATTTTTTGCATCTTCGGCAGCATTATCAATCTTTTGTCCGGCAGCATCAATTTTAGCCTGAGTGTTTTCTTTCACTTCATTAATTTTTGCCGAATCTACTCCGATTCCGTTTTCAGAAACAGTAGTTGTGGTAGTAGTTGATCCGTCAGGATTTTCAACAGTTTCTGTTTTTGATGTTGACTTTGTACATGACACAACCACGGCTGCGATCATCAGTACAGATAAAATGCTTTTTTTCATACTTTATAATTTTTTTAAAAACGTTTTTTTGTGATTTATATTATGCAGATTTTACCTCTGCAGAAGGCTCAGATGTTTTCTTTTTCTCCTCGTCTGCTTTTTTCTTTTCTTCTTCCGCCTTCTTTTTATTTTCCTTTTCAAGTTCTTCTTTCAGTTTCTTTTCCTGCTCCTGAAGTTTTAATGCCTCTTTTACCGAATCCTGATACTGTTTTGAAGACATTCTGATCTGCCTTGCAACATCTACAGAAATCGCGCCATTCGAGAAAGAATCGATTGCGGTAGTATCATAACTTGCTTTCGGGCTGTCTGCGGGATAAAAATCTGCCGGTTCTTTTTTTGAACAGGACATCACAAAGGCTGAAAAAATAATAGCTGCAAAAGATAAATTTTTCATGGAACTAATTTAACAGAAATTCTGCAATTACAGGATAATGATCCGATAATCTTACAGAATTATCCACTTTATAGCTTAAAGGAATAATTGATTTTGAACTGAAAATATAATCGATTCTCAATGGAACTTTATAATCGTGAAAGCTTGAAGAGCTGCCGTTTCCCGCTGCTAAAAAAGCATCCTGAAGATCTTTTCCCAGATTATAATATTCATAAGAATTGGGAACAGAGTTGAAATCTCCCGCCAGAATTACAGGATACGGCGAAAGATCTACCGCTTTTCGGATTTTTTTAATCTGATCTTCATGTGCTTTAAAGGTAGGAATCATGTGCGATAACAATGTATTGATTTTTCCGCCTTCCTTTTTCAGCCCATCGAACTGAAGCATGGATTTATGTAGCCGGAAAGGCTCAAGATAAACATTCACAATCCGAACGATTTTGCCATTGATATCTACATCTGCATAAAAAGAATTTCCTCGCGATTTATCTGTGATTAATTCTTCCTGTCTTACAATTTTATGTTTGGTTTTTAAAATAACCGAAGGATATTTCACCAGATCCTGTCTCAAGGCACGGTTGGTATCTTTTTCCTGAACCAGAATGATATCTGCATTCTGATCCTGAATATATTTTTTCACTTTATCCCAGCCAAAATCGCCGTATTTTACATTAAAAGTAATGACTTTTATATCTCTTATCGATTTCTGACTTTCTGCTTTGGGCGTAAAATTGATCCATCTTCGGATAGGATTATAAAATAAAAAGGTTCCCAAAACGAATGCAATGGCAATTTTTTCTTTTCTGAAAATCCAGATCAGTGTAAAAATAATATGTAATGAAATAAGATAGGGAAAACCCAGAGAAAGAAGATTCAGATTTCCGAACAGATTAGGCGGAATCCATGCATTCCCCAATGTACACAGGAGTAAAATACCAACAATAATATGGAAAAATAACAATACTTGACGCGGCTTCATGAAAACAGTCTAAGGGATATAGAGCTTTTCAGCAAAAATCCTACCACATGAGAAAAATTAACGGTTTTTATGATTTAATTATTGAGCTTAAATGTCGCAGTAACAGGATAATGGTCTGAAAGTTTAGCAGAACGGTCGACCTTATAGCTCAATGCCTTAACGGATTTTGAAGTGAAAATATAATCGATCCTGATCGGGAATTTATAATCATGGAAACTGGTTGCGCTTCCGCTTCCTGCTTTCATAAAAGAATCTTCAAGATCTTTTGACAATTCATAATATTCATACGAATTAGGAACTGCATTAAAATCTCCAGCCACAATAACCGGATAAGGCGAACTTTCGATGCTTTCTCTTATCGGAACAATCTGCTCCTGATGTATTTTAAAGGTAGGAATCAGTTTTCTTACGATATCTTTCAGTTTCTGCTCGTCTTCTTCACTGTCGCCGTTCAGTTTAACCATACTTTTATCAAATCTGAAAGGCTGCAGATACACATTGATGATCCGGTAAGTTTTTCCATTGATCTCAATATCTGTCTGGGTTGCATTGCCGTTTTCATATTCGCCATCAAGCAAATTTTTCTCAGCAATGACTTTATGTTTTGTAAAAACGCTTGTAAGGAGGGTTTTGCTGCTTTGCTTCAGATCTTTAAAATCATATTTTTTATTAACCATCTCCTGAAACAGAACAACATCCGCATCCTGACTGTTGATAAAATTTTCGATATTTTCTTTTCCTAAAACACCGTTTTTAACATTGAAAGTAACGATTTTTAAATCTGCTTTTTCATTTTTTGGCTGAGAAAAATTAATCCAGCGTAAAAAAGGATTGAAAAACAGCAGTCCCGCGAAAAAAAAGACAAAAGCTCTTTTCTTCCAACTGATGATCCAGAAAATAGTAAGCAGAATATAAGCAATAATCAATAAAGGAAAACCTAAAGAAAGTAAATTCAGCCAAGGAAATATTTTGGGCGAAACATACGCATTCATCAACATTCCGCATAATAAAATAAATATTCCGGCATGAAGGATGAGAAAAATAAGACGAAGGATTTTCAAGAGGTTTAATTAAATCTGTATAAATGCTTTCTCCAAATTCTTGCCAAAATAAAACCTACGATCGCTCCTCCTACGTGAGCCAAATGTGCAATCCCGCCTCCATTTCCGGAAACACCTAGATAAATGGAGCCAATAACAACGACCGGCAATACATATTTAACTTTCATAGGAATCGGAATAAACATAATTCCGATTTTTGCCTCCGGATAAAGTGTTGCAAATGCTGCCACAACACCGAATATCGCTCCGGAAGCTCCCACCATCGGCGTTCCCATAATTCCGTTGAGTTCTCCAATCAATTCCTGTTGTCGAAGTACAGCCTGAGAAGAACCTGAATATTGTACAGAGGAACCCGAAAGATATTCATTCAGATTAAATCCTAACTGCTGCAATTCGCTGGAAATCTGCTGAACCTCAACAAAATTCCACAGATTGAACAGGAAAAAGGCTCCCAAACCACTTAAAAAGTAAAGAATTAAATATTTTTTTTCTCCTAAGCTGTTTTCCAGTATAGGTCCGAAACTGAATAAAGTAAACATATTGAAAAGGATATGCATGAAGCTTCCATGCATAAACATATGCGTAACAATCTGCCAGGATTTGAAAAATGGCGAGAAGGGATAAAAAGCAGCAAGATATCCTACAAATCTATCCTGAAACAGCAAATTGGCTATAACAAATACAGCAATATTGATGATAATGATATTTCTCGTTACCGGAGGTATACTGTTAAACATAGTTTCTAAAATTTGTTTTTAAAATCATTAAACGGAACTTCGTAGAAACATCTTTTTCCGTTGGGTAAAAATTCAGGGAAGCCCAAAGCGGTAAAATCCTTGATAAGCTGCTCCGCATCTTTTTTGTATATGAAATCGAATCTTGATTTCGACTGAAGCTTACTCCACTGGTTCTGATAATACTGCATGAATTCTTCCTCAGACTTATATTCCAAAATTTCAAAAAGGTTTTCAAGAAACTTCATAACCTGCGTTTCTTTCAGTCCTTCCGGAACCGCATCTATTCTTAACACACTTTCGTGGGCAATGCTCATTTCAAAACCAAGCTCCGGAAGATATTTTTTAATGGAATTGTATTTCGCCTTTTCAATCTCATTCATATGATATTCGAGAGAAAAAAGCAGAGCATGACCGTTGGTTGTTCCTTTTTTTACAGGTTTTGTATTTTCTGAAACCACAAGTCTGTGCATTCTTCCCAAATCCAGCATTAAAGTTTCATCCCCTTTGTTGAACAGCCAGTATCCGTTCGGTAACCTCATCAGATCTTCATCAAAATCTTCATCTTCAAACAGATTGATCTTGGAGGGTTCTGCAGTGATATTCTGATGGTACATTTCTGTAAGGTTCTGAATTTCCGCCTGTGCAACTTCACGTTCTTCAATAAAAGGATTGTAGTCTTTATCTACGATGATTTCCGGCATTTTCAGTGTTGTTCCACCTCCACTGTTACCTTTACTCGGGAACGTTTTGTGCATAATTTCATCAAAGTGAGGATCTTTTTCAAAATCCAGACTTGGAGAAACATTATAAATTCCCAGAGAACGTTTAATGGTGGAACGCAATAAAGCAAAGATCAGATGTTCGTCTTCAAATTTTACTTCTGTTTTCTGCGGATGGATATTAACGTCTATTTTTTCAGGATCAATATCTAAAAAAAGGAAAAACGTAGGCACATAACCCGGCAAAAGCAATCCTTCAAATGCTTCCTGAACGGCTTTATTGAAGTATGGACTTTTAAAATATCTTCCGTTGACAAATAAAAACTGTTCTCCTCTAGTTTTTTTGGCTCCTTCCGGTTTGGCAACATAGCCGTGAAGCTTACACCAAATAATATCTTCTTTGATGGGAATAAGCTGCGGCTGCAGTTTTCTTCCGAAAACATCCACGATACGCTGCATCTGGCTTCCTTTTCTTAACCTGAAAATCGGCTCATCATCATGGAACAGAGAAAACTCAAGCGTTTCGTGCGCTAAAGCAACTCTTTGAAATTCATCGATAACATGTCGGAATTCTACATTGTTGTTTTTCAGGAATTTTCTTCTTGCCGGAACGTTATAAAATAAGTTTTTAACCAGAAAATTAGAACCTTCTGCCGTCTGAACAGGATCCTGAAACTGGAAAACCCCTCCTTCGATGTAAATATTCGTTCCGATGGTAGCGTCTTTCTGCTTGGTTTTCAATTCCACCTGAGAAACGGCCGCAATGGAAGCCAGCGCTTCGCCACGGAAACCTTTGGTAGAGATTTTAAAAATATCTTCCGTTCCGCGGATTTTTGAAGTGGCGTGTCTTTCGAAAGCCATTCTCGCATCCGTCTCAGACATTCCTTTTCCGTCGTCTACAACCTGAATCAGATTTTTTCCGGCATCCCGGATAATCAACTCAATTTTTGTGGCATCTGCATCGATGGCATTTTCCAAAAGTTCTTTCACAATGGAAGCCGGTCTCTGCACTACTTCTCCTGCCGCAATTTGGTTGGCTACATGATCGGGTAAAAGCTGAATAATATCTGACATAAAAAACGTAAATCAACTTACAAAAATAGTCATTCAAAATAAGAATTAAAACTATAAACTTCTGAATTAAAATTAATTTATCAACATATCAACATTCCAGCCATGCTTCAGATTCAGACAAAATGTCTCGTTATCGGTGTTTTCATAAAAACACAATCCCCCAATTGCGTTATACAATTAGAGGATTGATTCACAGCTAGTTTACACAAAATTAATACTGATATTTATATCTCTTATTTAACATTGTCTGTTTATTCAGGCAAAGCTTTACAAAAAGTATTCAGAATCTTATCAAGAATTTTGATCTTTTATGCTAAGCTTCTGCCCATTTCATTCATCAAATACAAGCTTCCTTTTCTTGTCTCTTTTCTGTTCTTTAATCACCGGAATTCCGTGGATTTTATCATAAAAATATGCCATCAGATTCGGTTTCTTATAAATTCTGCTGTACCGGTATTTCGTATTGAAATGTCTGATATGAATTTTGTACGCATCGTACCCGATTACGACCAGCAAACACAGACTGATTACATAAAAAACTCTGAATTCAAGATAATAATAGGTTAACCCTGAAAAAACCGCACCCAAAACATAGGAAATCATGATACTCATCAGCAGTTTTGCTCTTCCGACCAGTTCGCCGTTCTTTCTGAATTTTTTCTGCGTAAACATGGAGAATAAAATCCCAAGATCGGTGGTCGTTCCTGTAAGGTGGGTAGTTTTTACCGAGAAATTAGAAATACTCGCAGTTAAACCATTCTGCAGACCCGTTGCGAATAGCATTAAAGCCACCAGATATTCTGTTTCTTCCAGCGTTTTCCGGTAATAAAACTGTCCGTAGATTCCCACAAACAATAAACACGCGATCTCAAGAACCAATGGCATTGCATGGGCGAAATATTTACTTTTCTGATTGAATGTGATCACAATAAAATTCGACACAAATCCCCCGAAAAAGAACAGGAAGATCCACATTCCCACCACCGCAACCTGTGACCAGTTTGCTTTACTGATTTCTGCCGCAAGAATAGCATAATGTCCCGTTACATTGGAGGTAAAAGAGAGAAATATCAACAGAGAAGCAATGTTTATAGTACCTGCCGTAAAGGCAGTCAGCGTTCCCAGTCTGATGTTGTCTCCCAACGTTCTGCTGTTACTATAATTCCTTAGCATTTTTCTAAATTTTTAAAGTTCTTTAGTGTTAAGCTTCCACAAAGATTTCCGCCAGTCTTCCTTTTTCCGGAAGGCTTTTGCGAACTTCAACCGAAATTTCCTGAGATTTCAGGTCTTTACATTTTTTGATGTAAGGAATAAGATCGAACTTACCATTTCCTTTGCTTTTAATAGAAGGAGAATAGTATGCTTCTTCAATATTTTCCGCTTTCACATAATTATTGAATGTTCTCTGGAAACTTCCCGTGAAAATATCGCACACAATCTTATTGATCAGGTGAGGATATTTATTCCTGATAATTTCATACGCATCGCAGAATTCCTGCGGTCTGATTTTATTGAAAATGGTACTTTTTGTATTAAAAAGAAGATCTCTGATGGAATCTCCCATATCATACCCCGAAACCAAAAGAATGTTATATTGATTCTGGTCTTCCGAAGCATCTTTTTCTCTCATTACTTTTTTCAGAATGTTCAAAGATTCAAGAGAATAATCGGTGGCTATTAAAATCGTCTTGTTCATATTAATGAGATTTAGATTTGTATTTATTCTTTTTTGATGATACAAAACTAAAACGACCAAATTAGAACGTCTTTGGAACGGAATTAAAATGTGATTAAAGAGATTAAAATACGATTAGAATCTGTTAAAAAGAATTAACAGTTTAAAAATTAACGATGATTATATTAGATCTCTTTTCCGTCTGTCTGCATACTGTAGAAATTCGGGAAACGCAACTGAACGGTCGTTCCCTGATTTTCGTGCGAGCTTACGATTAGTTCTCCACGATGTATTCTCACGATATTTCTTGCCAACGGAAGTCCGATTCCGTAACCTTCGTAATTTTTGGTGTTGGAAGCCCTGAAGAAAGGATCGTAAATTTTATTCATTTCCTGTCCTGGAATTCCGATGCCGCTATCTTTTACAATAATGTAGACATCCGAATCCGTAGCTCCCAAAGAAACTTTAACCTGCTGAAAATTAGAATATTTACAGCCATTCTGAATAATATTGGCAACCGCAAGATGCAGTAACTGTTCATTTCCCTGAACTTTCAGTTTTTTAGGATTGTCGGGCAACATACTGATATCGAGATAGATATTATTTCTTGAATCTATCCTTCGGAGGGTTTCAATTACATCCCAAAGCAACTGATCGATCCGCACTTTATCCATTTTCTGGATTTTGCCGTCAAATCCAGTCTGTGCGATCATCAGCAAAGCCTTGATTTTTTTGTCTAATTTTTCGGCTTCGTTCAGAATGATTCCCAAAGTTTCTTTATACTCTTCATTGGTTCTGGAAATCGAAAGTGCAACATCTGCTTCACCCATAATTGATGTTAACGGCGTTCTCAGCTCGTGGGAAACATTTCCGATCAGGTGATTCTGGGTTTCAAAAGAAGTTTCGATGCGGTTCAACATTCCGTTGAAAGTGTCGATGAGTTCGTTTAATTCCTTATTATCGGGTTGTGGTTCCAGACGCAAATGAAGATTTTCTGAGCTGATTTCCTTTACTTTTCCTGTAATTTTAAGGATGGGCTTAAATAACGTTTTCGATAAATAAAAAGAAAAGATCATACTGAAAAAGAGCGAAAGAACGATACAGGTAATGAGGGTTCTTTTTAAAAACCCGAGATAGTAAACCACATAATGGTTTTTGGCGGATGCGATGGCAATATAATTTTTATCATCATGCTTAAAAGTCTGCCCGATGTAGTAAAACTCCTTGTCATTAAAATTCGCCTCGCCTTTTTTTACAATGCTTTTAAAAAAATAGTCGGGAATATGAACCTCATCCGAAATTTTCTTAAAGTTTGAATCTGCCGGAATTGCAAAAACATAATCCCGCTCCATCGGAAGCTCTTCATCGTTTAATCCGTTCAGAATGTAATTTTCCGGAAGATCCAGATTGTCTTTGCCTTTTTCGATCTGAATAATGGTGGTGGTACGAATTTTCAGCAGCTCGTAAAATCTCTGATGAGAAAAGTTGACAATTGAAAAATACACCAATCCACTGAACAACAATATGATGGCGGTAAAAACCAACATCAGAAGCACCATCGTTTTGGTCTGATTTGTGACAACTTTATTAAACATTCTTAAGATTTTTTCAGAACATATCCCATTCCTATCACCGTATGAATCAGCTTATTATCTTCCTGATTATCAAGCTTCTTACGCAAATAATTCACATAAACATCTACAACATTGGTTCCCAGTTCATAATTCACGCCCCAAACCGCTTCTAAAACTTCTGTTCGTGAAATTACTTTTTCAGGATTGTTTAAAAAGTACAAAAGCAGCTTGTATTCTGTGGAAGTAAGTGAAATTTCTTCGCCCGCACGCGTCACTTTTTTGGTATAATCATTTAAAACCAAATCTGAAAACTGATACACATATTCATTATCTTCTTCATCTTCAACACTTTCATGCTGATTTCCGCTATTGCTCCTTCTCAGTAAAGATTTGATCCTTGCGACAAGTTCTATGAATTTAAACGGTTTTACCAGATAATCATCACCTCCGCTTTCCAAGCCCAAAACAATGTTCTCGGAAGTTCCTAAAGCGGTTAAGAAGAGAATCGGAACATTCTGATTGGTTTTTCGGATTTCTTTGCAGACATCCAGCCCATTCATTTCCGGCAGCATAATATCGAGGATCACCAGATCAAAATCATTCGACTGCACCAATTGAACGCCGGTTTTACCGTCAAAAGCCACAGAAACTTCATATCCGCTTTCCTGCAGCCCTTTTTTGATAAAGGACACCACACTGGTTTCATCTTCGATAAGGATTATTCTTTTCATTTGAAATTTGGAATTAGACAAAAATAGGGAAAAGATGGGACATGAATAAAGGAGGAAATTTAAAAATAAAAAATCCTCCTTTATCAAATTTTAAAAAAAATTATGCTCTATTATTTTCTGTTAATCATCATTCTTGAAGCCAGAATATGTTCACACGGTCCCTGTCTCAATCCGTTTGCCCTGTAAAAACCGCACTGGCAGTTTCCGTCGGTCAATCGTTGGTCTTTATCAATAAAAGCTTCCGCCTGATAGGTTACATAGCTTTCCTGAATGGTTCCCTGAATTTTAAGAATATCATTTTCAGCGCTGTAATTTATTTTTACTTTATCTTCTGCGATCAGTTGGTTAGCTCTTTCTTCCTGCGGACTGGAGAACCGCAACTGTTTCATATCCAAAGGCTCCTGAGTGAGCTCACGAACCCTGTATAATCCGAGATTAAGATCATAAATCACTCTTCCTGCCTGTGTATAAGATGTAAGCGAAGAAGAAATTGTTGCCGTATCGAGATTTAATTTTTTTGAAAGTTCGGCGGGAGTTCCAAACCAGGTTTCTTTTAATGTATTAAAAACTTTTTCCTGAGTAAGCAGATCCACATTTCCTCTGGGAGCCATAAGATCAAAATTCCCGGCTCTGCTCCAGTCATTTGTCGTCCATCCGGAAAGTCCCAATGTGAAAGCCATATCTCCCAAATCTGCAATATAAAACGAGGGCAATCCGTTTCCTAATAAAACCACTCTGAAATTTTTAGCAATCGGGATTAATCTTTCCAGAATCAGCAATCTTCTTCTTCCCCAAATCCTGATAGTTTTGCTTTCTGATCCCGTATAAACTGAACGGTGAAATGTTAGAGTTTCGTACCACGGTTCGAAAACCGCCTGAACAGGTTTTCCGGGTTCAAGGATAAAACGCAATGCTCTCGGTCCTTTTTTTTCTTTAAATCTTCTTAAAAACTGACAGATACTGAAAATATCCATCGGATGAAGATCAAAAGTCGTTACGGGTAAAGTCATGGCTGAACTTACCTGTAAAAATCCTCTGACCCAGGAATCCGGCAAATCTATCTTCTCTTCTTTGTACACTTCTTCATTGGTGGTAAGTGCCTCAAAACCTGAAGGATCAATTTTAAATTCCGTATCTTTATAATCTCTTATTTTTTGGAATTCATTATAAAGTGCAGCCGAATAATCAATATTAGTGGTTCCACATTTAAACTCGTTAATCTCTGTGAAAACATTATAACTGCTGCTTAATTTTCCGTAAGTGGATTCGTCCTGGCTGAAACATTCAAAGAAAACTTCGTCGGGATGAACCGTGATAACAGGATCCAGAACAAACCACGCGTCTTTGTCTTTTTGGTACAGATAATCAAAATAAGCTTTTTTGGCTGTATTGAAAGGACCTAAAACTCTGTTCTTTTCTTTATATACCAAATCCAGTTCTCCTCTTACCTCTGCCATTCTCTTCCGGATCTCTTCCACCTGAAATTCAGCCATATAATCGCTCAGCCAGAGCTTTTCCTGCTCGGTAACCCATTCTTTGTATTCTGCCCTGTCTTTAGGTTTAAAACGAAGATCAGAAACCACCACATCATGCAGTGCAGAGATGGCTTCCCGAAAAGGGATCTTTTTATTCAGCTTTCCTACAAAAAATGTGGGATCTCTCTGCAGATCCGGCGAAAAGCTCATTTGTGTGCTCGTTGCGGAATTGGTAACGGCAGTATCTTTGTGAAATTTATAATCGAATAACATGGCTTAAGAGATTAATTGAAGATGAACATTAAGCTGAGGATAAATCATTTTCAGTTCGGAAATGACGTCAATGCATTTTGCTTTATCCTGAACAGCACTGGTTGCCGACAAATCGTCCAGAATTTTGCTTACGGTTTCGGCAGATTCATTATTCTTTCGCCCTTCTTTTTCCAGAAAATCCAAAATCCTGTTTTTGGCTGTACGGGATTTATTAACCCTTGAAAGCACAGATCGGAAGTAAAACTCCAGCTCTTTAATCTTTTCCGGGTTATCACTTGCATATTCTTCAAGATAAGAGGTTACAAAAAGCTGCATATTCTGGCTTGGATGTTGACTGAGTTTTGTAAGGTACTCCAATCCGTGTTCTTTTCTGAAAAATTTCATGATAAGGTTTTTACCGAAATTTTCTACATCAGAACGTACAGAATCTGCAATTCCTACCAAGCAATCTGTATCCCAGTCTTCGTCTGTAAATTCAGTGCTGAAGAAATGAAAGGCAAATTCGCGGCTGTCGTCCCATTTTGCATCCAAAATGCCAAGCGCATGATTACGGTCGGATTTTATTCTTTCAACATTCTTTTTATAAAAATTCCAAGCCCATTGTCTTACGGCTAAAAATTCATGATTGGCAAGAGCAATGACTTGTTTTAAGGTGAATTTACTATTGTCTTCTATTTTTTTAAGAAGTTCGAAGCTAAAAAGCTGATTTTTCACGCTGTCCGCAAACAGTAATCTGAGAATCCATTTTACCGGAATTTTATTAATATATATTGATGCTGTTTTTTCCAGATACTCTCTAAACAACTGATGAGAATTTTCAAATCTCTGTTCTTTCATCAGAAGATCAAACAGCTTTTCAAACGTTTCCATCTGAGCTTCAGACTTAGAATCCAGTCGGTCGTTTTGTGAAAAAATACATTCCACAACTTCTTTATATTCAGAAGAAAGCAGGGGGAGAATTTCCTGCCAGTTTCTTGCGATTTCTTCTTTCGGGTACTGTTCTAAAAGACTGATTCCGTTTTGTCTGATGGATTCGTTGGTGTTATTCAGCAATAGTTCAATAATTGAAACAGGAATTTCCGTTACAGAATATTTTTCAGACTTCGAAAGCAGGATTTCACTTGCCAGAAACCTGTTGTTATTTAAAGGAGAAGTCAATAACTGGGCAACAATTTCCCAACTGATCTCGGAAAAATTATCAAAAGCGGTTATTTTAAGCTTTTTCGTTGCAGATTCTGCGACAGCATTATTGTTATCGCTATTTTCCATAGAAAGCAGCTCTATAATTACTTTTCCAAGCAGTGTTTTCTGTCTTTCTTCGGATAAAGATGCACTCTGAAGCAGATTATTGATAAATTCATTAGATTCTTTTCGTGAATTCATGATTAAATGCATCATAAAATCTGTGGAAGCCAGAAAATATCCTGTATTATTATCGATTGCTGTTTTTGCCCAATTTCTTGCTTCTTCGGTCTCACACACCAACAGTTTTGCGACAAAACTTTCGTTTCTTTTCAGTTCCTCCTGTTTTTCAGATAATACTTCCAAGGCTAATTTCTGAGGATATTCAGAAGATTTATTAAGCAGCGAGACCATCATTTCAGGATCTATTTTTTGCAGCAAATCTCTGTATTTAGAGTGAACAGAAACGTTTTCGTATGCAAATTTCATTACCAGATCCATCTTTGCCTGCATCAGAAGCTGCAGGTAAGCTTCGGGCATTTCATCCCAAAACTCAGGATAAAGCTCCAGTCTTTCCGGGTTTTCCTCAGATTTTATAACAGATTCTTCCTGTTTTTGAGGGAAAGGTGTCGGCTTTTCTTTATTTGAGCCAAAAATATTTTTAAATGTATTGATTATCTGATGTAAAGATCCCGACTGTTTGTTATCTGAAGTGGTTTCAGATGTTGCTGAATTTTCCTGCTCCACTTTGTTGATCTTATTTGCCTGATAATAATATTCCGTGCTCCAGAATTCTTCTTTTTTGATGTAGAATTCAAGATTTGAATCCATTTTGCGATTCTTATCTCTTCCGAAAAGTATGATTGTAAGAAGCGGAGAACGGTAACATTCCGGAGATTCTACAACGGTATAATAATATCTTCGTTCCTTCCAGTTATAAGTTCCATAATGACTTAAAGGGCTTTTGCGAGCCGGAAGATAACTGTCATCGGTATATTGGATAAGAGCATTAACAGCAAATCTCAGATATTCTCTTCCTTTGTTCTGCTCTCCCAGTTCTTTCAAATAATAAAAACTGTTTTTCTGAAAATAAAGCTTGGTGAAATTTGAAAATGCAATTCTGCTTTCTTCCCCGGAAAGCTCTTTTCTTACATTCACAGAAGTTCCGATCTGATAAAAATACTGGTTCTGATTCCATGCTTCTTTATTCAGACTGGCTGTTCTTTTGAACATCGGAGATTTTTTTTCAAATAAATAGGAAAGCATTCCTAAAATCTGGGCATCATCCCGAAAACGGGCTAATTTATAAATTGCACGAATATTTCTGAAATACGGCGATGCGAAGGGAATTTTCCATATTATTTCTTCTATCATCCGAACCAAAGAAGGATACGCTTTTGATAAAAGATAAAGATAAACCAGCTCGTCCGTTTTCTCTTTTTTCTTAAATTTTTCGAAATAATACTGTTTTAGATCATCATAATTTCCCTGATCAATAAAATCTTTTATTTCAGAGGGCAGACTCTCCAGTAATTCTGAAACAATTTTTTCCAAGCCGGAAGTGTCACTTATTGCTAAAAGCGCATCAAAAGCAACATTTCTGATGTACTTTTTGTGTCTGGAACTGCGCGCAATACTGTAAAGAAGTTCCGAAGCCTGAGTAATTTTTAAGGTTCTGATGGCAAAAACAGCAGCATACAATTGCATTTCGCTGCCTTTTGTTGCCAGTTTTAATATATAAGGAACGGCTTCGTTGATTTTCATCTGAGCGGCTTTCCAGATAACCCGCGAAGTTTTCCATTCGGTTTTAAAAGAATTAATTCCTTGTGTCGCATCTTCCAGACGTTTTAAAATAACACCTTCTGCTGAATTCATATTCAGTGCATCCAATGAAGGAAGCTCTACAAAAACTTCGATTTCAGACTGATAGCCTTTATTTCTTTTTTCTTTTTCGAGCTGGTCAAAAATATTTTCTGCTTTTTCTCTGGAAACAAAAGTGGGCGTTTTGCTGCCTTCCTTCAATGCTGCACCGCGTCTTCCGTAACGGAAATTGACGATGAAGGCATCGGGATTTACTTCACAAAGGTCTATTTCGTAAACTTTATCTGATTTTCCTTCGTGGAAAAAAAGTTTGGTCTGTTTAATGATTTTCATCTATCTTATGAATTAAGATGTTGATATTTATGTGTTTCGGTTCAGATTAAAAGATATTCCACCAATCTGTTTTTTCCTCTTTTGGTGTAACCGCATCTTGTTCCGGTTCTAAAACTTCAGCCAATTCTATCCCGTCTGGGATCACTTTTTGAACTTCAACAAAAGGCACTCCGTGTTTTGCTACAATTGTTTTTAATTTTTCTTTAAAAACTGATGCCTTGGAAGGATTTACCATATTAACGAAATTAATATATCCTTCAATAGCATTAATAAGATGATACGCTTTTCCCCACGTTTGGTTTTGCCATCCATTGATTTCAATATTATGCAGCAATGCCCTGAATTTTCTGAGCTTTGTCCGTTCCACATTCAGCTTTTCGTTAACTACAATTCCTGTTACTTTTTGCTGATGCTTCCGTCTCATAATGTGAAGTTTATCCGGATGAATCGTGAAATTTTCATCTTTAATAATCTTCTTTACAAAGTATAAAAGCCTGTTAATATTCTGTTCTGAATCACGATCAGCAGAAAAAGTAAGATCATCCGCATAACGCGTGTACGCAAATCCGAATTTTTTAGCAAGCCCCTGTAATCTTTTATCTAATTTATAGGCAATACTATTGCTGATTGCCGGACTTGCGGGGGAACCTTGCGGTAAAAACCGCTCTCCTTTGTGAACAAAATATTTAACCCCATCCAGCAAAACTTCTTCTGTGTGAGCCTGTGTGCAGATCAATGCAAAAACAGTAGATAATTGTTCAGAATATCCGAATTTTGAAAACAGACCTTTTACCCGTTTATAACTTATTGAAGGAAAAAAATCCTGCAGATCAATATTAATCACAATATCTTTCCCAAGATGGGGTTCTGCATTGGTAACAATTGATTTGTTAGGCGTAAACCCATGAACAACCTCTCCTACTGAGATTCTGTTTAAAATATTTTCTAAAATCCATTGCTGAAATAATTTGAGCTTTGGTTTTGGAGCTGATATTTTTCTCTTCCCGCCCGATTTTTTTGAAACTTCAAAAATATGGTAGTGTGATTTTTCCGAAACGTTTCTGTTAAAAGCAAGATATCTGATCTGGGAAAGACTAAATCCCGATTTCTGGCTAAAATCTAATATATTTTCGAAAACGGGAAGTGAAAACTGATGCAGTTTTTCCGTATCAGACTGCATTTGATGAAGCCCTTTGGAAACATTTTCGCCCAGATAAATAATCTGCTCCTGCTGCAATTCTTTCCAGCGATCTGCTTTTTCCTGACGTTTTTTTTCGTTTTTCTGCCTGGTTACTTCCCTTTTAGCTTTTGCTTCCTGCATCCGCTTTTTGCGCATTTCGCGAAGCATTGCTTCCTGATTGCCGTATTTTCGGTCTTTCGCAAGTAATTCCTGCAGTTCTTTTTGTAAAACGACCTCTTTTTGGATAAGCTGCTCCGGCAAGGAAGGCGTAGAAGTTTCCTGCCAGAAACCAAGCCTTTTCATTTCTTCTAAAATATAGCTGTCTTTGGAAGAAGCTTTTATACGGTCATAAATTTGTTGCCTGCTTAGGTTTTGTGACATGGTTGTGTTTTTTATAAATAAAAAGCCCTATCGTTTATAGGGCTTGTTTGGATAAACCTTCGTATTTTCCAAGGACTATATCTATCAACTCCCAGAAAATGGTACTAGTGGGTACCTTTATTTTCCCGGAAAATGAACTGAAAAGGTACCCACTAGTACCATTTTCCCCATTAAAGATAGTATGTAGTGCCGTAAGCTAAGCAATTTTACAGTGATGACGAAACATCATCTTTTCTTAAAAAAGAAAGCAAGGATCTATCTTTTTCAAATATATTAAAAATTACAGTTTCACCAAATATTATCTGCATTATTTTATTTTCCCTAGAAATCTCAACTGCATCTTAAATATTAGATTTAAGCGTAATTAATAAAAAATTGAAGAATGGAAAGTTACTTTTTAGAAAATGAAAAATAATTTTCAGAATCACAGAAAATCAATTTCATGTATTGTTTAAAGTTTTAAGAATAAAACTGATAAAAAATAAAAACCCTCCGTAAAATTAATTACAGAGGGTTTTAGTACCCCAGGCGGGACTTGAACCCGCACGCCAAAAGAGGCACAGGATTTTAAGTCCTGCGTGTCTACCAGTTCCACCACCAGGGCAGGCGTGGAGCGAAAAACGGGATTCGAACCCGCGACCCCAACCTTGGCAAGGTTGTGCTCTACCAGCTGAGCTATTTTCGCATACTGTGCGGATGAAGGGACTCGAACCCCCACGCCTCTCGGCACCAGATCCTAAGTCTGGCGTGGCTACCAATTACACCACATCCGCGTTGATTATGATGAAAACTTATTTTTTAAAAGAACTTGTTTCGTTTTGTCGTTTTCAGTGGTGCAAAGATAGGATAAATTCTTTTACCTCCAAACTTTTCAGGAAAAAAAATTAAAATTTTTACATTTTTTTTTTCGCGTAGCCTTTATTACGATTGATTTTCTTACTTTTACAGCGTTAATTAATATGATATGGAATTACAAGGAACGGTAAAGAAAATATTTGATGCTCAGACTTTTGCGAGCGGTTTCCAAAAGAGAGAAATGGTGATTCTGACGCAGGAGCAGTATCCACAGCCGATAAACATAGAATTTTTGTCTGATAAGATCAGTTTATTGGATAATTTAAGAGAAGGAGAGAATGTGAAAGTAGGAATCAACATCAGAGGAAGAGAATGGGTTTCTCCACAAGGCGAAACAAAATACTTCAATTCCATTACTGGATGGAGAGTAGAAAAAGTATTCGATAACGCTTCAGAACCTACACAAGCTGCGCCATCGCAGTCTGCTTCTCCGGTTTCCAACGAGAACCCTTTTGCAGATGATGAAGATGACGATCTTCCTTTCTAATACAATAGATAACACTGAAAATACAAATCCTGCTTTATCAAGTGGGATTTTTTTTGAAAATGGTTCGATTAGACGAAAACGAAATTTCATTTCCCGATCCGAAGGTTTATGACGGGCACGAAGGTGTTATTGCTTTTGGAGGAGATCTTTCAATAGACAGGGTATGGTTTGCTTATCAGCTGGGAATTTTTCCATGGTATAATCCCGATGAGGAAATTCTCTGGTGGTGTCCTGATCCAAGATTTGTATTGTTTCCGAAAGAGATTAAGGTTTCAAAGTCGATGAGAAAAATTCTCAACAGGAATATTTTTACTTTTTCGGAAAACAAAAATTTCAGAGAGGTTATCAGAAACTGTCAGGAAATTAGCAGGAAAGGACAGACCGGAACGTGGCTTTCGGACGAGTTGATGAACGTTTTCATCAAACTTCATGATTACGGACTGGCAAAAAGCATTGAAGTATGGCAGGATGAAGAATTGGTTGGTGGTTTTTATGGTTTACAGATTGGGAATGTTTTCTGCGGCGAAAGCATGTTTGCCAAAGTGAGTAACGCTTCCAAAGCCGGATTTATTTGTTTTGCCGAAAAACATCAAAACAGTCTTGAACTTATCGATTGCCAGTCTCACACAGACCATCTTGAAAGTCTGGGAGCAAGAATGATTCCCAAAAAGGATTTTTTAAAAATTTTATACGAAAATAATGAACGCAGATAAAGAAAAATGGATTCTTCTGGTTGTACTCAGTATCATTTGGGGATCCTCATTTATTCTGATCAAAAAATCTCTGGAGCATTTCAGTCCTTATCAGGTGGGAGCTTTACGGGTTTTAATCGCAGGAATTATTCTGATGCCTGTTGCAATTTCAAAATACAAACTTTTTCCCAAGAAGCATTTAAAATGGCTGATTTTAGCTGCTTTTACGGGGAATTTTTTTCCGATGTTTCTGTTTCCGATTGCAGAGACAGAAGTAAGCAGCAGTATTGCGGGAATTATCAATTCTATGATGCCGATTTTCGTGATTATTGTGGGCGCTCTGATCTGGAAGTTTGAAACAACAAAGAAACAGCTTATCGGGACTTTAATAAGTTTCAGCGGAGTTTGTCTACTGGCTTTTGGCGGAGACGGAGAAGGCGGAAAATTTAAACTGATTCCTATTTTGCTGCTTCTGCTTGCTACTTTTTGCTATGCTTTAAGTACAACAACGGTAAAATCCAAGCTTATGGATGTTTCTTCTACCGTTTTATCGGCTTTTGTGTTTGGCTTTGTTTTATTTTTTCCTTCCTTAATTGCTTTAACTTTTACCGGATTTTTCTCGACTTTCAGTTTTGATGAAAGCAATCTGACCGGACTTTTTTTTGTAAGTCTTCTATCTATTTTCGGAACCGGATTGGCTATGATGATGAATTACCGTCTGTTAAAAGTTTCAACGCCATTATTTGCATCAACGGTAACTTTACTGATGCCTATTGTTGCAATTATCTGGGGAATTCTGGATGGTGAAAAGCTTTCGGTTTTACAGTTTTTGGGGGCAAGTATTATTATTGCCGGACTCATCTTTTTAAGGACAAAATCTAATATAATTAAAAAATAAATCCTGCATTTCTGCAGGATTTTTATTGTGTCATTGGAAAATCAAATGACTAATTTTTCTTTTTAACTTTTGCCTTTACTTTTTTAACCTCATCCTTAATGAAAGGATATTTTTTCTGCATATCCGTTACTAATGAAGGATCAAGTTCTAATGCATTATGAAGGGATTCAACGCCTTTTTCCTGATCTTTAAGGTTGAAATAACAGTTGCTGAGCTGATAATACAATTCGGCTCTGTTATGCGATTTTAAAGCTTCTTTTAAAACGATAATCGCTTCTTCATATTCTCCCAAAAGCATTAAAACTTCCGAGTAAGCGTACCAGTTGTAAAATCTTGAAGGTTCTACATCCACCAGCTTTTTCAGGCAGGAAAGGCTTTCTTCAAACTTTCCGGAATCGATAAAGAGAAAAGCCAATCTTTTCTGATAATCAAGGTTATTTTCGTTTAGATAAGTCGCTTCTCTTGCAAAATGCAATGCTTCCGTCATTCCGCCCATCTCTTCGTAAAGATACGACTGCTCCATCATAGCAAGATAGAACTGCGGATCTTCTCTTAAGGATTTCTGGAAAAAGTTTAAGGCAACGATAGGCTGCTTCAGAGCTTTATAACACAGCCCAATTTTATAGAAGGTAAACGCTTTGGTATATTCCAGTTCCAGCATTTCTTCATAGACTTCGATTGCTCTTTTATACTGTCCTAAAGCTTCATAACAAGCCGCTTTATTGGCATAAACTCCTACAGAGTTGGAATTGATCGCCAATAAATAATCGTATCCTTTTATCGCTTCTTCGTAATTTTTCCTATTGAAATAGAACTGTCCGTATTCCAACCACGCTACTTCAGAATAGGCAAACTCGTCCAGATATTCATTCAGAAAGGCAATTGCCTCCTCGCTCTTATTAAGATCTGCAAAGCACACCATACAATTTTCCAGCGAATATTCATCCGTAGGATCTTCTTTCAGTGCTTTTCTGTAATGTTTAAGAGCGTTAAAAGGGTCTCCTAAATTTACATATTCGTCTGCAATAAAGTTGTGAAGAAAATTTTCTTCTTCCTTCAGCTCCAGTGCTTTTTTACAAATTTCTATGGATTTTTTAGGATTTCCTAAATTCGAATAATACTTTGCGTAGCATACCAAAAAGTCTGTGTTTTCCATTGAAGAACCTTTCAGCTCATCGATAAGGTCTTTCGCCGCATTATAATCTTCCCATTCTAAAAGAACTTCAAGTTTTTTAATCTTAATGTCCAAAGAATTGGGATGAAGCTTCAAACCATAATTCACCGCCATATCGGCGTAATTAAAGTCTCCCAGCTCCAGGTAATAAACAATAATGTCTTCCAATTCTTCTGTATCAAAGTAGAATTCATCATTATTTTCCATCATTTCTTCGAACTTCTTCACAAGTTCATTTCCAAAATACTCTTCCAATACTCACATCCTTCGTCGGCCAATGTCTGAATATGCTTACAAACCTCGACAAACTTTTTTAAATTAATATTACTTCTGAAATTTATGATTCAAAATGTATGCAAAGTTGCGAAATTTTTTTGACATTTATTTTCGTAAATTTCTATCTGAAAGATAGTAAAAAGATCATTATCATCAAAGAATTGTGGATAAAAAAGGAGGAGTTATTGTTAATTTAACATAATGATGAACGCTTTTTGCGAAGATTCAAATCGTCAATAATTTTGAAGTTTTCGATTTTTAAACAAAAAAACGGAGCTAAAAAGCTCCGCTATTATTTCAGATTAAATTAAACTTTTAATTTTTGCGATGATATCGTCTCCCAATTTATCGGCTTCTTCCTGAGATTTTGCCTCTGTATAAATTCTGATGATCGGCTCTGTATTTGATTTTCTGAGGTGAACCCAGTTGTTTTCAAAGTCGATTTTCACACCGTCTACTGTAGAAACTTCTTCGTCCTGATATTCTTTTTCCATTTTGGATAAAATATCATCTACATTGATTTCCGGCGTTAATTCGATTTTCTTTTTGCCCATGAAATAACTTGGATAACCTGCTCTCAGTTCAGAAACGGTTTTATTTTCTTTTGCCAAATGGGTTAAAAATAAAGCAACTCCTACCAAAGAGTCTCTTCCGTAGTGAAGATCCGGATAAATAATTCCTCCGTTTCCTTCTCCTCCAATCACTGCATTTTTTTCTTTCATTAAAGTGACCACATTCACCTCTCCTACTGCACTGGCAAAATATTCGGAATTGTGGGTGTTTGCTACATCTCTTAAAGCACGGCTTGATGAAAGGTTGGAAATTACCGCTCCGTTTTTATTTTTCAGCAAATAATCTGCAACGGCAACCAAAGTATATTCTTCGCCAAACATTTCGCCTTTTTCATCGATTAAAGCCAGTCTGTCTACATCCGGATCAACAACGATTCCGAAATCTGCGCCTTCTTTTTTTACCAACTCACAAATGTCTCCCAAATGTTCTTTTAACGGTTCCGGATTATGGGGAAAATGACCGGTTGGTTCACAGTATAATTTTACTGTTTCGCATCCTAATTTATCCAAAAGCATCGGAATTGCAATTCCTCCCGTAGAATTAACCGCATCCAACACCACTTTGAAATTTTTAGCTTTAATGGCTTCTGCATCTACCATCGGCAAGTCTAAAATCTGCTGAATATGAATATCAAAAGCATCTTCTCTTGTCTCATATTTTCCTAAATCGTCTACTTCTGCATAGTTGAAATCTTCGCTTTCTGCCAAAGCCAAAACCTCAGCTCCGTTTTCTCCGCTGATGAATTCTCCTTTATCATTCAGTAATTTCAAGGCGTTCCACTGTTTTGGATTGTGGGAAGCGGTGAGAATAATTCCTCCGTCTGCTTTCAGTTCGGGAACCATAATTTCAACGGTGGGTGTTGTGGAAAGACCTAAATCTACTACGTTAATTCCAAGTCCCTGTAAAGTTGCCGTTACCAGAGAAGACACCATTTGTCCGGAGATTCTTGCATCTCTCCCGATAACCAGGGTTAAATCTTTTTTATTTTTATTGTTCTGAAGCCAGGTTCCGAATGCGGAAGCGAATTTTACCACATCAAGCGGCGTTAAATTATCGTTTACTTTTCCGCCAATGGTTCCACGGATTCCTGAAATGCTTTTTATTAGTGACATTTTATTTTTTCTTTGTTTGTTTTAATATTTTCTTTTCATCACCTTCCAATTTTCTCTGAACCTTTTTAATATCTTCTAATGCAGGAAGGTTTTCAGGTTTAATCCCTCTCTCTCCCAAAATTTTTCTTACCGCTAAATTGTTTTCAATATGTTCATTAGTAATTTGAGAATCTCCGTTTAAATCTTTTTCAACCACATTATGACTGGTTAATTCAGTTGCAAAATCTTTTGCTTTAATTGCTAATGTTGGTAAAAAATCAGCTAAGGGGCGTGTTTGTGGAACTCCTAATCTTTTTTTCATGTCATTTGTAGTAAAACCACCAAACAAAGCTTGATCACCTTTAGAACGAATTATTGAAAAACTTTTTTCATCAACTCCTCTTTCATAAATAATCCCTGAAAGCTTTTTTTCAGTTTTTGATAATTTTTCCCGAGCAGTTACTCGCTCAACTTCCAATAATCTTTTTTCAATAATTTCTTGTTTTCTTGTTTGAACCGCAAAATATGTTTGAGCAAAAGCAATTTCAGATTTTGAAGCATCTCCATTTTGAGCAACCAAATAACATCCATATCGAGTTAAAGCTATATCCGATATTTCTCGTTGTGCTCCCTTTGCTAAATCGATCATTTTGCTGATATCGGCAAAATGATCAGATACATCTCCTCCAGCATTTTCGCATGCCTTTTTTGCTTTTTCAATAACTTTTAAAAAGTTATCCCATTTAGTGTAATTTAGAATTTCTTGTAACTCTCTAGCGCTCCAACATTCAATATTATCGTATAAATGTGATGCATTTTCGAATTTTAGAAAAAGTTCTTGTATTAATTCTTTTTTCATACTAATTGTGGTATCAACTATCACAAAATTAAGTAATTTTTGAATTTAGAAAATATTTAATTTTCCACAAAGAACATTATTTTTTACGAACATCCGCAATCTTTATCGCAGCCGTTTCTTTTGGAACTGAACTTTTTCGGTGCAAAATTCTTTTTCAATATTCTGAATAAAGAGTAGCACGCGAATGCAACGATCAGTAAGACAATAATATATTGTAAAATTAAGGAAGTATCCATTATTTTAAAATCTGATAGGCTATCATCGACACAAAATATGCCAAACCGGTCATCATTGCCACCTGTAAGCCAGTCCATTTCCAGCTTTTGGTTTCTCTGTAGACTACTGCAAGTGTAGAAACACACTGCATTGCAAATGCGTAAAATAAGAGGACGGAAACTCCGGTTGCAAAGCTGAATACTTTCTCACCGTTCGGTTTTACATCGCGTCTCATTTTATCAATTACTTTTACTTCGGGAGCATCATCTTCAAGACTGTACAAGGTAGACATAGTTCCTACAAACACTTCTCTTGCCACGAAACTTGTCAGAATTCCGACGCCCATTTTCCAGTCGTAGCCTAAAGGAGCGATTACCGGCTCAATTCCTTTTCCCATTTTGGCAAGGTAGGAATGATCCAGTTCCACATTGGTTGCCACAAACTGATCCGGCTGCTGTTTTGGACCGAAATAGCTTAAAAACCAGATGATGATGCTTACAATGAAGATAATCTTTCCGGCTCCGGTAATGAATTCCCATACTTTGCCTAAAACCATTTTGAAATCATACGCAAAAAGTGGTTTTTTATAGGTCGGTAAATCCATCACAAGATAGGTTTTTCCTTTATTTTTAATAAATCTTTTGAGAATAGCTGCGGAAAATAATGCGACTAAAAATCCCAGCAGATACATTCCCATCAAAACCAAAGCCTTATATTTTATTCCTAAAAATGTTCCGTCTGAAATAATAAGCCCGATAATGATGCTGTACACCGGAAGTCTCGCAGAACACGTCATAAAAGGTGTTACTAAAATGGTAAGCAGCCTTTCTTTTAAATTTTCGATATTTCTTGTTGAGATAACTGCCGGAATTGCACACGCTGTTCCGGAAACTAAAGGAACAATACTTTTACCGTTCAGCCCGAAAGGTCTTAAAATACGGTCCATTAGGAAAACCACTCTCGCCATATATCCCGAATCTTCCAAAAGATAAAGGAAGTACAGTAAAATTCCGATCTGTGGTGCAAACACTACAATTCCGCCGATTCCCGGAATAATTCCGTTCGAAACCAATGAATTGATAGGTCCTTCCGGTAAATGTTCTGAAGTGAAAGCTGCTAACCAAGAAAAGAAACTGTCGATCCAGTTCATCGGATATTCGGCTAAGAAAAATACACTCTGGAAAATGATTAATAAAATCAAAAGGAAAACGACGTATCCCCAGAATTTATGAACCAGAACTTTGTCTAATTTTTCTGTTAAAAGTTCTTTGAACTGCGGTTTTTTAGAAATAACATCAGACAGAATTTTATCTGCATGCTGATATCTTCTTACCGTTTCCTGCACCTGCAGTCTTTTCGGAACCAGACTTTTGGATTCCGGCTCGTTGATGAGTCCTACAATAGATTCCAGCTTCTCCAGATCTGTTCCCAGAGAAAGGCTCATCCATGCTTTATATTCGTTTTCAAATCCTTTGTGAAGGGATAATTTTCTTATGAAATCTTTGTGTTCGGAAGGGGTTTCGAAAGAAATTTTCTCGGTTGTTACAAATTGATTAAGATGAACGGCTTCTTTTACTTCTTCAATCCCGATCTGTTCTTTAGCATTGGTCTCAAAAACTTTTATCCCTAAAGACTCAGATAATTTATTGATATTGATCGCGATTCCTCTTCTTTCTGCCTGATCAATCTGATTGACGACCAAAATCATCGGAATTCCCAAATCCTGAATCTGCTGAAACAAAAGAAGTCCTCTTTTCAGGCTTAATGCTTCGAGAATATAGATAACGCCTGCATAATTTTGCTGTTCATCAATAAGAAATTTAGAAAAAATAGCCTCATCTTCCGAGCTTGGATAAATGCTGTAAGAACCTGGTAAATCGATAATTTCAACTTCTTCGTTCTTATAACTGTATGTTCCGGAATGGCTTGCTACGGTAACTCCCGCGTAATTTCCGGTCTTTTGCTTTTTATTGCTTAAGGCATTGAAAACCGTAGATTTTCCGACGTTTGGATTCCCGACTAAAAGAATCTGTTTTTTCTGAGCGCTCTGCATTAATTCAATTCTTCAACGATGATATAATCTCCTTCTTCTTCACGAAGAGCAATACGGCTTTTTTCATCACCAAACTCCACATACATCGGACCACTGAACGGTGCCTGATACAAAATCCTGAAGAATGTTTCCGGAAGAAGCCCCATTTCGATGATCTTATTGGGCATTTTCAGGCTGTCGTTATCATATCCTATTATTTTCCCGAGTCTGTTTTTGGGAAATCCGCTCAACTTATGTAAATCCTTATGTTTCAAAGCCGATATTTTTGTACCTGCAAATATACGCTATTTAAATTTAATCTAAATAACGTATTCTATGAAAAAAATCAACCCAAATGCTTTCACGCATTTGGGTTGATTCAAATATAATTTAGTAAATATGAATGTTACTTTTTCTTTTTGTCTGTAGAAGCAGACTGGGTAAGTTCGATCGGGTTGTTGTTTGCGTTGAAGAAATCTTTATACATTTTCTCCTGCTTTTTCATCATATCCCCTATTGTTCCGTCCATTCCCGGAATTGTTTTAGACATAATCTCCTGCGTCATCATCGGTCTTGCCGTAGCGAAAGGATCTTTCTTGAACTCGTTAAACGTTTTCTCGAATTTTTCCCGCGGCATTTCTGTTACTTTTAAGCTCATGTTGGAAATTTTTTCTGCATAAGAAAGTTCTTCCCAGTTCTGTACCTTTCTGTTTCCCTGAAGCACCCAAGAATAGTTTTTTGCATCGTCTTCTATTTTAACGATCAAGCCCGGAAGTCCAGAAAACTTATACGGACCATCCTGAAAAGGCAGTTCTGTAGTGAACCATGCTGTCCATTTTCTTCCTCCGAATTCAGCCGTAGCTTTTTGAGCATTGTAAGCTCCTATTTTTTCTTTTTCGTTAGAAATTTTCCAGTCGAATTTCGGCGTTTCTGTGTAGGCAATTCCCATTGGTGAAAATCCGCTTGCTATTCTTTCAATATACTGGATTTTCATATCAGGATATGTTTTAACCACTTTTTCTGAGAATTTCGGCATTCTGATAGATTTCGACATATCTTTGAATACTCCCGACTTCTGCATTGCTTCAATCTGAACTTTCATGATAGAATCCTGAGCAAGCATGGTATAATCTCTGTAAACGGATCTGTCTTTAACGATGTCTAAAACCGTCATTACTTTTTCCAGTTTTGCAGAATCGCTTTTTGGCTTGAAAGTAAGTTCATAAAAAAAACGGTTGGCAGTTTCTTTTGAGTCTTTATCCTGTGCACTTACCAATGCAAAAAATGCAACCAGAAATATTGAAAATAGTTTTTTCATTTTAAATAGAATGTTTATACAATTAGTTAGCGGTTTCAGATTTTTGTTACAGATTTTTTTTAATTTGTTTCTGAATTTTCTTTTATCAAATAAAAAAACCAGCCTTTGAAGACTGGTTTTGATTTTATTTAAAGTTGAATTTTACGGTAAACATGACCTGACTCGGACGAAGCTGAATTCTTGTGTAGTTTGTATTTGTTGCATTAATTTCATACGTTTCAAATACTCTCTTATTTGCAATATTCATCCATTTCAATTCAAAATCAATTTTCTTTTTAGCCCATGTGAACTGATAAGAAAGATCGTAGAATCCGTTGTGGTATTTCTGATCTACCGCATTGGTGTTCACTTGATCCCAGTTGAAGCCGATGGTATGGTTTTCTATCGGATAGAAGAAAAGTCCTAAATTATGGGTAAATCCTTTTCTTGCAGCATCAGAAACCACCCTTCCTGTACTTGTCTGCTTTGTTCTTGAGAAACTTGCATTATAATCAATGCTCATCCAACTGAAATAGGTATTGTTAAATTTCACGCCAAATGACTGACTGTTATTCTTGTTCGTGTAGGAAGCATTATCCAGAAAAGCATCAGATTTTGCTGTATTATTGCTGTAGCTGACGGAAGCATTCGTTTTAAACTTCGGAAAATATTTTCCTACTTCCAGGTTATATCCATTATTTAAAACATGGTTGTCCTGCTCTTTATACTGCATGATAGTATATCCTGCTTCATTGATCGTAGGATTGGAAATTAAGTTTCTTTTTGCATCAGAAAACCTGTAGTTGATGTTAAAGAATAAATTATTCAACGGATTTCTGTATTCTAGTCTCGTTCCGGCAGATTTATTATTGTTCTGAGGAATCGGATTATTAATATCCATCGCACTGATTCCCGCCGGAGAAGTCATTAAAAACCCTGAATAGGCTGTGTTTATTTCTCCAAAATTATTATTAACATTAGCATTTACGGAAGCTTTCCAGAAAGAGGCAAAGGTATATTGCGCAAAAATACTTGGTTCAAATGTCACTTTATTTACTTCTTTCGAAACCAGTCTTATCGGATCATCTGCTTTAATATTATTTGAGTTTACCGGGAAATTAGCATACAACATCCACGAATCACTTTTATAATTCACCCCTAAACTTCCATAAGGTGTTGCAGTGGTATAACTTAAGTCATTACTGTATTTAGAAGCAGGTGTAGGATCTGGACTGGTAAAAGGATTGGTTATAATATTTGACAAACCAGAAACTAAATCGGTCGATTTAAAATTGAATCCAACTTCCGGGGTAAATGTCCATCCTTTTGTAGAAAAACCAATATTGGCAGAATGATTGGCTTCAAAAGTTTTAAGTCTTAAATTCTGTCTCACAAAATCTGTAGAAGTGGTAAGAAAGCCAGGAATTGCGAGATAGGAAGCCGGTGAAACATCCAAAGTCTGTCTGTCTGTCTGATAACTGATGTACGATAATACATTTACCATTTTTTCTTTCCAGGGAACAATAGTACTCAATGAGTTTTGGAAAGAGGTTGTTGGCGATTCCACCGCTTCATCTCCATGTGCCGTATAACTGCTTGCAGAACCTTTTACAGTTCTGTCAACAATTCCTCTGTCGGCGTTCCAGTACTGAGAAAAACTTGTGGTATTTTTAAAGAATCCCTTTTTTGCATTTTTGGTAAAAATTAATTCTCCTTTTGCTTTGTCTGTATAGAAATTATTGCGGATATTCTGCAATATAGTAGATGCCTGTCTGTTAGGCGTTGCAAATAATTCCTGCTCATTATAAGACTCTCTTTCCACTGCATTATTTGTATAATTGGCGTTGGCTTTCAGTTCCCATTCTTTTTTCTTGTCGATATTGGTCAGGTAATTTGCAGATACGTAGTGAACACTGTTCATGAGATATCTTTTTACCGGAAGATTCGGAGTACTTGCATTTTCTACATTCAGCCAGTCGTTTTGGGTCGCGTTGATTCTTCTTCCTTCAAATCTGTTTCCGAAAGACAGAATATTCCCTTCGTTTTCTACCTGTTCTCCGATGTTGTTGGATTTGTAGTTAACCACCCACTGACTTTTCTGCCCGAAGAACATCGGTGTAAGTTTTACATTCCATAAAAGCGGACTTCCTCCTACTCCTACTTCTCCTCTTCCCGTCATGGTAACAGAATTTTTCAGCTTGATATTGATGGCTGCCTGATCGGAAGGCACTTTATCCTGTAAGATTTTTACGGGTTGGTGATTTTCCAGTACCTCAACTTTCTGTACTGCATCTTTCGGAAGTGAGTTGTTGATGGTTCCATATCCTCCTTCCATTAAGTCTTTTCCGTTAACGTAGAATTTATTGATCGCATTTCCCTGATAAAGAATCGTTCCGTCTGTATTGACTTCAATTCCCGGCATTTTTTTCAAAACATCCGCCAAGGTTCTGTCACTTTTGCTGTCAAAGGCTTTAAGATCGTAGGAAATGGTGTCTCCTCTTGCCGTAACCATTTTTGTTTTAAGCTTCACTTCCTTAATTTCTGTAGCCTCAGAATCCATTTTGAAGTTGAGCGTCTGATCGCTGTTGCTGATCTGCTTCGTTAAAGGTCTTTGGTTAAAAGCCTTTACTTTAAGGTCTACATTGGATTCTCCTGAAGTGAAGGTGACTTTGTATTCTCCTTTCGAGTTGGTAATTCCATAGGCAAGAATGGCATCTTTTCCCGGCTCTTCCACCGTTACACTTGCACTTGGGATTCCAACCCCGTCTTCATCCGTGATCTTCCCCGAAACCGTTTTCTGTGCAAAAGCGATCACAGAGAAAAAAATCATCAGGAATAAAGATATTCTCTTTTTCATAATTTATTATTTGCTTAATTAGTTAATGGTTAAAGCGTTTTGTTACACGAGTATAAAGATTGTATTTAAGCCCAAAAGTTAAACCTCTTTTTTATCACTACAAACATAGTGATATTTTTTTGATGTGTTGAACTTTATTTTTTAAAGGAAAAATTTTTCCCGAATGAAAAATTTTCTTTTGATTTTGTTATTAAGCCATATTTCATGAAAAGACTGAATTTTTGAAGTGTTTTATTATTAATTCTTTGGCTAATTGTATACATTTGTAAAAAAAGAATTTCATCTATGGGAGTAGGAACTAATCTTAAAAGGCTGAGAAGCAAAACCAAATTTTCTCAACAGGAAATTGCCGATATGTTGGGATTAGACAGAAATACATATACCAACTGGGAAAATGAAATCACCGATATTAAGTCTCAATATATTCCGAAACTTGCCGAAATTTTTCAGGTGAAAATTCAAGACCTTTTTGAAGATGGTCAAAAATCAACAGTTTCAAATTCGCAAGAAAATTTTGAAATGCACGATAATTCAATTGGTCAAAAAGATATTCAGCAGGGAATTATCATCAATATTACAGATTCTGAAGCAGCAAAAGTAATCAGTTCTCAGCTTGAAGAACTGATTAAAAGTCTGAAAAAATAAGTCGTTTTTTTATCTAACACTTGTGTTTTGAGCCTTAGTTTTAAGACTCTTTTGTTTTATTATTTCGCAGGGAAGTAAAATATTATTCAAAAGGTTTTAATTCCAGAGGATTGTTAAATCTTTTTTGTTTTCTTTTCATCATATCATCAAATTCTTTTCTCATTTCTCCCTGTAAAACGGGCAAAGAAGCTGAAGTAAACCTGAGATTAAAAGAAGCTTTTAAGTAATCCTGTTTGTCATATTTTTTAAATGCTCCTATATTAAAACTAAATTCATCATTAAACTTCTCTACTTTGGAAGCTGTAAAATGATAATCATCCCGGGTATCATACAATTCAAAAATTAAACCTGGCAATCCATTAAATTTATACGGACCTAAAGACTGAGAATATTCTTTAGAAAAGTAAGCAATCCATCGTCTTCCGAATTTGTTTGTTGTCGCCATTTGGCATTTGACTCCATTTATCATTTTTGTATCAGAATAAAGAACCCATTGTAATTTTAAAGCCTCCTGATATCTTATTTTATTTTCGGTAACTGTTAAAAAGGTATTGATTATTCCGCTTTTCCCAATAACCCTTTCTTGAAAATAATCGCTGATTGCTCTCAGATCAACACCTTTACTTTCGTATTGTCCTGTATCATTTAAATAATTTTGATTTGCTCCAAAATAGTAATCCTGCGAATTTCCTATTAAAACAAATTTCTGCTCTTTTTTAAAATTCTCTCCCAAATTTAACGCAGAATTGTATGTAACCCTAATAGAAGGAACAAAAGAAATCTTCTGTGAAAAAGGAAAAAAACTAAAAAAGATGGCAAGTAAAAGAAATATTTTTTTTGATTTCATCGCTAATAATTTGAAAAGTCTTTCTCAAACAGTGATATTTGAAACAGACCTTAATTTAAGGATTAAAAGTTACACTTGAAGGATAATTACCACATTCGTCTGCATTTTTTTCTGCAATCCATAAAGCCATCTCAGATTGGCTCCAATCTCCGGTAAATGTTGTATAATGTTTAACTCCACAAGTTGAAGTCCAAACAGCCTGAAGTGTTTTCGCAAACGCCATCACTGAAATACCCATCATGGCGCTGAATAAAATTTTCTTTTTCATAAAATTTGTTTTCTTTTAGAATCGTTAATAATTAATTTTTCCCTAACTATACAATTTTGCCTAGAATAAATGTACAGTTCGGATGATGCATCATGATGACTTTAAAGAAATACATCTTACGGTAGAGCACCGCAAAATGTTTCGCGAATTTCTCATTTGTGTCATATCATAAAATTATGAATAATATTGTAAAGTTACTGCATAAGAAAATCAGCAAATTACGCCGTATTTATTGGGTAGAAAAAAAAATATTTTTTATTTGAAAATTAATAAAATTCATCAAAATTTATTTTGTGTTTTATATTTAAATGCCATCAACAGTATTTTATAGAATGGTATAGAAAAAATTCTATACTTTTAGCTTATAATATTCACTTTCAGATAAAAATCAGTTATAAATATTTTTTTATTTTAGCGGGAAGAAATGAATTTTTATTCATCAAATTGTGTTTTTACCCTGCAATTCTTTTTTTGCAGGGTGTTTTTTTTGCCTTTAAGATTATTTTTCAGTTTTTTATTTAGTCTAAATAGTTAAAAATGATTTGAATCATAGATTAAAAAAAGCTTAAATCTGTTAACATATATTTTTATTTAATAATTTTGTAACATTAAATTTTTAAGAAATGGGAATCAATTTAAAGCCTATAGATATTGTAGATGATATTACTCAGGAAGAATTCATTGAAAAGTATCTGAAGCCGAGAAAACCTGTTGTCATTAAGAACATGGCAAGAAAATGGCCAGCGTACCAGAAATGGACCATGGAATATATGAAGGAGGTAGTAGGTGATGTGGAAGTTCCGTTGTACGACAGCTCGAAGGCAGATCCTGCAGCTCCCATTAATGCTTCGGCAGCCAGAATGAAATTCGGGGATTATATCGATCTTATCCAGAGAGAACCTACCGATCTTAGAATTTTCCTTTTTGATCCTATAAAATTTGCCCCAAAACTTCTGGAAGATTATATTTCTCCGAAAGAATTAATGGGTGGATTTCTGGATAAATATCCCAATATGTTTTTCGGAGGTAAAGGTTCTGTAACGTTCCTGCATTTTGATATCGATATGGCTCATATTTTCCATACGCACTTCAACGGAAGAAAACATATTCTTCTTTTCGATTACAAATGGAAAGAAAGACTTTACCAGATTCCTTACGCAACATATGCGCTGGAAGATTATGATATTGAAAATCCTGACTTCACAAAATTCCCTGCTTTAGACGGCGTAGAAGGTATTGAATGTTATCTTGAGCACGGAGACACTTTATTTATGCCAACCGGATGGTGGCACTGGATGAAATATCTGGACGGAAGTTTTTCTATTTCCCTGAGAGCATGGGACAAATCCTGGGCGGTGAAAGCGCATTCTTTATGGAATCTTACCGTACAGCGTAAATTTGATGATATCATGAAGAAGAACTTCAAGAAAAAATACATGGACTGGAAAGAAAAAGTGGCTGTAAAAAGAGCAGAAATTGCTCTGAAGAGAGGCTTACCAAGATAAAAAAGAAAGACGTTTCGGGTGAAACGTCTTTTTTATTGATTAAAATTTACCTGATGATCTTTTCGATACTTCCTTTTGCACAGTTAAAAGCCTCTTCCGCTTCTTCGTAAAATATCTTCATCGAGATCTCGAACCCGCTTGCCATAAAGAATGTAACATGACCTTCGATATTGTAGCTCAGAAAGCCAATATGATTCACATTAATAACCAATGGCTGTCCCATAACCTTTGCTCCTTCCAGTGCATTTGGCTTTTTTACGTGGATAACGTTCGACGCTTTCACATAAATCAAACCGTCTGATGTTGTTTTAATTATATAAGCCATGAACTATTTTTCTGTAAAGGTATCAAATAAAACCACATGAAAAAATCCCCGAAAGATTCGGAGATTTAGTCAAAAGTATTAATATTTATAGTGATTGGTGTTTTTCCTGTAATTAGTGATAAAAAATATTCCCGAATTGCTCCGGGAAATATTTAAGATCCCTTATTTGCTTATTTTTTAATAGTTGCAATTAGGCATTCAACTACTATGCCAAGAATAACAAAGAACTGAAAAAAAATATTTTTTTTGTTTTTGATACCTCATTAGAAGATTTACCCTAAAAACGGCATATTTTTAGATTAGCTCACTGTAACACACCAAAAATATACATATATGAAAGCAACTGCACAATCTGAGAACATCAACTCTCACTTCAACAGGGAAGTTGAACGTCAAAAGGCTCTTAAAGCTCTGGAAAAAGCAAAAAGCATTAAAAGAAAAGTTGTTTTTCTTCCGCAGGGAGCAACAGGGAATCTAAATTACAGAGATTCATTCTAAATTTACTATCAAAAAAATGAGCTGCAGAAATTCTGCAGCTTAATTTTTTATATCAGTTTTGTAAGTTCTTCTACCAAAAGCTTTACCTGAAGCGGTCTTTTCTTTTTATCGACATCCAGCCTGTTGTAAAATCCGGTTTTCACGATCACCATCTTTTTTTCGGGAACCATGATAATGAACTGTCCTAAAAAGCCGTAAAAAAATCTGTATTGATGATCACTTTCGTCATCTGCCCAGATGGTGTAGCAAAATGCATCGTTCTCTATTGTGGGCGATAAAAGTTTTTCACAATATTCTTTACTGATGAGCTGCTTTCCTTCCCATTCTCCTTTCTGCATGATAAGCTGTCCGAGTTTTGCGAAATCTCTTGGTATTGCATGGATACAGCAGAACGCTTTTTCAACGCCTTTTTCGTCGATGCTCCATTTTGCAGGTAATTCCATTCCTAAAGGCTGCCATATTTTTTCTGAAAGATAAACTGCAAGATCTTTTCCCGTTGCTTCTCTTAACGCAAGTCCTAATAATTGCGCAGCAACACTTTGATATTCATACTTTTCGCCCGGCATTTCCTTGAACCCAATTCCGAAAGCCTGCTCCGCAAGATCGTCTACAAAATACTGTCTGGAATTCTCTGCAAAAGGATGATGGTATTCTTCTTCCCAATCCAATCCCGCCTGCATTGTCATTAAATGTTTAAAAGTGAGATGTTTTCCGAAACGGCTGTTTTGGTATTGTGGAAAAACGGTGGAAATCAACTGGTTTTCAGATTCAATATATCCGTCATCGATCGCACAACCCGTTAAGATTGAAAGAACGCCTTTCGCCATTGAAAAGGAATTCATTAAAGAAGAAGCATCATGATCTTTCCAGTATTCTTCGTGCAGGAGTTTTCCGTCGTGAATTACCAGAAGAGAAGATGCCCTTGTCTTTTTTAGCTCGTCCAAAACTCGTCCTGAAAGTTCCTTTTTATTGTAACTGATGTGTTTCTTCCAGCGTTTCGGATGTCTGTTGCGAATAACCCGTGAAGGAAATTTTTCCTCATCGTCTGTTGAGGGAGTAAAAGGTCCTTTTTTTAAATTGATCGCTAAAGCTTTAAAAATATATCCGTATCCCAAAAGGAGAACCACAGCAACAAATGCTGAAATTCCTGTGATACCTGCGGTTAGAAGTTTTCTCATAGTAAGTTTGAAAATTGATTTTCAGATAAAATCTTAATAATCAATCATTCAAAGTATATGCCGCCAATTTTATCGTTGGATTTTTATTGTGTTGAATTATTAACAAGTAATTCTTCCATATTTCGGGTGACTTCATTGCAGGAAAAACAGGCTTCTTTGCCATCCTGAGAAAACCATCTGCACTGCGAACGGATCGGACAAAATGATAATTCAGTATTTTTCGGGAAATTCAGATCCTGAACTTTTTTGGATAAAGAACATCTTGATTCCTCATGATTCCATTGTCCGCAGCCTTTTTCCACACATTTTCCGGTGAAACGGAATCGCTGCTCAAGGTTTTCATTCTGTTCAATAAAATCTTCTGTGACGGTAAGAGGGGTTATAAACTGTACTTTTCCGTCTTTATTGACGACTCCGAAAAGCTGCGCCCCAACTTTTCCAACATAGCTGGGACACATCTTTTTTGAAGAATTAAAACTAGCCTCCATAAGCTTTTATCTGATTATGGATTTCTGTAACCTGCTTGGTAAGATCGATTCCCGGCTTGAAAATAATGATTCCCCAGGGAAACCAGTCTTTCACTTTTAAGGGTTTAGTCAGTTCTCTGAAATTTCTGTGTGCGCCGAAAGCCTGTGTGTTGTCTACTTTGGACAGTTCGGAAAGCACTACATTCTGAATTCCCTTGTCGATGTTTTTTAATTGTTCGTCGGTAAGGTCTACGCCTTCCAGTGAAACGAAAAATTGCTTTTTAGTTGCCATAAGTGTTGGTTTTATTGGTTTTAGTAAAGCAAATTTCGTCTGATAAAAATTAAATTCCATCAGTAAAAACAACAGTTCCGCATGTGAAAAATACGGAAATTAAACACTGATTATCAATAAATTAAATCAAATTTTAAAATTTATAAGATTCTGTAAACAGGATATTGTCTGAATGTCTTTTCTTCAAAGTAGGGAGAATTTCTATAGATCCAGTCGAGCTGAGCGGTCCCGTCGTCGGCAAATTTTTTGTCGGCTGCTTTTTTAGCTTCGAATTTCTGTTTTAAATCTTTATCTTTTTTCAGTAATTCTGCGGCGGTATCTTCGAAAATATAAGCTGAATAATATTCTTTCTGGGCTAAAATACCGTCGAAGAAATTCCAGTTGAAAAAGGAATCCAGCGCTTCCGGTTCAAGGGTTTCAATGATGTATTTTATGCCTTCCTGATCGGTCGGAACCATGTAATCACCTGCTGAAAAAGTTATCTTTTTATTCGCTTTATCTACGGTTGTTTCAAAATGGAGATAATGTCCTTCGTAAGGATTTTTAACGGTTTTAAAATCATTGATTCTGTAAGATTCCACCGCAATGGTACTGTCCTTCTGAATCGGCTTCATCTGAATTTTATTTCTTTTAAATTCCTCAATAACACGGTATTGCGACTGTGGAATGACGTAATACTTCGGAATGGTGATATAACCTGTAGGAACTGCGGTTGTAAACAGCCTGATGTTTTTCGTGAAGAGTTTGCTTCTGTCGTAATAAAGTCTCGGTTTTCCGGAAATTTCACTGGGTTTGTATTTTCCCTCAAAACCTTTGAAATCCATCGTTGTATATTTTGCAGAATCTATTTTCCAGCGGATTCCGTACTGTTTTCCGGCTTGGTACTGTTTTAGATTTTCAACTCTGAGTTGTTTTATTTTCTGATAATCCTGATCTAAGTTCTGAAGGTTCACCAACATATATTTGTACGTCGCATCCACTCTTTTGTCGTATGGTTTCAGCATATGCGTTTCAGGAACGGTTCCCAGAGAATTGAACAGCGAGGTATATCCTGTAGAATATCTCGGGGAATCTTCAAACGAAGCAAAGCCAACTTCCGGAATATCGCCATGAATATTAACGTAAGGCGTACTTTCATAACCCAGTTTCTTTAAGTCTTCTAAATTTTTAGCCTGATAGCTGTTGTAAAAATATTCGCCCAAAATATTTCCCAGACGTTCTTTAAAGGTAGAAATATAAGTAAATGTATATTGATAATCTGCTCCGTTACTTACGTGATTGTCAATAAAAACATCCGGTTTCAGCCACTGATAAATTTCCTGAAAACTTCTGGCATTTTTGGTATCTGCTTTAATAAAATCTCTGTTCAGGTCATAATTTCTGGCATTTCCTCTGAAACCATACTGTTCCGGACCATTCTGGTTGGCTCTGGAAAATGATCCGCGATTGAGCATTCCGCTTACGTTATACGCTGAAATGGCTGCGACAATGAAATTCTGTGGTGTTTTGATTTTCTGAGTTGCCAGATTTTTCATCAGCATCATAGTCGCATCGATTCCGTCCGGTTCGCCGGGATGAATTCCGTTATTGATGAACAAAACGGCTTTGTTTTTTCTTAATTTATCAAGGTCTTTTTCGGGAAAAGGATTGTAAATGACCACATAAATTGCTTTTCCGCTGTCGTCTTCTCCTTTTTTAAGGTACTGAATGGTGTTGAAATTTTTAGCTAAATTCTGATAATAGCTGTTCATTTCATCATAACTTACGGTCTGATTTCCATTTCCTTTTTCAAAAGGGGTCTGAAATTGATTCTGGGCAAAAAGAAATGAAGAAGTAAGCAGCAGGAAAAGATATTTCAGTTTCATTGAGTGGTATTTTGGGCTTTAAAATTACTTAAAGTTTGTGAAAACTATTATTTTTAACGCGGAGACCGTAAAGATTTTATTAAAAAATTTGAAAATATTCTTCGTTCGCAAAGGCGTTTTACTCAGCAAAGATGTTGCTTTCCAGAATTGTCATTCACTTTACTAAATCTCATGAAGAAAGGATCTATCTCTGAATAAGCTTTTTCACTCTCCTTCTGAACTACGCTCGTAAAAATGCGGTTTATATTCTTAATGACATGACCAATGTGTATTTTGCTCCCGCTGATTTTGCTGATGGCGCTGATTTTAAGTATCAAAAAAAATATCTTCCCAATTTAGAGAAGATATTTAGCGGTTTTTAGGTTTAACAGTATAGTTATTTCTGCCTTTTTCATTGGGATATAATGACGGAAGGGAATCGCTTTGCCAGAATTCTTTGGAATCGATATCCATGATTGTTAATGCTCCGGTGAAGGCAGCTCCGGTATCTAAATTCCAGACATTCGCTTTGTTGATGGGTTCTTTACTTCCCAAATGCAGTGTCGGTGTATGGCCGATGAAAATTTCGTGGTATAAAAGCAGCCTTTTCGGATAGAATTCGGAGTCTTTCGCCAAAGTTTTGTCCATTGCAACGGCTGTTTCCCACAATGTTCTGTCCCAACGGTAATTGCTGGAATACACTTCTTTTTCGGGACCGTGCATGGACGAATAGCCTGCGTGAATAAACAGTCGCTTTTTATCGTCGACATAATAGTTTTTCATCCGCTGGAAAAATTCAAGATGAACTTCAAGTTCTTCCAAAGAGAAATCTGAATAGCTTTCTACCGTACTTTTTCCACCATTGAAAAGCCATACATCTTCACTTTTCCCGAAAGCAAGCCAGTCTTCCGTCCATGCATCATGATTTCCTTTAATAAAAATACATTCCTGCTTTTTGGCAAGTTCAATTAAAAACTGAATGATCTGCGAAGATTCGCTCCAGCCATCAACATAATCTCCGAGAAAAATGAGGGTGTCGTTTTCTGTAACAGCAGCTCTTTCCAAAACCTGCGTCAATGCTTTGAATCCTCCGTGAATGTCGCCTATTGCTAATGTTCTTTTCATTTAAATCTATTTTGATAATTCGGACAAGAATCTATAATATCCATCGCCTCCGATAAGGTACGCTTTAGATGTTCAATAATAAAATGTATTGTTATTACGGTTCCCGCTCCTTTTCCAAATAATTCATTAACTTTTTCTTTTAAATCCTCTTTATCCGGAGAAAAGTCTTTTACAGCTTCATCAAATTCCTGTGTTGTCATTTCGAAATATATTCTGCATCTACAAAATCAGTCAGCCAGACTTTGTTTTCTGAAAGGTAGAATAAGATTCCGTCTTCGTGCATTTTTCCGGTTTCAATGGTTAAAATGACAGGTTTTCCGTGACGCATTCCGACTTTGGTTGCGGTTTCTTTATCCTGACTTAGATGGACGTGCTGTCTGTTTCTCTTTTCAATTCCTTTTTCAAAGATGGATACAAGATTGGCTTCTGCGGTTCCGTGGTAAAGAAATTCCGGTGGCTGTTGTGGTTTCAGCGCCAGATCAATATCAATCGAATGTCCCTGATTTGCACGGATTCTGGTTTTATCCTCGTTTAAAATAAAGCGTTTTTTATCGTTGGTTTCCACGACCTCATCCAATTCTTCCAGTGTGAAAGCGCGATTTTGTTTTGCACATTTTTCCTGTAGTTCTTCCACATCTGCCCATCCGTTTTCGTCTAAATTCAGCCCGATAACTTCGGGTTTGTGTCTAAGCACAAAGCTTAGGTATTTGCTTATTCTTTTTTTATGTTGTTCGTTCATGGTTTTTGTTTTAATTTATTAATTACTTTCTGTACGTTGAAATAATCTTGTTTTAATTTTTCGAAAGTTTGTCTGTCTTTTTTGTTTAATCTTGCTAAAAGGGCTTTTTTTTGATAGTAGTATTCATCAAAGTTATCTTTATCATTCTCCTCCATGTTTTCTAATTTAAGATAACTTTCAATTTCATTATCATTTAAATTATAAGAAAGTAATTTCATTTTGATCGTTAGATTCCAATAAGAATCAAACTCAAGACCTTCTTTAATTTGCTTCTGAATTTTTTCTATTTTGTTGCTATTATCTTTTGTTGTTTCACAATTGTTCACTTTTCTCCAAAGCAAATCTTCAATAATTCCTTCACCAAACTCTCCCATTTCAGTTACATAATGCGAATTATAGTTTCTAAGATTTTCAAGAAATATCTGATTTTTATTCGGATAAATAAATACATTCCGAAGATACATGTTGTAACCAAAATGTTCTCCACAATCATCAAACCGAGTAACCAATGACTTATTTTTAATTTCATCCAATTTTGTTTGATCTAAATCTTCATTAATTAAAAATTCAACAGCTTCTTCTACGGAATTTATTGTGGCTGTTCTTTCTTTTGCTTTTTTTAAAACTTTTTCCTGCTCTTCAATTACTTCTTCTATTTGTTGCTTTATTTGCTCATCCGTAAAATTCTCCGGATCTTGTTTTTCTACAATTGGACTGACAAAATCATCATGGGAAATGATCTCTCTAGAATTTGTAATGAGAAAAACTTTTAATCTAAACTCAAAAAATCTATTTTCAAATTCAAGAATTGATAAAATTTTCTCATTCTCATAATTTTGAAGATTTTTTCCAAAAACATTCTCTATTTTAATTTTATCTATTAAAGAGTAATTGAATGTGTTCGTCTGAGTTTCTGAAAGTCCACCAGACTCTGTTGGGTTTTCGTCCGGATGAGATTCTCTGTATTCTTTAAATTTATCAATATCACATTCTACTTTTGCAGTGATCAAAATATTATCTTTAAATTGCTTTAATCTTTCAGCAAATATTTCAATTTCTTTCTGCTTAAAAGCATATGGTATTTCATTGAATGGCAATACTTTAAAATTATTTTGAGCAAGAAACTCCAAATCTCTCAATTCAAGCAAAACGTAAAATGTGACGGTCTTTTTCATTTCAATTTCTCATTTAATTTTTCACACAATTTCTCAATATCCTCCTTTCTCGCCAAAACATCAATCCACTCTTTCGGAATACTCTCAAAACCATAATATATTCCGGCAATTCCGCCTGTGATGGCTCCGGTTGTGTCGGTGTCTTCTCCTAAATTAACAGCTTTCAATACTGCTTCAGGATAACTTTCAGAATTTAAGAAACACCATAATGAGGCTTCCAGACTGTGAAGAACGTAACCTCCTGAACTGATGGAATCTTCATGATATTCTGAAATATCATTCTTTAAAACCCTATCAAAAAGCTGTATCTCTTTCGGGTTAAAGCCTTGAACTTCTGCAAATTGCAATACCACTTTTTGAGTGTGATGATATGCTTCTTTTTTATCTTTTCCTTTGATTAATTCAATGGCAAAAATTACATAAACAAAGCAGGCAAACGCCGAGCGAAAATGTCCGTGTGTGATTGCAGAGACTTCTTTTAACGTCTGATAGAGCTTTTCAATATTTTCTTCGTCTTTAAGATAGAATGCCAACGGAAGTGTTCTCATTAAAGAGCCGTTTCCGTTATCTTCTTCAAAAATATTTCCTGAAAACTTTGCACTTTCTCCTTTTATTAATCTTGCAACAGAATGCCTTGTTGTTCCGCCAATATCGAACAATCTTCCGAGAGCCGTCCAATGTCCGTATTTTACCCACTTCACAAAGCTTTGCCCGATTTTTTCCAGATCATAACCTTTTGTGAGTTCGTCTGCAATGCAAAGCGTTAACGAACTGTCGTCGCTCCACGTTCCTTTCGGCTGGTTCCACGATCCAAATTCACGCATATTTTCAACAGGAAACGTTTTTAAAGTTTCTCTGGTTTTAAATTCCACCGGAACGCCTAAAGCATCACCCACACAAACTCCGAAAATTCCGGCTTTTATTGTGTTATCCATTATGCAAGATTTACCAGTTTGTCAAAAAGCAGTTTCATTCCCTGTGTTGCGGTTTCTTTCATCACAACAGCTCTCTGTCCGTACCCGAAACCCGTTTCGTTGGGGTTGATCACGATTAAAAGACAGTCATCCTTGATATCATGAATTAATCCCGCTGCAGGATACACCTGTAAAGACGTTCCGATTACCAAAAATATATCGGCTTCTTTTGCCATTTTGGTTGCTTCTTTCATTAGCGGAACATCTTCTCCGAACCAAACAATAAATGGTCTTAACTGCGCTCCGTCTTCTGCTTTATCGCCGATGTTGATATCATCTTTCTGCTCGTAAATCAGGTTTTTATTGCTGCAAGAACAGGATTTGAATAATTCGCCGTGTAAATGTAAAATATTGGTTGAACCTGCTCTTTCATGCAGATCATCGATATTCTGGGTAATGATCTGAACTTCAAAATATTTCTCCAGTTCTGCCAATAATCGATGTGCCTCATTCGGTTCTACTTCGTGAAGCTGTCTTCGTCTTTGGTTGTAAAATTCAAGGACTAAAGCCCTGTCTTTTCGCCATCCTTCCGGACTTGCCACATCTGTGATGCTATGATTTTCCCAAAGACCATCTCCGTCTCTGAAGGTTTTTATTCCACTTTCGGCACTGATTCCAGCACCGCTTAATATGGTTAGTTTTTTCATTTGGTTGTTATTTTTTTTAACGCTAAGTCCGCAAAGATTCTGTTTCAAATTATCTCGTATATTTTCGTTCGCAAAGGCGTTTGACTCAGCAAATAAGCATTAATTTTATTCTTCTAATAATTTTCTGTAAATCTTTTCATTTTCATCATCAAAACATACGAAAATAACTTTTTCTATGATCTCCGATTTAAAGTTTTCCACCTCATCTATGGCAATTTTAGCAGCCAATTCTTTTGGAAACCGATAAATTCCTGTGCTGATGTTGGGAAAAGCAATGGTTTTCACCTTTAAACTTTCCGCCAACTTTAATGAATTATGGTAACAATTTGCCAATAATTTCGATCCTTTTTCTTCATCTCCATTCCAGACCGGACCAACGGTATGAATGACGTATTTCGCAGGGAGATTTCCGCCGGTTGTAACGACTGCTTCTCCTGTTTTGCATTTGCCCTGTCGGTTTCGGATTTCTAAACACTCATCAAGAATCTTTTTTCCTCCTGCCCGATGAATGGCTCCGTCTACTCCGCCACCGCCCAATAAGGAAGAGTTGGCTGCGTTAACGATAGCGTCTGCTTCTATTTTGGTGATATCGCCTTTTATTAATTCAATGTTCATAAAATTTGCTTTTTTTCCAATCCTCAACATTCTTTGTCCAATCCGGAATTGATGCTTCATCGCAGCTTAAAATACTTATTCCTCCTGCCATTGCGCAGGTTGTATCTCTGTCGCCTAAAACTGAAACGGTATTCCAAAGGCATTCTTCAAAATTGTTTCGGTATCTCGAAAGCATCCAGAGTACAATCGGCACAGTGTCCTGAGCGGTCATTTTTATTCCGTTTCCTAATGTTTTGACTAATAACTCAATGCTTGGATTTCCGTCTAAATATAAGACTTTGTTCAGTTTACTTTTCATATCAGAATCCTTCAATTCAGACTGAATTTTCTGAATAAATTCCTGCTGATTCAACTGTATCAATCCTAATTTTTCCTGAATGACAAAAGCTGCGGCCAATGCAATGGCTTTTGTGCCTTCTATTGCTTCTTTGTTGGCGTGGGTAACTTCACAGGACAGTTCTGCATTTGTTTTAAGCTGATCCAGATCATCATAAAAATAAGCTCCGATTACAGAGGCTCTCATTGCTCCTCCGTTTCCCATAGAACCCTGTCCTCCAAATTTTGAATAGGAAACTTCTTTCCATTTTTCACCATCCTTTACTGCTCTGAAATATTGATGCATTGAAGGTCCGTAACCTCGATTAATATCAAGATAATAATTTTGGGTAAACTCTTCCGCCAGAAAATCCTGATTGATTTGTCCGAATTTTTCTAATGATTTGAAAACAGCAATTGCCATAATGATATCATCCGTAAAATCCAGAGTGCTTTCAGGAATGATTCTTTGATGGATGTGCATTCTGATCATACTTTCTTCACCAAAGAAACTTTCCCCAAAAGCATCACCAATGGAAATCCCCGTAAGTGATTTTGAAGCGAGTAAGATTTTATCTTTCATTATTTTAACCTTAATTTCTTATTTAAATCCTCATCATCAAACAACAACGGTTTTTCTTCAGGAAGAACTAAATTGTCTAAATCGTCATTCAAAACAAACTGATGCTGTTCTTTAACAAAATCTGAAATATCTTCAATGAAAAGGAGGTCTTCTTTTGCAAAGGTTTTGATGAAATCATTTCTCAAACCAATCTGAATGGCTCTCCTTTCCAGTTTGTTTCCGAAAGGATCGTGATCCGGATCCCACTGCAGTCTCACAGAAGATTCTTTCACCTGATTCTGCCATTCTTCTCTTGAAATTTCTAATTTTTCATTGTATGAAGAATAGACTGCGTTTTTCAGATAATTTTTAAAAGCATCCATCTTCAAATGAATGGCAAGAACAGATTCCTGACCTTCTTTTGTTCCCCAACCGTTTCGGAACATCATCCAAAGAAAATTCGGTTTGATCCAAGTCATTCTTTCTAAACTGAATCCGCCGCCAAAATATTGATTTTTAACGGCAAAATTGCCTATTTCTTTCCGATACGACTGGTAGACAATAATTTTATCTTCATCATACTGAGCCATGATATGATAGCCTTTTTCCGGCCAATCCTGTAGCTGTTCTTTATATTTTTTTAAATTGATTTTCATGATATTTCTTCAAACGGCTTTATCATTTCCTCTTTTTTCGAGAGAATGGCAAAGACCACTCTTTTAAATTTATTTTTATACTTCCCAAGAAGATGCTTTTTGAATAATTCGGCAATTTCTTTCGGATCATTTTTGAAAACTCCGCATCCCCAAGCTCCTAAAATTAAGGTTTCATTTCCTTTGTTTAAAGCTAAAGCAAGCATTTTATCTGTTCTTACATCCATTGCTCCGAAGATTTCATCCGCTCTTTCCGGTTCCTGACGTTTTACAACGCCTGCGTTCACTGCGGGAGAGGTGATGAAATTGCACAAAACAGGCTGATCCAGCAATTCTCCTTTGTCTTTCCTGAAAACGGGAACTTTCGGGCTGTAAATCATCATATCCGTGTAAAAACAGGATTCCATTGCACGGTGGGTTTCGTAATATTCCCAACCCTGAAGCAAACTGTCATGAAGTCCTGAAGTTCTCGCCAGACTTTCTTCCTGAGCTTCGGCTCCGTTAATGAACCCACCACCGGGATTTTTCGCTGATGCAAAATTCAGGCACATGAGCTTCTCCTGATCTTCTTCTTCGGCTAACTGTAAAATGGCTTTCAGGGAACTGCATCTCCAGACTTCAAACTGAGTCTCAAATTGGGTTTCCGGAAGTTCGTTTTTTGTCATTTCCGACAGTTCTTCCGAGGAATACAAAACGGTTTCTTCAATACAGTTCTGCATTTCATTTTCTATGCTGATTTTTTCGTTGTTTTCGTTGATATAATATTTTTTAGCTAAGATTTCCAGTGTATCTTTCGCCATTCCTTTATTTATCATTGTTAGTTTTTTAATGTTTGCCAATAGATTTTCCAACTCTTCATTTGCTGCTTTTTTGAAGTCTTTTCCCATGAAAACTTTTGTCACTTCAATATTGCCGACAATTGCCTGATTAAATTCTTCCAGTTCTTCGGAAGGAATCCAGAGTTCGTTGTGATTTCTGGCTCCTACGTTTTGTGAGGGATATTTGCTGACTATTTCCTCAGAAACTTCAAACTTCGTAACAAAACCGAGATAATTTCCGGCTTCGTCTCTGGTATTCCATTTTCCTGCGATTTCGGAAGCGTATTCTTCATTCAGAACGGGGTAGAAAATGGGTTGCCAGTTTAATCTTGGAGGGAATTTTTTATAATTGCTTTCGATGATTAAGAGCATTTCTTTTTCTCCGACGGGTCTGTATAAAGTTGTTGTTTTCATGTTATTTTTATTTTTTAACGCAAAGTCCGCAGAGTTTTTTGTTACTACTAAATGTTTTTAAAATCGCAAAGGCGTTCTACTCAGCTAAGATCCGAGAGTTCTATTAAATTTATAATTTTTGATAATGATCTGTTTCCTTCTGACTGTGGATTTGTTGCGTCGCCTTTTAAATATTTTATTGTTTTCATGGTTTATTTTTTCTTTTTTAACGCAAAGTCCGCAGAGTTTTTATTTTACTAATAAATGTTTTTAAGTTCGCAAAGGCGTTCTACTCAGCTAAGATCACAAAGATTTTCCAATTATTCGAAATCATAAACGAATACCTCGACATTGTTTTTCAAGAGTGTTCTTTCAATAATCGGCTCGATTTCTTCCCATTTTCCGCCTGCCAAACCGCAACCGATTCTCGGCATATGAATTCCTGCATTTATTTTCTTTGCTTCATCAGAAAGTTTTTCAAGGCATTTTTCAACGGCTTCATAACGAATCGGGGAAATTCCTTTTGAATTGGTTTTAATTTTATGCTGACCAATCATGTTGCAAACCCAAATATCTTCTTCAACCTGAATAGTCTGGATTTCTCCGAGATTAAAATTTTCAGCCTCATGAAACCATTTTCTATATTCGTTTTCCGGCTTCTTCCAACGATTTGAAATGGCTAAGAAAAAACCTTTTCCCCAACCTCCGATGTCGTTGCAAATGTGTGCGATGATCTTGTTTCCTTCAACTTGAGGATTTGTTGCGTCGCCTTTTAAATATTTTATTGTTTTCATGGTTTGTTTTTATTTTTTAACGCAAAGCCCGCTAAGTTTTTTTTTACTACTAAATGCTTTTAAGTTCGCAAAGGCGTTCTACTCAGCTAAGATCTCAGAGTTCTGCTATATTTATAATTTTGAATAATGATCTATTTTATTAAACTTGAGGATTTGTTACATCGCCTTTTAAATATTTTATTGTTTTCATGGTTTGTTTTTAATTTAAAACTAAAACTGCTTCATCATCAGAAAGCCTTATTTCTGCTGTTGCTCCGCTGTTGAACTGTAGAAAATCCTGCTCAATTCCGTCGCTAAATATAAAACCATTATTCGGCATTAGTGATTCGATGATTAATTTGTTTCCTTTTCTTAATTTTCCGCTGCAGATATCGGTTTGCGTTCGGATACTTTTAAAAGGTTCTCTTACCGCAAAATACAAATCTTCTTCATTCAGCTGCGGATATTTTAAAGCTGTTTCGCCTAAAATTCCGAACGCCATATTGAAAATGGAACTTAGCCAACCTGTACTTCCTGTTTTTGTGGAAACTATTATTCCGCTGGAAGAATGGGTTTCTTCTTTTCCGTTCAGCATGATTTTATATCGTGCGGAAGAATGTGAGGAAATTCCTACAAATAAATCATTTACCGCCCGTAATTTTTGTCCGTCATTCAGCACTGCTTCGGCAAACTTCATTTTTTTTGAACTAAAATTTCCGTTCATCACAGCTTGCACGCCTTTTAAAAAGTTTTTTGCGGTGAAGGGAAGCAAAACGCCGTCATATCTTTCGGGATCGGGATTCACCGCAATGATCGGAATATGTTTGGAATATTTGGCAACATTGGCTACCAAACCGTCCTGTCCTACCACCACAATCAGGTTATTTTCGGAGAAAATGTAGGAGGGAACAAACTCTCTTTCAATCACTTTATTTTTAATGATTTTGGAAAGCTGGGTCTGAACTTCCAAGAATGACTGACCGAATTTTTCGTGTTCATCCACATATTCCTGAAAATTTCCTCCGGAACTTTCAATATAAAACTTCGCCTGAGCCTGCGTGTTGAATCTTTCGACCAGAGACTCAAGACGGGTTTTATTTTTGATGATGATGGCGTATTCTACTTTCATTTTTTAATTATTCAGAAGTTTTTATTTTAACACAAAGTCCGCAAAGTTTTTATTTTACTACTAACTGTTTTTAAGGTTCGCAAAGGCGCTCTGCTCAGCAAAGACGATAACCTATTTTATCCTTTTTTTGAGACCGTTAAATGCTTCCAACTTCCTTCTTCCAGCCTCTTACTTTTTCAAAATACTATCCAGCAAATCGGGACTGATGTTTAAGTTTCCGATTTTTCCGGCGTTTTCTGCCAATTCTCTGAACGCTAAAGCGATGTTATTTCTCGCATCCTGTCTTCCGCTCAAAGCAGTGAGGACTTTCCAGTCGATTTCTTTGTATGGCTTTAAGGAAGTTTCCAGAATATAACCTTGTGTTTCTGCTTCTTTTCTGTCGTTTTCCGTTTTTTGCTCGATCAGTTTTTTTCTCTGGTTTTCTACAGAAATATCGGCGGCAATTTTCATTTCACGAAGGATTCTGTTGTTTTCTTCCTGCTGAACTTCGGTTTTCATTCTTTTTTCTTCAATCTGCTTTTGCTTTTCTTCAACAGCAATTTCTGTATTCAGCTCAGATTCTTTGATCTTTCTTTCCTGTTCCACTGCAAAATTTCTTCTTTCATAAATCGCTTCATCGGCTTGCTGCTGCAGTTTTTCTCTGGTTTCCGTTTCCAGGGCTCTTGCCATTTCAGGAGTGGTCTGAACGGCTAAAATATTGGCTCCCAAGATTTCAATTCCCATGCTTTTAATAGATTCGGAATCTATTAATCCTTTCAGAATATGATCTTCAATCTGTTTGGCAGAACGGATAGCATCTTTTAAATTGAGCTGATGAATGAATGATGAAGTCGCTGTCTGTGCGAGATTGATGATTCTCTGGTTCAGCTTTTCAATGTCATTCTTTTTGTAAACTCCTTCTCCGTCCACGGTAAAATCCAGCGTGTTGGAAAGTGCTTTCGGATCGGTCACTTTATAGCTGATCTGTCCCTGAATTTTCACGGTCTGATAATCGTTCGTGTTTTCATTAAAGATAAAAGGCAGATCGTTGCTTCCCAAAGGAATAGCCACAATAGACGAATTGGGAGCGAAATAAAAGAACGATAAACCTCTTCCTTCTCTGGCGATCTTTCCATTTTTAAAATGAAGAACGTACGTCATAGAATCAAATTTGATGTGTGTAAATCCAAACATAGCTTTATGATTTTTAGTGAAACAATCTGTTAATTTTCGTGTATTTTTTACGCAAATTATAGGTAAAATTTTTTACACTTTTATTTTATTTAAAGCAAAACACTTTTCGATATTTTTTAATGTTCCGCTTTTTCTTTTTTCATCGGTATTGAAATCAACCGCCAGAAAATGAGTGCATAGATCAATTCCAAAGGTATCTCTTTCATAATTTGAAGTAAAACCGCCTATCACTTTCCATTTTTCAGCTTTTGTTTTAAAAGAATTGGCAAAATATCTCGGTCTTTTTCCGACATGAAGAATGGTTACCTTCTCTGTTTTATCTTTTAAAAATTCCATCATTAATGTGTCGGTCCCTGAAAAATCTCCGATAATAAACTCACACTCATCAAGATTGAATTTCTTTAACGATTCAATATAAAACTGCTGAAACTTTTCCCAGGATACATTTCCGTTTCCTGAAACATATATCTTTTTCATTTTTAAGTCTTTAAATACATTACATCTGTTCTTAAAACATATTTCTGTCCGCTGATGAGTGTTTTTCCTTCATGTCTCAAAGGATGATAGAAAACCAACGCAGAGCCTTTCTTCGGAGCTACAGTGAACAAGTGTTCAAATTCAGTTTCTCCGCCTTCGAAATCGTCATTCAGATAGATTAAAAAGGTATAGAAACTTTTCTCATTTTCATTTCTGATGTAGCTTCCATCGTGATGCATTTTAAACTGCTGTCCCGGAGAATATTTATAAATCCTGAACATTTCATTAAATCCCGAAACTTCATAATTGTCATGAATCTGAGGAAGAAATTCAACCGCTCTTTCATAAAGATTTTCGGCTAAATTATTATCAAAAATCATCAATCTGTCGTTGTTTCGGATTCCTTTGCTCATAACCTGTCGACCTCTCATATTGATTTTCGCTTCCTCAAAGACTTTATCCTTCGTCATTTCAATATAATGATCGCATTCTTGATCCGAAAGGAAATTTTCTATTAAAAATATCTGAAGATGGAGCTCTGTTTTTTTCATGATTTCTAATTGGTTTACGGCTATTGTGTTTTTACCCTCTTAATTCGTCTCTTACTTCCATTAAAGCAAATCCTAATAAATTTTCACCATTCCATTTTGAAGGATCTTTTGCTTTTGCATTGGTTTCCAGCATTCCGATTCCCCAGATTTTATCGTACGGACTTGCCTCTACTAAAATTGTATCGTCTGTTGAAAGCAGAAATTCTTTAAATTTTTCGTTTTGTGAAAATTTCAGAAAATTTCCCTGTTTCACGATTTCATATTTATGCTCGTTCCAGGTTTCCGGATCAAAATTTCTGACTTTTCTGCCTAAACTTTTCGCCTGATTCGGAGTTTCTGCTTTTAAAATCTGCTCTAAAATTTCATGATCATTAAATAATCTCGCTTTTCCGGCCATCATATAATGTTCTGCTGTTTTGTACATGATTCCGTTTTCTTGAAACTCAAAAGGAAACCACTGACTGAAGCATGCTTTTGTAATTTCATCTTTCACGGTATGTCCCCAAAAGAAAAGAAATTCCGGATTTTCTTTTTGATGAAATCTTTCGATGGTATTATTTAATGTATATTTCATTATTGCGTTATTTTTACACAAATTTAAAGGAATATGATTTTATCTTCCAAATTTATTTGTGTTATTTTTACGCTAAATGTTTTAATTGATTGATTTTCAGTGCTAAAAATTTATTTTTATTTAAACACAAGTGGCACAAATGTTTTTCACAAATGGCGCAAATTTTATTTATGCTTTAGATTTTGGCTAAAGCTGGTTTGAAATTTTTTTATTTAAACACAAGGGGCACAATGTTTTTCACAAAGGACACAAGTATTTATTGGTTTTTATGTTTAGACTAAAGCCAATTGAGATTTCTGAATTGAAAAATTATTTTATTTAAACACGAATGGCGCAAATGTTTTTCACAAATGGCTCAAATTTTATTTATGCTTTAGATTTTGGCTAAAGTCGGTTTGAAATTATTTTTTTAAACACAAATGGCACAAATGTTTTCGCAAATGGCGCAAATTTTTAATCAATTAATATAGAGGGTAAAATTTACACAAATTATATCATTCTGACACAGCCTGAAGGGATGCGAACGAAGTTCACAGAATCTATTATTATGTTTGGTCTAAATGTAAAGATTCTTCATTCCGCTTCGCTTCATTCTGAATGACAGCGAACGCAAAAGAATCATTCGTGAAAATTTGTGTAAATATTTGTGCTATTTGTGTTTAAAAACACTATTTGATTTCGAAATAAAATCCCTGCTCTTCCAGTTCCTTGTATTTTTCCTGATTGAAAGTGAAGAGTTTTCCGGGTCTTCCGCTGCCCTCTTTTTTAAGATTATTGGTTTCATTAAGCAATCCGTAGCTCATGATCTTTTTGCGGAAATTACGGCGGTCTATTTCTTTACCGATAATGGTTTTGTATAGGTTTTCAAGATCTGAAAAGGCAAATTCGTCATTCAAAAGATTAAATCCGATCGGCTGATACTGGATTTTCGTGCGAAGTCTTTTTAAGGCAATACCAATAATGGATTGATGATCAAAAGCCAGTTTCGGAAGCTGATTGACGCTGAACCATTGTGCATCTTCGGCATCAGAATCGGCGAACAATTCATGATAGGATGGATTGACAAGTCCTAAATAAGCGATGGAAACAACGCGGTTTCGGGGATCGCGACCTACATTTCCAAAAGTGTAAAGCTGCTCCAAAAAATCGGGCTTTATTCCCGCTTCTTCGTGGAGTTCGCGTTTTATGGCATCATCAAGGTTTTCATCATCCAAAACCAGACCTCCGGGAAGCGCCCAACCTCCTTTAAAGGGTTCAATGTTTCTTTTAATGAGAAGGATCTGAAGATCTTTTTTATCAAAATATCCGAAAATTACTGCATCTACAGCCACTTTTATATCCTGTAATTTTTTTGGAGACTCCATTTTTTAATTTGCGTTATGAATACACAAAGTTACAATTTAGAATCATGAATATCAACATAAAAATAATTATTCTTTGTAGACAATTTTTATTTAAATTTATAATCAACTTAAAACTAAACAATTATGAAAAATTTATTTTTTACAGCTTGTACCTTTTTTCTACTTTTCTCTTGTGATAAAGGCAAAACTGTGGCAAAAACAGACTCAGATAAAACAGATTCTTTAACAAATGAAGAATGGAAACCCGTAGATTCTGCAACCGCAACAAAAGCCTGGATAGAATATGCAACTCCGGGAGAAATGCACAAAATGTTAGCAAAATCTGACGGAAATTGGTCTGGAGAAAATACCATGTGGATGGAAAACGGCGGAAAACCAATGATAAGCCAATCTGAAGTTACCAACAAAATGGTTTTCGATGGTCGTTATCAGGTAAGCAATCACAAAGGAAATTTCATGGGAATGCCATTTGAAGGAATGAGCATTTTGGCTTATGACAATTCTAAAAAGAAATTTGTAAGTACGTGGATCGACAATATGGGAACAGGAATTATGAATATGGAAGGCGATTGGAATCCGTCAACAAAATCTATTGAATTTAAAGGAAAAATGACAGATCCATCAAGACCCGGAAAAGACTGTGAGGTAAGAGAAGTTTTCACTTTCGTAGATGATAATACCCAAAAAATGGAAATGTACGGACCGGATTCTAAAACAGGAAAAGAATTTAAAACAATGGAAATCAAGTTCACGAAAAAATAAAAACATTAATCTCAATAAAAAAGAGTTAGTCTCACAACTCTATGATGTGGGTTTAGATTCCACTGTACGAAAACCATTCTCCATCAGGAGGTCGAGAAAAAACATAAAAAAAGTCCGTTTTCACTAGTTGTGAGACGGACTCTACTTTTATCTTTTGCCTTTTTACTTGGCTCTTTCACTAATCATTCAGCTTCAGAACAGCCATAAACGCCGATTGCGGTACTTCTACCCTACCAATCTGCTTCATTTTCTTTTTACCTTCTTTCTGCTTTTCCAAAAGTTTACGCTTTCTGGAAATATCTCCTCCGTAACATTTTGCGGTAACGTCTTTTCTTAACGCTTTAATGGTTTCTCTTGCAATAACTTTCGTTCCTAAAGCCGCCTGAACGGCAATATCAAACTGCTGTCTTGGGATCAGCTCACGAAGCTTTTCACACATTTTCTTACCGATGTGGTAGGCGTTCGAATCGTGAATCAATGAAGATAAAGCATCTACCATATCTCCGTTGATTAGGATATCCATTTTTACAAGCTTGGAAGCTCTGAAACCGATCGGATGATAATCGAATGAAGCATACCCTTTAGAAATGGATTTTAGCCTGTCGTAGAAGTCGAAAACCACCTCAGCCAAAGGCATATTGAAAATTAATTCTACTCTGTCTGATGTCAGGTAACTCTGGTTAACGATTTCTCCTCTTTTTTCGATACAAAGTGTCATTACAGAACCTACAAAATCAGATTTTGTAATGATAGAAGCTTTAATATAAGGTTCTTCTACTCTATCCATCGTGGTAGGATCCATCATTTCCGACGGGTTATTAATCATAATCGGAACTTCAGGCTCTTTTTTGGTGTATCCGAAGTAAGATACGTTGGGAACCGTAGTGATAACATTCATGTTGAACTCTCTATCGAGTCTTTCCTGAACGATTTCCATGTGAAGCATTCCTAAGAATCCGCAACGGAAACCGAAACCAAGCGCCGCAGAACTTTCAGGTTCGAAAACCAGAGAAGCATCATTCAGTCTTAATTTTTCAAGAGAGAATCTTAATTCTTCAAAATCCTCAGAGTCAATCGGATAAATTCCGGCAAAAACCATTGGTTTCACTTCCTCGAAACCTTCAATCGGTCCTGCTGCAGGTTTTTCAAAAGAAGTGATTGTATCCCCTACTTTTACTTCTCTAGCATCTTTAATCCCGGAAACCAGATATCCTACATCTCCACATTCTACCGATTTCTTCGGAACCTGCTTTAATTTCAGTGTTCCTACCTCATCAGCTCCGTATTCTTTCCCGGTTGCGAAGAATTTAATTTTTTCGTTTTTAGAAATACTTCCGTTTACCACTTTAAAGTAAGCCTCAATTCCTCTGAACGGGTTGTAAACCGAATCAAAGATCAAAGCCTGAAGCGGCGCATCCGGATCTCCTACCGGAGCCGGAATTCTTTCCACAATCTGCTCAAGCAGATGATGAACCCCTTCTCCTGTTTTCCCCGAAACTCTTAAAACATCTTCGTATTCACAACCGATAAGATTCATGATTTCATCAGTTACTTCTTCAGGATTTGCGGAAGGAAGGTCAATTTTATTCAGAATAGGAATGATGGTTAAATCGTTTTCCAGTGCTAAATATAAATTACTGATAGTCTGTGCCTGAATACTTTGAGCAGCATCCACAATCAGAAGTGCTCCTTCGCAGGCAGCAATGGAACGGGAAACTTCGTAAGAAAAATCTACGTGTCCCGGTGTATCAATAAGGTTTAAAATATATTTTTCTCCTTTGTATTCATAATCCATCTGGATGGCGTGGGATTTTATGGTAATTCCACGTTCTTTCTCCAAATCCATATCATCCAGTGTCTGAGACTGCAATTCTCTCTGAGTCACCGTATTGGTATATTCCAAAAGACGATCCGCCAAAGTACTTTTACCGTGGTCGATGTGGGCGATTATGCAAAAATTTCGTATGTTTTTCATTTAAGAATCTTGTAATTTGCAAAGATAACAAAATGCAGGATAATTCCTTAGTGTTAATTTTGAAGAACAAAAATTTAATTTTAAGCCTTTTTAATTTCCAAAATTCACGAAATGCGGAATGTCTGTGGTAAAGCCGTTCATTGGCAAAAGATTGTTCCGGTTGCTGTTGAAATCGAACAATGAATTATTGTCAAAAGGAACTTTTGGATAATAGGTGAAGGAAATCTGAATCCGGTTGAAGACCAGAAAAGGATTATTAATGAGAACACCGATTCCTATTTTTGTATTGACGTTTGTTTTTAATAATTTTTCATCGGGCATTGCCAACCAGCCTGCTGCAGCAGTTAAATAAGGACTGAAATGAAAGTTTTTCCAGGTTTTATTAACGAAAAGCTGAAGCTGATATCGCAGAACGAGTTTTTTTGTCCCGATATAATCTGCGCTGTACACCGGAAACTCATCGCCTGCGGATAGATTGATGCGGTCTCTGTAAGAATAATTTTGCTGCGGATTTCCCAAGGCGAACGTGGGAGAAAAAAAGTGTCTTGCACTGGCAAATTTCCAATCCATAAGATTGGTGAAATAGGTTCCGTCTAACCGGAAAGATTCGCGGTTTTGTCTGTCTTCGTTGAAGAATCTTCCGAATTGCGCTCTCACACTGAAATATCCGATGTCGGTAAAATCTCCATACGCGGCTGAAATTCCTGCATAAGGAATTATTTTATTGCTTCTTGATAAACCTCCCGCAGTAAGGCTCGCCGAAGTTCCGTAGGCAATATCTTCCGGAAGATCGTACTGAAAAATATTCTTCTGAACAGAGAATTTTCGCTGTATAAATCCTACAGACGCCAGAAAACTGCTGTAAGAGGTAAAATAATCATATTTGTCTATTGCAGGATTGTCTTTGTACTGATAATTCTGGAATCTTCCGATTAAAGCAATATTGCTGGAAACTTTTTCTGAAGTTTTTGAGGCAATGGGAATCTGGTAACCTCCCCATAAATCCTGACTGTACACTTTAATCTGAGCTTCAGGAAAAACGGTTTCGGATTCAATCGGCAGCAAAACCCTACGCATAAAATATTCAAAATTAAATCCTCCCGCCCATTTCGTTAAAGGAGAGAAAAAATCGCGCGTTGCACTAAGGCTGATTCTTTCGTTTCTGACAAAATCCCTTTCTCCCAAAATCTGTGCATTGATGTACGAACCCCATAAATTGTATGCGGTGTAACTTCCGAGTAAATAATTCTGTTTTTCTTTGGAATCGTTCCGGTACAGAAAACTTAAGTCATGCCCCAGACCGAGAAAATTTTCTTCGGTAACGCCTAACCCGATTTTATTTCCGGAATAGCTTGCTCTGGGTTTCAGACTCCATGAATCCAGCACTTTTACGATAACATCTATAGAATCTTTGGAGGAAGTACTGTCGGAAATACTGATGTTCACTCTGTTGATAAAAGGCATTGTTCTCAGCAAACGTTCAGACTCATAGATTTTCTGGGCATTGTATTCTTCTCCTTTTTGGAAAAGTAAATAATTGTTAACTGTTGAAATTCTTGTATTGGAGTGAAGATGATTGGTAAACCAGTCGTACCATCTGGATTTCTCTTTCTTATCTTTAGAACCGTATCCGAAAGGATCTATGGTTTCGATTTTAATATTTCTGATGTATTTTCCGTCGTGCGTTTCCTGCACAACTTTTTCGGTGGTTGTTTTTACAGAAACGGAATCTGCTTCTCTACGAAATATAAAACGGTGAAGGAATTTGGTAAATTTTCTCTTATCTGAAAATTTTTCAATTTTATAATAGATCGAATCCTTTTTTTCCTGTGCATGGAAAAAGAAGAAACAATTAAAAATAAGAGCTAAAATTACGATCGACTTGTTCATTTACCATCTGAAATTCGGTAAATTTTGTAGTATCAATTTACAAGCCATAAAGTGCTGAATATTTTTTTTGCTGAGTAAAGAATCTTTTTAATTCGCAGAAAGTTTAAAAGATAGACGCGCTGTCTCTCTTTTTTATGGTAATTCATCAAAAATATCATTAAAATCGTACTCGCCTGTCATCGGATCGATGTAAATTTCCTGAGGATTATGACTCAGCTTATTCGGATTAAAAAGTAGTGCATCTGCAATTCCGCCGACCAATCCAAACATGATCCCTAATTTAATATCATATTGAGGCGGAAATAAACTTGAAGGTTTTGCGACGATGTAAAATCCTTTTTCATTTTTTAACAGTTCCTGAAATCCTGAATAGGTATTTTTAAACGCTTTTCCGTTTTCTACATAGATAAACATTTTACGGGAAGGAATTTTCATTTTCTTTCCGTTTTCGGTTTTTACAGCCCTATCTAATGTTCCATTTTCCCATCGCTCCAATGTGTAGCCTTCTTCCGGAGTCTGTCTGAAAAACGAATTGTAATCCAGATAGATTCCTTCTTTCAGGGTTTCATTTTTAAAGGCAGGATAATTATTTACATAGTTTTGATAATTGGAAATATCATCCCGTGTAAGGTCATATTTTGAAGGTTTGGATTTGTATGTTTTTTCAAGATACAAAGAAAATAGATGATGCATATTTCTCACCATCGCATCGGCAACATCTCTGTGACTGAACATAAATGTGGTGTCTTTTTTATACAGAAAATGATACTTCCCCTCTTCTTTCACAAAGCTTTGAAGGGAAAATTTCATGGTTCCGATGTTTTTCCTTTCGTACGTTTCTTTTACAGATAATTTAAGATCATTAAGAACTAACACAAGATCCTGCTTCCCTCCTTTCAGATTGCTTCTGCGGTACCATTCGGAAAGATCGTCTTCCGGACTGTTCTGAAACGAAACTTCTTTCATTTCTTTGCCATCTCCAAAAGGCAGAACTCCGATGGTTTTATCTTTTCTGTTATCAATAACAATTAATGTGTTGTAATCTCCTTCTCCATTATTGGGAATACTGCCTTTTAGTTTTATGATTTCTTTATTCTGTGCAAAAGAAACAATCAACAGACAAGTCATGATAACCTGCAAAAACTTCTTCATCATTAAAATTTTAAATTAAAATTACTTCGTAAAAATATATTCTCCCGTAAGTGGATCGATGTAAATATTAGACAAATTTTCAGGTTTATCTCTTGCTGTTTTTCCGGAATCGAGTGCTGCACCGATCAGTCCGCCGACAATTCCGCCCATCATTACACCAATCATGGCGCCGTTATTAACATTCTGAGGCGGAAACAGCTCAAGTCTTGAAGAAACTACATAATATCCTTTATCGTCTTTCTGCATTTCTAAGAAGCCAACAGGCGTAAGTCGGTATGCTTTTCCGTCTTCCACATATCCAAAAACATACTCTGCGGATAAAAGAAGATCTTCCCTGTTTTTAATCCCGATAACTTTTCCTTTTTTATTTTTATCTACATAATATCCTTCTTCCGGCTTTTGAAGAGAAAAAGATCTGAAATCTTTATACACTCCGTTTGTAAGTTCAGGGACTGTAAGATATTTGATATTTTTGCCTACGATTTTCTCATAATTATGAAGATCAGACTCAGCAATTGGAGTACTCAAAGCGATATGCGAGTAAGAATCTTTAATTAAAGTGGAAAAAATAGTTTCTATGGCTACAGATATTACTCTTGGGATGTTGGGCGTTAATTTTGAATTGAAACCTACCGTACTGTTGTACCGGTTAATGAAATAATATTTGCCGTTCCTGTTGATAAAACTGCTGATTTTAACCTTTGCTTTTGCCAAGCCTGTGTTTTTAAAATCATCAATCCTGATTTCTTCCAACAACAAAACAATATCGTTATTATTTCCTTTGGTCTTATTATCGTTTGTAAACCAGTCTTCTACATATTTTTTAAGATCCTCATTTTCAAACTTCAACTGAACATTTTCTTTTTTGTAGGTTACAGTTCCTAAATCTTTTTCAGTTCTGTTATCAATCAGGGTTAAAGACTTTACCCGTGAGAATTTATCTTTAATACTTTGGTTGAGCTTTATATATTCAGTTTTCTGCGCTGTTAAAATACATGAAAACATCAAAAACAGAATTATCTTCTTCATCGTTAAAAATTTTCGCAAAAATATAGTTTTAATTTAAAATTAAACGACCCTCACAAATAAATTGCAAGGGTCGTCCAACATTAAAAAAATAAACTATTATGGGTTTTGTCTTGAAGCACTATTACTGCCATTATTTCCGTGAGGTTTTCTTTCGTTCATTTTATCTCTCATCATTCCCTCAGACTGGAAAAGCTTCAAAACTTTTTGGCATGGTATTACTTTCTGCATTTTGTCTGCATACTTTTTCCTGTTATCGAGCAGCTTCTGCCCTACTTCAAAACTCTGCTGAAGCTTGGCTTTTGCCTCTTCATCCGATAAGTTTTCAGGATTAAAATCAGAATTAAACTGACTTTTTATCTGCTTTTGGCTTTCCAGATATTCATTATAAATATCGGTAAACTCTTCCTTATCACTGGGATCAATATCCAGATTATCCATCACCATATTATTCCTGAACTTCATCAGAAGATTCTTTCTTTCCTCAGGAGAAAGATTATTGATGATCTCCTTTCTCTGTTTAGGATCCATCTTCTTCCAGTCATAATCTGTCCTTTGGGCATTCAGACCAAAACTATAGATAATAAAAAGCGTAAATAATATCTTTTTCATTTTCTTTTAATTATATAAGTCCAAATAAACGTCCTGTGTAGAATTGCTTGCCAGTTCCGAAATTTCGGAATTTGAGAAGGAATCCAGGTACTCGTTCATCTGAGCCTCATTTTGTTTCGAAACAGATGGTGAAGATTTTGGTCTTGCTTCATCTGCCGTCTTAGCCGGTTTTTCTTCTTTCGCTAAAGACTTATTGTTGTCCTGACTGCTACCTGTTTGATTGTTATTCTCAACAGAAGTTAAATCAGATTTTAAGGTTTCATAAGCAATCTGGCTTTCCGTTTTAGGCTCCTGATTGTTTGCTGCAACCTGTTGCTGTACCTGATCTGCAGAATCTCCGTTGTTGAAAACAAAAGTCGCTCCAAAAATCAAGGCAAGCGATGCCGCCGCTGCATAAGCCCAGTTAAGTTTAAAAATCGGTGCTTTTTTAACAGGCAGAATATGTTTTACCACATTATTCTGAACTGTTTCAAATACATTTTCCGGAACGGTGTAAATATTCTTACGTTCCAATTGCTCCAGATCAAAATCATTCATTCCGCTCAATACCTTTCCCTGAATATTTTCAAACAAATTTTCGGGGACTTTGTATATATTTTTGCGTTCTAATTTTTCCAGATCAAAATCTTTCATGCTGTTTTTTCTCAAAAATTATCTTTCGTAATTCTCTTTGATGTATTCTTCTATCTTCTGTTTGGCATAATGATAATTTGTTTTTAATGTTCCTACGGACATATCTACAATTTTAGATATCTCTTCGTAAGGCAAATCATCATAATACCGCATCATAAATACCAGTTTCTGCTTTTCCGGCAGGCTTTGTATGGCGTTCTGCAGCAAAATCTGTATCTCTTCTGCATCTCCGTCTGTATTGTCAGCAATAAGATTCTGCATATGATATTCGGGATCTTCATCGGTCTTCTGCATTTTCTTCAGTTTATTAATCTGCTGAAGCGCCTCATTGGTGGCGATTCTGTACAGCCATGTGTACAACTGGCTGTCATTTTTAAACTGATGAAAATTCTGATAAGCTTTAATAAAAGTCTCCTGCAAAGTGTCCTGCGCAAGATCTCCGTCCACAATAATTCTTCTTATGTGCCAATACAATCTACTCTGATAAGCATCCATCAGTGCACGAACTCCTTTTTCCTGAGTTCGCGGATCTTGCATCAACGAAATAATTTCCGTGTCTTTAATCTTCATAGGATGCTTTCATTGTTTTGGATTACAAAAATAACTGAAAGTTAAATTACTCCTTCAATTTTTAGTCCAAATATCTTTATTAAATATATGAATTATTTTAAACGTTTTCATTGTGTTCTTATTTATTGATAATCTTATATCCTTAGAATTACTTTAAAATAAAGAAATTTATGGCTCTGAATAAAAAATTCACTATACAATAATCGTTATCCAGATTTAGATTTGAAAATTAAATATTCACTTTTAAATCAAACCAGAAAGTTTATATTTGTTTTATGCAAATTGTAATTATCGGTTCAGGAAATGTAGCCTATCATCTGGCAAAAGCATTCGTTCAGAATAAGATTCCTTTGGCTCAGATTTTTGGAAGGAATGAAGAGGAATTGAAAAAAGTGTCTGAAGAATTGGGAACATCTTATTCAACTAAAAATTTAGTCGATTCAGATTTATACATCATTGCCGTAAGTGATAACTCCGTTGAAGAGGTCTCAGAAATGATTCCCAAAAAAGACTGTCTTGTTGTTCATACTTCCGGATCGCTACCCAAAGAAAGCTTAAAAGGAGATTATCGGAAGGCAAGTTTCTATCCTTTGCAGACGTTTTCGAAATCGAAGGAACTGGATTATTCTAAAATTCCGTTTTTTATTGAAACAGAAAACGAGCAGGATAAAAAAATTCTGTTTGAAATTGCTTCGAAGATTTCAGAAAACGTGATGGAAAGTACCCATGAAAAAAGAAAATACATTCATCTTACCGCAGTTTTTGCCTGCAATTTTGTCAATCATCTGTTTGCAAGGGCTAAAGAAATTTCAGATTCTCAGGAAATTCCTTTTGGTTATTTTTTACCATTGATTGACGAAACTGTACAGAAAATTTACGAAATTGAGCCCCGATCTGCCCAGACCGGTCCCGCAGTAAGGAACGACAAAAGAATACTGGAGCTGCACGAACAATTACTGCATGGAGAAAGTCTGGAAATTTATAAGACAATGAATCACTCAATTCAGAAAATGTATGAGTTATAAAGAGAAATTAAAAAATATTAAAGCGTTTGTATTCGACGTAGATGGCGTTTTTACAGACGGAAGCGTGTATCTGATGCCCGGTGGAAATATGTGCAGGGTAATGAATGTTCTGGACGGATACGCCGTAGTTAAAGCATTAAAAAACAATTATTTAATCGGAGTTATCACCGGAGGAAATGATGAAATGGTAAAACACAGAATCAATTACCTGGGTATTGAAGATTATTATGCAAAATCCCACAATAAGATGGCAGATTTTGAGGATTTCAGAAGAAAAAATCATTTGAAGTACGATGAAATTTTAACAATGGGGGATGACCTTCCGGATCTTCAGATCATGAAAAGTTCTGCCATTTCTGCGTGTCCGGAAAATGCAGTTCCCGAAATAAAAGCCATTTCCGATTATATTTCGCCCATCAAAGGGGGAAGCGGAGCTGTAAGAGACGTCATCGAACAGGTGATGAAAGTTCAGGGAAACTGGTTCGACGACGATGATACACAATCTACTTAATTTACTGTAAATGAAATTATTACTAGCCTCACAATCTCCGAGAAGAAAAGAGCTTTTAACCAGTTTAGGGTTCGAATTTGAAGTCGTAAAGATTGATTGTGAAGAAATTGTTCCCGAACACATCAAAGTAGAGGAGTCTGCTGCTTATTTATCTGAATTAAAAGCAGATGCATTCCGAAGTCTTGAAAAAGATGAAGTATTGTTAACCGCAGATACCGTTGTAGCCATTGATGATCAGTTTCTGGGAAAACCATCGGATGAAAAGGAAGCTAAACAGATGCTTCAGCTTCTTTCCGGAAAGACTCATCAGGTTTACACCGGAATTACCATAAAAACCTCAGATAAAACCATCACACAGATCGATGTTGCCGATGTGGAATTGGATGAAATTACAGATGATGAAACAAAATATTATATTAAAAATTACAGACCTTTCGACAAAGCCGGAAGCTACGGTATTCAGGAATGGCTCGGAATGGCAAAAATCAAAAAAATAACAGGAAGCTATTATACGATCATGGGACTTCCTACTCATTTGGTTTACAAAATTTTGAAAGAAATATAACGAGTTTCCCCATAAAATTTTATTATTTTTACAAAATCATCAATCCTACTGATAATAAAAAGTAGATTAGCGAGTTATATTTAATAATGAAAAAGAATATTTTATTCCTTTTGATACTCTGTATCGTTGCTTCATGCGCCACAAAGGTAAAAAAGCCTGAACAGCGGTCTAAGTTTATGAAAGGATTTACCACATATTACAACACGTTATTTAATGCAAAAGATGCTTTAAATAATGAGTTTGAGACCCGCGATAAGGGGCATAAAGACAATTTTTATGCGCCTTATATCCCGATTCTTACGTATGAAGATCAGCCTTTGGGAAGTGATCTGGGACAGTCTGCTGCATTTGCAGAAAACTCCATGAAAATGGGAGAGATCAACCGTCCTCAGCAAAATACCGATTCCCGCGGCGGCCGTCCTCCGGGAATGCCTTCAGGAATGCCCGGAAATCCGATGTCGGGTGCAACGGGAATGGCTACTGGAGAATCCGGTCAGCCTGAACAGAAAGGAGCCACCACACTGGAAATTGCAGAAGCAAAGGCTTTAAAAGCGATCAACAAATATTCTGTGATCCGACATGGGGAAGAGCAGAACAAACAGATTTTCGATGCGTACATGATTCTTGCACAGGCGAGAATTTACAGGGGAAAATCTTTGGAAGCACTTGATGCGCTAAATTATGTTTTTACGCACATGAAGGATGATAAAAGACTTCCTCTGGCAAGAATTTATCAGGGTTTAGCGTATGATCAGATCAAAAATTATCATAAAGCTCATGAAACTTTTGCCAAACTGAAAGGAGACAAAATTTCAAAGCAATACGAGAAATTACTGAGTATTTACTATGCAGAATCTCTTTTGGACGCAGGAAAAAAAGAAGAAGCCATAAAAGAACTGGATAATGCTTTTGAACTGAACAGCAACAGAAAGCTGAAAAGCCGAATTGCTTATCTGAGAGGGCAGGTTCTAGAGGGTCTTAACCAGAATGAAAAGGCTCGCGAAAGCTTTATGGCTGCTTACAAATACGCCAATGATTTTGAATTTGAGGTAAAATCCCAGATCGAAATTGCCAAAACTTTCAACGGAAACGGAGATTACAGCGGAGCAAGAAAATACCTTGAAGACATCAGTAAAAAAGGAACTTACGGATCCAGAAAAAACGAATTTTACTATGCTTTGGGACTGATGGCAAACAAAGCCGGAAAGAAGGATGAAGCTCAGGAATTTTTCAGAAAATCTCTGAAGGAAAAAGTGTCTGACGGACAAATTCGAGGTCTTGCGTACTATGAAATCGGGAAAGGATATCTGGATAAAAATGATTACATCGGAGCCGGTGCATATTATGATTCTGCTTTGGCGGTAATGACTTACGAACCTTCTAAAGTCCTTTTGGCAGATCAGTCTACGTACATCAAAAAGATTTCAAGAAACTATTATCTGATCAAAAAGAACGACAGTATTCTGAATCTGGCAAAAATGGCTCCGGATCAGAAAACAGATTTCTTCAATAAATATATTGCTAAAATTAAAGCCAAAGAGGAAAGAGAAGAACTGGAAAGAAAACGCGCGGAAAGATCCAAAGGTTTCGATACCGGAGACTATAATGCGAACTCTATATTTGCCAACAGCTCAAATTCTTTCGAAGATTTCGGGGTAGCAACCAAAGGTTTCTATTTCAGCAATACAGGGACGGTTTCCAAAGGAACCCAGACCTTTAAGCAAACCTGGGGAGACAGAGCTTTGGTAGACAACTGGCGTTTTTCCAAGAAAATGGCAACAATCGAAGATCTTAAAAATGATGCTTTAGGAACCACTGCCGCGCCTAACCCGAGACGTTTTGAACCGGCTTTCTACATAGAGCAGATTCCGACGGATGTTGCAAAACTGGATCAGCTTAAAAAAGACAGAGATACCGCTTCTTTAGGTTTGGGAGTTATGTATCAGAATTATTTTACCAATACGCCTTTAGCTACAAAAACTCTGTATGATCTGGTAGATGTAAAACCTGAAGAAAAAGTGATGTTACAGGCTTTGTATGAGATTTTCGCCATGAATTATGAAAAAAATCCACAGGCTGCCGAAAGAGCAAAACAAATCCTTTTAAAAGATTATCCTTACACATCGTATGCAGAATTTGCAAGAAATCCTAAAAGCAGTTCTTTCGTAAAATCTTCCGCAGATGTGGAAAACCAGTACAAACAGGCATTTGCACTGTATGAATCTGAGAAGTTCGGGGAAAGTAAAGATCTCATTGAAAAAGCGATCCAGCAAAATCCGAAGGATGCTCTGGTTCCGAAATTATATTTGCTAAACGCCTTCAATTCCGGAAAATCGAGTGGGAAAGAGGTGATGATTCTTCAACTGGAACAGATTGCCCTGAATTACGGTAAAACGCCTGAAGGCGAAAAAGCCAAAGAAATGCTTAATTATCTGAAAAGTGACCTGAGCTTCCAGGCTACCGATAATAAAGGAAATGCGGTGCCTCAAAATCCGGGAGATATGGTAAACAATGTTCCGCAACAACCGACGCAGCAGAATAACGGAATCGGCACTTCGCCGCAAATGCAGGGAAATAATATGATGAATAATCCTCAGCAGAGCCAGCCGATGAACAACAGCGGAAGTAAACCGTCTAAAAAACAAAATAACAATCAGCAGCCTCCTGTAAATACAGTTCCGGCAAAACCACAATAAAAATAAAAGCGAAGAACTACTCTTCGCTTTTATTTTTTTTCTTTACTCCATGAAAATCTTTGAGATAGAAAGGCTCAAAATAAGCAATATCCTCAAATTCTTTCTGCTCTATTTTTTCAAGTGCTTTTTTTACTAAATATTTTGCAGAAGGATAGGAATTTTCATCAAATACAGCATTCGGAAGCTGTAAAATCTCTTTTGCTTTCTTGGCACCGTCTCCTGCAAAAAGGATTTTTTTATCTTTAAATTCTTCAAAAGAAGTTTCGTCTAGAATTTTAGCCTCGGTTGCAGAAATTTCTTTGCCTGTTTTTCCGTCATAAACCGCCGTATAAACCTCCATTCGTCTCGCATCGATCATTGGTACTATAAAATCGTAGTTCTGGTCTAAAAAAGGCTCTATGATGCTTTCCATAGAATTTACCGCAATCAATGGAATTTTCAGTCCGTAGCAGAAACCTTTTGCAGAAGCTGCACCAATTCTCAATCCGGTATACGAACCGGGACCTTTACCCAGACAAACGGCTTCAATTTCCTTCATGGAAATTCCGGCTCCTTCCAAGGCCCATTCTACAAAAGTATGCAGACTTTCAGACTGTTTGTAGTTTTCAGAAACTTCTTCCGTTACACACAACAGCTTTTCATTATCGGAGATCGCGACGGAACAGTTTTTTGACGAGGTTTCGAGATATAGAATTTTCATTTTTTAAATTTAAAATCAACAACAAAATGCAAATCGATTGTTTCCCTGCAAATTTATGGCTTTATTTCCACACTTTGCCTGATCCAGAGTTTCCAGACCGATTTCTCCTTTTTCCAGATTTCCAGCAATGCAAGAATCATTTCGAATTTCTGGCTTTTGTAGGTTCCTGAAACTTTTATTTTTCTTCTCAGTGAGCAGATATTTTTATCTTTTTTAAGCTCTGAAATTTCAATCTGTTCAATCTTATCATAAATTACTTTTTTCGAGCTGAAATCTCTTTTAAAATCCGAATAGTTCTGAATCCATCCATTGGAGTGTCCGAAAGAAACATCATTTTCGAACAAATCTAAAACTCCGGAATCGTTATTCTGTATCAGAGAATCCAGTTTTACCGTCTGAGAAAGGAGTTGTTTTTCGTCTTTTGAATACTTTTGTGAGTATGCGAAAATACAAGAGAAGCACAGTAAGAAGGGTAAAAGTTTCATCGTTCAAACTCAGATTAAGACTTTCTGTGGATGGTTCTCGGTTCCGCCTGAGCAGAAGGGTAGATCGTCATATCCGAAATACAGACATGTTTCGGAGCATTGATGCAATAGGCAATGGAATCTGCAATATCTTCTGCTTTCAGAGGTTCATAACCGGCGTAAACCGTTGCTGCTCTTTCGCTGTCTCCTTTAAATCTTACCATAGAAAAGTCTGTCTCTACAGCTCCCGGCTGAATATTCGTTACTTTGATTCCAAATTCCGTAAGTTCGATACGCATTCCTTCGGAAATAACATCTACTGCTTTTTTTGTGGCACAATAGACCACACCGTTTGCATAAGTCTGTCTCGCTGCAACAGAACTGATGTTAACGATATGTCCTGAGTTTCGTTCTTTCATTCCGGGAATAATCATTTTAGAAACGTACAGAAGTCCTTTCACATTTCCGTCGATCATAGAATCCCAATCATCCGTTTTTCCGGCAGACAAAGGATCTAATCCATGAGCATTTCCGGCATTGTTGATTAAAACATCAATATTTTTCCATTGCGAAGGAAGAGAACCGATTGCAGTTTCCACTTCTTCAAGATTTCTGACATCGAATTTTAAACTAAATATTTCGGTATATTGTGAAAGTTCATTTTTAAAATCTTCAAGAACTTCAGACCTTCTTCCGCAGATAATTATTCTGTTTCCCTGTTTTGCCAGAAGTTCGGCGGTAGATTTTCCGATTCCGGATGTTGCTCCGGTGATTAATATTGTTTTCATTTTTACTTTTTATTTTTGGATTGTATTATGTTTTTTTGATTATCCGTTATTAATCATACAGCTTTTTAACGCAAAGGATCGACAAGATTCTTTTTATATACCACTTTTTTTAATTTCGCAAAGCTACTTCTACAAGCTCATCATAAACTATTCACTCAGCAAAGAACTCAAAGGTTTTTCAATTATGTCAGATTACGGACAATCATTTATTAGTATAACAATCATTAATGCATTCAATTCATTCTTAAATTAATTTAGTTCGCGTCAAATGCTTCAAAAGCATCGATGATATGTTCGATCATCAGATTTTTATTTTCGTCAGGAAGAATGGAAATGATATCAAATCGTACTTCCTGATTTTTATTGTATTCTTCCATGAAATAATTGGCAGCCGAAACAATCAACTTAATCTTTCGTTTGTTTACGGCTTCCTGTGGAAGATTAAACACATCGGTAGAACGTGCCTTTACTTCAACGACTACAATTAAACTATCTTTTTCGGCAACCAAATCCAGTTCTGCTTTCTGATACCGAAAGTTTCTTACCAAAATTTTGTAGCCGTTTTTCTGTAAATATTCAGCGGCCAATTCTTCTGCTTTTTTACCAAAATCGTTGTGATCTGCCATTATATTGATAGATTATTTTTTATACAAAAAATCACTGTTGAAAAACTTACAATCAGTATAATTATCCAAAAAATTATTCCATACAAAGTCAGATGATATTCTTCCTTCTTATTCCAGATTTCTCTTAAACTTAATTTTTCTCCTTTCATCAAACATTTAAAGAAAACAATATACATTCCTAAAGTTCGGAGAAATAATAGATTCATCTTAAAACTCAATCTTAGCCTTATTCTTAACCTCCAATCTCACATTTCCACCAATAATCAACGGTCTGTTGTCTTTGATGTGTCCATTCGGGAAACCGAAAACTGTTGGGAAATCATACTTTGAAACTCTGTCGGCAATTAACTTGTAGGCAAATTCATCAAAGCTTTCTTCGTATTGTTTATTTTCTTTTTCATCGCCCATATTGGTCATTCCGCCGATAATCAACCCTGAAATTTTATTAAAAACTCCGGCTAATTCAAGACTCATGATCATTCTGTCGAGAGCATAAAAGTTTTCGCCGATATCTTCAATGAAAAGAATTTTATCTTTAAAATCAAAGGAATATTTCGTTCCTAAAAGCGCATAAATCAAGGCTAAATTTCCACCGACCAACTGTCCTTCAACGTTTCCTTTTTTATTGAACTGATGAGAGGAGAGGGTATATGTAAGAGATTTTCCTTTTAAAACATCAAAAATAAGATCGTAGCTTTCTTCGGTAACGCCAAAGCTCGATGTTTTTACAGTCTGTCCGTGAATGGATGCAAAGCCTTTTTTCAGCAGATAACTCTGGATCACCGTATTGTCTGAGTAGCCAATGTACCATTTCGGATTCTTGGCAAAGTTTTTAAGATTAAGATGCTGAATGAGATGCTGACAACCGTAACCGCCTCTTGAAGCCCAGACTGCGGAAATTTCGCTGTCATTGAGCGCCCAGTTCATGTCTTTTAATCTTTCCTGCTCCGTTCCTGCGTAATTGTATCCGTTTGCATATTTCGTGTAAAGATGTTCTCCCAAAACGGGTTCGAAACCTTTACTTTTAATCATTTCGATTCCCTTTTCAAGTTGGGAAGATTCTACGGCTCCTGCAGGAGAAATAATGGCTATTTTATCGCCTTTTTTCAGAGATTTTGGAAAGATTGTTTTATTCATTTGTCTTTTTGTATTTTACTTCGGTTTTCTCTGCTTCTTCCAGTCTTTTATCAAACTGATTGAATTTTTTAAAGCTCTGCAAGAAAATAAAGAAACTGAATATGATGAGAATTCCGCCAACAATTCTTCTGATTCTGTTGGCTAATTTTTGGGTAAGTCTGTCGTGAAACTGCTTTGCAAGGAATATTTTTACCAGATCGATAAAGAGATACGTTCCGATGACGATTCCGATGTATAAAATGAAATTACTGGTATCCGGATACTGATTTCTTACCGAAATAACGGTGACAAGCCAAAAAAGGATAACTCCGACATTCAGAAGATTAAAGAAAAAACCGTTGACGAATGTTTTAAAATAGTTCTGATTGATGAATTTTTCTTCTCCGGGAATATGCATCTTGGTTTTGGTAACCATCATCACAATTCCATACACAAAGATCAGAATGGCGGTAATTCTGTAAAATCCGGGATGTTTATCGATGAGTGTTACAATATCTGCACTCGCATAATACGCTGCCAAAATGCACAGAAGGTCTGCAGAAATAACGCCTAAATCCAGTGCTAAAGCATGTTTCGGACCTCTCGAAAAGCTGGTTTCAATTAAAAGGAAAAAAATAGGTCCTATAAAAACCAGACTCAGCATGAATCCTAAAACGATGGCAGATAATATAAGTTCAAACATTCAGTGGTGTTTTCAATGAAATAATTTCATCTATTTATACAAAGTTAGTTTTTATGTTGTAAAAAGCAAATATGAAAATGATTTGATGTTATTTACTGTAAAATATTATGTTTCTTTCTGAGGATTCATTCCGGTTATATAATTAATCAGAAAAAAGGCATTTATGATCATTGGAAATGTAACTCCAAAGAAATAATTTTTACCTAAAACTCCTATTCTGATAATGTTTTTATTGATCAAAATATTACTTATAATAACCAGAAGAAGAATAATTCCTACAAACCAATAAAAATTAAATACCGTTTTAAATATCACAGTAAATACCAAAACTGCATTAAGAATACTAAAAACGATATATTTATCAATTTTAGTCATTAATCCACAATCTTGAAATCCAATTGTTTTTGAATCAGATTTGCTTTAACCACTTTGATCTGAACCTGATCTCCCAACTGGTATTTTTTACCGTGCCTGTTTCCATACACAGCGTGGGTTTTTGCATCATAAGAGTAAGAATCGTCGGTTAAATCTCTTAATTTGATTAATCCTTCCGCACCGTTTTCAGGAATTTCTACCCAGAAACCGAATTCTGCAACACCTGAAATAACCCCGTTGAAAGTTTCTCCCAAATGTTTCTCCATAAATTTCACCTGCATGAATTTTATAGAATCTCTTTCTGCATCTGCCGCCAATCTTTCCATATAACTGCAGTGTTTTGCTTTTTCTTCAAGATCTGCCTTGTTCGGAGATTTTCCGCCATCAAGATAATGCTGCAATAATCTGTGCGCAATTAAATCCGGATAACGACGGATAGGAGAGGTGAAGTGGCTGTAATAATCAAATCCCAATCCGTAGTGACCGATAGGTTCTGTAGAATAAACCGCCTTGCTCATGCTTCGCATCGCCAGAGTTTCGATCATATTTTCTTCGCCTTTACCTTTTACATCGTGCAATAATTTGTTTAAAGATTCTGCTACTTTTTTGGTATTCGCCAAGTCCATTTTATATCCGAAAGTCGACACAAAATCTCTCAAAGATTCCAGTTTTGCCGGATCCGGATCGTCGTGAACTCTGTAAATAAAAGTATTCTGCGAAATTTCTCCTCTTTTGTTCAGAGAAACAAATTCCGATACTTTTTTATTCGCCAACAGCATAAATTCTTCAATTAAATGGTTGGAATCTTTGCTTATTTTAAAGTAAACTCCAACAGGCTCGTTGTTTTCATCCAGATTGAACCGTACTTCGCTTCTGTCGAAAGTAATCGCTCCGTCTTTGATTCTTTTCTGACGCATGATTTTCGCCAATTGATCTAAAACCAGGATTTCTTCTTTAAAATCGCCGTCTTTTCCTTCAATTCTTTCCTGCGCTTCTTCGTACGTAAATCGTCTGTCTGAATGAACTACCGTTCTTCCGAACCACTGTTTTTTGATCTCAGCTTTGTCATTCAGCTCAAAAACGGCTGAAAAAGTAAATTTATCTTCGTGCGGACGCAGCGAACATACATCATTACTTAAAACTTCTGGAAGCATCGGTACAACGCGATCTACCAGATATACTGAAGTAGCTCTCTGGTAAGCTTCATCATCCAGAATCGTTCCCGGAACCACATAATGCGAAACATCCGCAATATGAACTCCGATTTCCCAGTTTCCGTTGTCTAATTTTCTGATGGATAACGCATCATCAAAATCTTTTGCATCTTTCGGGTCGATGGTGAAAGTTGTAATTCCACGCATATCCCATCTTTTTGCAACTTCTTCTTCATTGATGCTTCTGTCTATTTTATCTGCATCTCTTTCCACTTCTTCAGGGAATTCGTACGGCAGTCCGTATTCCGCAAGAATAGAGTGGATCTCCGTTTCATGTTCACCGGGAGCTCCTAAAACCTGGATAATTTCTCCTTCCGGATTTTTATCTCCCGGTCTCCATTCCGTCATTTTTACGATCACTTTATTCCCGTCTTCCGCACCTGCAAATTTCGGTTTAGGAACAAAAATATCGGTATTAATGGTCTTTTTATCGCAAACCACAAAACCAAAATCTTTATGAGGAACGATCTGCAAAGTTCCTACGAATTCCGTTCTCGTTCTTTCCAGAACTTCCAGAACAGAGCCTTCCAGCTTTTTACCTTTGTAAGTGTAGGTTACAATTAATACTTTATCGCCCTGCAAAGCATCTTTTACATTCTTTGAGTGTATAAAAATATCATCTTCAAGACCTTCCACATTTACATAAGCATTACCGGACTGATTAAAATCGATAATTCCGGTTAATGTTCCTTTAATATTAAGGTTAAGAACGTATTTTCCTTTTTCGGCTTCTTTTATTCTTTCGGCAGCCTGCAATCTGTGCAGTGCCTGAATCACAAGTTCTCTCTGTCTTGGATTCTTATAATCTATTCCGTCTGAAATCTGCTTATAATTATAGACTTTTGTGGAATTTTCATTCATAAATCTAAGGATCAGTTTTCCGATTTCCTTTAGTTTATGTTCGTTTTTCTGACTTATATATTTTCTTTTTTTTGCCATTTTAATTTGTAATTCGTTAAATTTTCAATTCTGATCTCCCGATCAGAGGGATTTAAATCATCCTTTAACAAGAGATTTTTTAAATCTTAAAGTTTAGTTTATTGGTAAAAACCCATCAATTTTCCTTCCATTTATTCTACAACGGAAGTTTTAGTTTTGTATAAATTTAATACAAATATGGAGAAGAGTGGAGAAAAACCTTTTAATAATGTGTTTTTAAATTTTCTACAGGCTTGTATGGAAATAATAGATGATAATTTCTATTGGACGCTGCAAATATACAAAATAAAAAATAAATAAGGCTTGCAAATTGATTTACAAGCCTTTATACTTTTAGCAGAATGCAATTTTGTCTACTCTGTTCTGATGTCTACCTCCTTCAAAGTCTGTAGAAAGGAATTTCTCAGCAATTTCGATAGCCACTTCCTTTGATATGAATCTTGCAGGGATAGAAATCATATTGGCATCATTATGCTGTCTTGCCAAGGAAGCAATCTCCGGCATCCAGCAAAGTGCGCAGCGAATCTTCTGATGTTTGTTGGCAGTGATCTGAACACCGTTCCCGCTTCCGCACAGCAAAATTCCCAGTTCATTTTCACCGTTTTCAACAGATGTAGCAGCGGGGTGTACAAAGTCCGGATAATCCACACTGTCTGTGGAAAACGTACCAAAATCCTGGATTTCAAAACGTTCTGAAAGATAGTTCTTAACAATCTCCTTGTATTCATAGCCTGCGTGGTCTGCAGCAATTGCTATTTTTCTTTTCATAATACTTGTATTAAGCCTTTAATAGATTTATTCCACACAAAGTTAAGTATAATGTGGATAAGTCTTAAATTTTTGCGAGTTAATTGTGAAAACGCTTGTGGGTAACTGTTGAAAAAAGTTCTAAAACTAAAGTTTCGTAACATTGAAAAATTTTGTAATGGAATTTTACTTTCATAGATCCGACATTTTTTTTCACAAAGTTATTGGGGAGAATTCTTAGTCTTTTCCATAAAATATTTATTAATAATAGTAAATTCTGAAAGTTACCCACAATTGTTAATAACGATGTGAAATACTCTAATATCAATGGATTACAATGTATATAAGTTGTGAATTGGATTAAAATTAAATGTGGTAAAGTATTTCATTAAAATTTATCCCCTAAACTAACAATACTCAACAACAGTATCATTTTTCTTTTTTTAAGAGAAAAGAAATCATGTTGATTGATGAATGCTGAGTCTGCGGGAAACTTTTTGAAAACTTTTCAAAGCTTGAATCGTTCTGAAAATTTTAAAATCTTACATTTGTGAAACAAAATTTGAACGAAATGAATGAACCCGACCTGCCGGAAAAAATGAAGCCAATGGATTCTCAAAGTCGGTTCACTTTACCCGAAAAAATATAAAATGTACATATGAAAACAATCAATGATTTCAATTTCAATGAAAAGAAGGCGCTTGTAAGAGTGGATTTCAATGTTCCGCAGGACGACCAGCTTAAAGTAACAGACAATACGAGAATTGTTGCGGTAAAACCAACCGTAGATAAAATCCTTAAAGATGGCGGTTCTGTAATTCTGATGGCTCACTTGGGAAGACCAAAAGGAGAGGTTAAAGACGAATTTTCACTGAAACATATCGTAGACGAGGTTTCTGAGGTTTTAGGACAGGAAGTTAAGTTTGTGGACGAATGTGTTGGAGAAAAGGCTGAAAAGGCTTCTTCTGAGCTTAAACCGGGAGAAATTCTTTTGTTGGAGAATCTGCGTTTTCATAACGAAGAGGAAAAAGGCGATGAAGCTTTTGCAGAACAGCTTTCTAAATTAGCAGATGCGTATGTAAATGATGCATTCGGAACAGCTCACAGAGCGCACGCTTCAACAGCGGTTATTGCTAAATTTTTTCCATCAACTAAATTTTTCGGTTTATTGATGGCTAAAGAGCTTCAGGCGATTGATAAAGTACTAAAAAGCGGTGAAAGACCTGTTACAGCTATTCTTGGTGGTTCTAAAGTTTCAACTAAAATTACCATTATAGAAAATATTTTACCGGCAGTTGATAATTTAATCATTGGAGGCGGAATGGCGTTTACTTTCATTAAGGCTTTAGGCGGAAAGATCGGTACCTCCTTAGTGGAAGAAGATAAGTTACCTTTAGCACTGGAGATTTTAGAAAAAGCGAAGGAACATAAAGTAAAAGTTTATCTTCCGTCTGATACAGTAATTGCTGAAAGTTTCAGTAACGATGCCGACAGAAAAGAAGTAGATATTTACGAAATTCCTGAAGGATGGATGGGACTGGATGCAGGTTCGAAATCGAGAGATCAGTTCAATGATGTATTGTTAAATTCCAGAACGATTCTTTGGAACGGACCGATCGGAGTTTTCGAAATGTCGAATTTTGCTGCAGGAACAATTGCGTTGGGAGACAGTATTGCGGAAGCTACAAAATTGGGAGCTTTCTCTTTAGTTGGAGGAGGAGACAGTGTTGCGTTTGTGAAGCAATTCGGTTACGGAGAAAAAGTAAGTTATGTTTCTACCGGAGGAGGAGCGATGTTGGAAAGTCTGGAAGGTTTGGAACTTCCGGGGGTTGCTGCCATTAACAACTAAGAAAATTAATTTATATATCTTAAGTCCGCTGATTTTTTCGGCGGACTTTTTTATTAAACTTGTTCAAAGTCATTTTAAATTTAACCGCAAAAGAGACAAAAGACTTTATTGAATTTATTTAAAGTATTACAAAAGTCTGCAAAGAGAAAAATCTTTGATTTTTTTACTTATGTATGCTTTTTCAGTTTAAGTATTAAATTTAAGAAACTAAAGCGTTTAAATCTTTTGTTATATAAAAGTTTATTATGAAGCTTTAAAATTTTTATAAATCATTTTTAAAGTTTAAATATTGTTCTTAAAAAACGATCAGTATTTTTAATTTTCAAATACGAATAACAAATTAACAATTTTCATTTTTTAATTTATCGATGAATAAATTTTCAAATCCTGAAAATTACCAGAGAATTAAAATTTCTACAATTGACCAAAATTTTTGCTAATTCATTTTTTACTTAATTGCTCATATTTGAGTTAATTTCAAAATTAGTCGAAAAGTCAAAAAATATGATGATGATGTAATGATTAATATTTTCAAAATTCTAAAAATATGAAAATTGAAGTTTTTAAAAACTATTGTTACTTTTCTAATTTTCACATGAAATTAAAATATGCTTTGTATGAAAAATTTAATGGTAAAGAAAAATAGAGTCAAATCTTGAGTTACTAACTTTTTACTAACATATTCTAAAATTCTGGAGTGATTTTTCCAAAATTTAATCTTGTGTAAAAAATATTCTGAAAATTTAAATCGAGTAGGGGAGTCGATAAAAATAAAATCCCGGAGAGTTTCCCGGGATTTTGATTTTCAAGGCTTAGATTCTGAAAAATTGACCTTCAGAAATGGCTTAAATTTCGATTTTCTACTTTTTTTCGATAATGTATATCAAACTTGAAAATTCGTTCGAAAAAAGGGCTTTTACGTTAGAAATCGTTCCGAAGATCGTTGCTTTAAGCCAAAAAAGGGATGATTTTTTATATTTTTCGCTCAACATAGAGATATAATAAGAATCCAAAACCAAAGGTTTGATTTTTCTCATTTTCCAGTTGGGTTTTTTGGCAATCAGATTTTCCATACCGTTTTTTGAAAAATGATAGATGTGTCTCGGAACATCATACGCCGCCCAATATTCTTTATAATGTTTCGCATCGTAAGAAGTAGGATTGGGAACGGCAATAATCAACAGTCCTTTGTCTTTTAGTTTACGATTGAAAATTTCGAGCATCTCGTCCTGATTTTCGATATGTTCAAAAACATGCCATAAAGTAATTGCGTCCAGACTTTTATCTTCAATGGAATGAATATTATCTAAAATAGTAGCTTTTGAAATTTTATTCTGGGCTGCTTTTCTTGCATCTGCATCTGGTTCAAAACCGAAAGTTTCGAAATCATTTTCTATAAACTTTACAAATTCTCCGGCTCCGCAACCGTAATCCAATACTTTTGATCCTTTGCTGATTCGGTCTGAAAGTATATTTTTTTTGTACTGCAAATTAAAGGATTGTAAAAATTTATACAGTTTTTCTTTAAGACTTCCGGAATCCTGATGGTGGGAAATATAATCTTCACTTTCATAATATTTCGAAATATTGGATGGAATAGGGGAGGTCTTGAAAACTCCTTTAGTATCTGTTTCAATAATTTCAAAAATTTCCTGAGATAGAAAATGATCTTTTATTTTCATTTGATTTTTCTTTAAAATTAAAAATTAAGATATTCAGACCTTTGTATAAGCTAATAAATACCTTAATTTTTGATTGTATTTTTATGAATGTTTCACGTGAAACATTTTCGTTTTAGCGTCCTAAATAGACCAATAAAACGTTAATATCTGCAGGCGAAACTCCGCTGATTCTTCCAGCTTGTGCAATTGTTTTTGGTTTTACATTCGTCATCTTCTGCTTGGCTTCTGCAGAAAGACTTGAGATTTTTGTATAATCAAAATCTTCCGGAATTTTTATGTTTTCCAGACGGTTCAGTTTGGCAACATTTTCTTTTTCTTTCTCAATATAGCCTTTATATTTGATATTCACTTCTGCCTGTTCTCTTACTTCATCATCAAATTTAGAAGAAACTTCGTTGATAAAGTCGATCTGATCCAGTTTTTCCAACGTCATATTCGGTCTTGTAAGAATCTGCGCTGCTCTGTAAGCCTGATCAACAGGACTGCTTTCGATCGTTTCCAGAATAGGATTGATTACTCCCGGCTTTAAAGAAGTTTCCCGAAGAAAGTTCTCAAGTTCCTCACTCTGAGCGACTTTCTCATTTACTCTTTTTAGTCGTTCTTCTTTGGCTAAACCTAAGTCAAAAGCTTTTTGCGTTAATCTGATGTCTGCATTATCCTGTCTTAAAAGAAGTCTGTATTCTGCTCTTGAGGTAAACATTCTGTACGGCTCTTCTGTTCCTTTTGTGATAAGATCATCAATTAAAACTCCGATGTATGCTTCGTCTCTGTTAAGGATAAATTCCTCCTGTTCTTTTACTTTGTTGTGAGCGTTAATTCCGGCAATAAGACCTTGTCCGGCTGCTTCTTCGTATCCCGTTGTCCCGTTGATCTGTCCCGCGAAGTATAAATTATCAATTAATTTTGTTTCCAAGGTATGCTTCAATTGGGTAGGAGGGAAGTAATCATATTCAATGGCATAGCCCGGACGGAATACTTTTACGTTTTCGAATCCCGGAATATGTTTCATTGCTTTTATCTGCACATCTTCAGGAAGGGAAGAACTGAATCCGTTTACATAGATCTCTACTGTTTTCCATCCTTCAGGTTCTACAAACAACTGGTGTCTGTTTCTCTCTGCAAAACGGTTGATCTTATCCTCAATACTCGGACAGTATCTCGGCCCTAAACTTTGAATTGTACCATTGAACATTGGGCTTCTGTCGAAACCTTCACGTAAAATATCATGTACAGTTTCGTTGGTGTAAACGATGTGGCAACTTAATTGTTTGGTTAATTTAGGGGTATCTAAATAGCTGAATTTTTGAGGATTTTCATCTCCTTTCTGTTCTTCCATTTTAGAATAATCCAGACTTCGTCCATCTACGCGGGGTGGGGTACCGGTCTTCATTCTTCCTGCTTCAAAGCCTAAAGAAACGAGCTGTTCTGTAATTCCGAAAGCTCTAGGTTCGCCCATTCTTCCGCCACCTAACTGTTTGTCTCCAACGTGGATCAAACCATTGAGGAAAGTACCGTTGGTAAGAACTACAGAATGTCCTTTGATCTCTATTCCTAATGAAGTAACCACTGCGGCAACTTTATTATTTTCGATAATAAGCTGCTTTACCATGTCCTGAAAGAAATCAAGATTGGGTGTATTTTCTAAAGCCAAACGCCATTCTTCCGCGAAAAGCATTCTGTCGTTCTGCGTTCTCGGCGACCACATGGCAGGACCTTTGGAAAGATTCAGCATCTTGAACTGGATCGCAGATTTGTCTGCTACAATTCCGGAATATCCTCCCATCGCATCAATCTCTCTTACGATCTGTCCTTTTGCAATTCCTCCCATTGCAGGGTTGCAGCTCATCTGTCCGATGGTCTGCATATTCATTGTAATAAGCAGCGTCTTTGAACCTAAATTGGCTGCTGCAGCGGCTGCTTCACATCCTGCGTGACCGGCACCGACTACTATTACATCATATATTTCTGAAATCATTTTTTTTGCTTGTTTTAAGCCTTAATTTTTACTCTTTTTTACAAATGTTTCACGTGAAACATTTGTAAATTTTATTGTCTTAAATCTGTTCTGTTGCGCTTTATTTAGCCCCGATCGCAGCATTTGTCTGAGCTCATTTTCTTTTGAAAAAAGAAAATAGCGAGTGCGGAGAGCGGGATTAAGCTCCTAAAAAACTTAATGGTATTTTGCTAAATAATGATCTTCTTTTCCTCGCATCTGCAGTTCTTCTTCTTCTGTTTTATCTTTATATCCGCAAAGGTGCAGAATGCCGTGAGCCAAAACTCTCCGTAATTCTTCTTCGTAATTTCTGGATAGGGTAGAAGCGTTGTCTGAAATGCGCTGCAAAGATACAAAAATCTCGCCGCTTATGGTCTTCCCTTTTACATAGTCAAATGTAATGATATCAGTATAGTAATCGTGCTGTAAATAATCCTGGTTTACCTTGAGTAAATATTCGTCGTCACAGAAAATATAATTGATCTCGCCCAATTTTTTTTCTTCTGAAAGAATAAGATCTTCCAGCCATTTTTTGTATTCTGTGTTTACCGATTCGGGTAAGTTTTCGTAAAAAAATTGTATCATTTCGTAATTAAAACCAGTGTCCTAAAATAACACTGAATATGCCTTTTTGATTGTTTTTAAGTGAATGACTGAAGTTGATTTTAATCTGCCCGAAAGGAGATTTGTATCCAGCCGTTAATCCTACTGAACTGAAGTTTAATTTTACCGCATCCTCAAAAGTTATATCATTGGAAAGGTTGGCAAAAGAGAAATTTCCGCTCAGGAAATAGTTTTTATTGAATTTAAACTGAAGGTCGTTTGAAATTAAAACCACATTATTGCTGTTCAGTTGAGCAAAATAGAACCCCGAAAAGCTTCTGTAGTTTACGATATTCTGTTCAAAGATTCCGCCCAGTCTGTATTTGTAGAAGTCGGGAAGATTTTCTCCGATGGTGATTCCTCCGTAAAGATTGAGTCTGTAGGAAAACTGTTTTGAAAGAGGAAGATTTATTCTGATATCTGCTTTTACCTGAACGAGTCTTTTTTCTACTTCAGATTTTAAAAGATCAATTACTTTTCCTTCTGCATTAATGTAAATTCCGCGGGTAGGGAAGTCTCTGTCGTTTTGGGTATCGCTTTTCAGAAATACGTACGGATTGAGAAATCTGCTGTATCTTTTATTGTCTCCGTTGAATTCTGCTTCGAAATAATCGTGACTGATCCCGCCGCCGATGGCAAATTTATCTTTCCAGATCGATTGAAGATAGGCTTCATTTCTCAGCCAGAACCATTTGTCGATTTCGTTGTTATTGTTGCCTCTTAAACTGAAGCTCATTCCCGAAGAATAAATTCCGAAGCCCGGAATATATCCGTTATCAATAAAATAGTTTAAATAATATCGGGGTTTGTCTCCCACAACAACATCGAGAGAAAGATTTGAATTTCGGAATAAAAGTCGTTTTGCTGAATAGTTTAAAAGAAGTCCGGTTTTAAAAATTTCGTCGTAATGTAAACCGAATTTTAGAAAGTGTCGTGCTTCGTCTTCGGTAACGTAAAGTTTGAGATAATTTGAATTGTTACCGGAAATAATATCGTAATTGATGAATTTGTAATTGTTGGTGGCGACTAATTTATCAATCTGTTTATTGATGCTTCCGTAGGTTTGAAGAGAAGGAAGCCGCAGTCCCATTTTCCCTAAAACGTAATTTTTACCGTAAATTCTGCTTCCTTCGATCTCGAGACTGTCGATTTTATAGACATTGGAATAAATAGGACTCATTTGCTGTCGGATTCTGTCGAAAGGTCTCTTGGGTAGCTGATCGAGAATATCGACGTATTTTAAGCCTTCTACGTAGCCGCTGTCGAGAATTTTTTTCTTATCATCATAACTTGTAGCGGTCATGCCTGTTAAATTAGGCTTGATGTTGATGTCTGTATATTGATACTGTCTTTTGGTATCTTTTTTAATTCCGAAATCGATGACCTGATTTAAGATAGCAATAATACTGTTCAGATCTTCACGTTTGGAAAGATCCTGATTGAGATCTACCCCAATAACGATATCAATTCCTTTATCTTTTAAAGGTTTGGAAGGATAGTTTACCGTCATCGCTCCGTCAATATAAATACTGTCATTAATTTTAACAGGGTCCATGAGTGATGGAAATGCAGAACTTGCCATAATCGACTGTACCAGATCTCCTTTTTCAAAAATCTGCATATTGCCGCTTTCCAGATTGGTCGCGACGCACATAAAAGGAATAGGAAGTTTGGAGAAATCGTCGATATTGGAAACATTTTTGAAAAGTTCCTTCAGCAGATAGACATTTTTCTGTCCGGAACTGATGGAAGAGGGCAGGGTAATTTTTCCGTTTTTAAGAGGAATAGACAAAAGATATTTGTCAACAGATTTATTAAAGAAAGTTGTTTCCTGTCGTTTTGCTTTGGGATCTGTGATTAAAGAATAGAAATCGGTGTCCATTACAATCTTTTCTATTTCTTTTCCGGAATATCCTGAAGCGTACAGTCCGCCTACAATGGCTCCCATACTTGTTCCTGCAATATAATCTACTTTTACGCCCAGAGAATCCAGCACTTTAAGTACGCCTACATGAGAAAATCCTTTAGCTCCGCCTCCTGCAAGAGAAAGTCCTATTTTGGGATTTTTCGGAATAACGAGATCTTTCTTTACCTGAGACTGAATCAGAAGCAATTGAAAGGCAAATAAAATAATCAGGAACTTTCTCATAGGCTAATCTTTAATATAAATCCGTTTCACACGGGGCGAAATGGAGGTTAAAACTTCATAGGTTATTGTTTTGCAGTAGTCTGCGAATTCTTTTAAACTTGGTTTTGCGTTAAAAACGGTAACAGTATCTCCTTCCTTTACATTCGGGATATGATCTACATTAATCATCATCATATCCATACAGATGCTTCCTACAATCGGAGCAAGGGTTTTGTGGATTCCTACATTTCCGACTTGGTTTCCGATTAATCTTGGGATTCCATCGGCATATCCAACAGGAATAGTGGCTATTTTCGTCTGATGATCTGTTTTAAATCGACGGCTGTAACCTACTGATTCTCCGTTTTCTACCGTAGAAATTTGAGAGATTACCGTTTTAAAACTTACCACAGATCTTAACTGTTTTTGTATTTCACTATTTGGTGATTCTCCTAACATTCCAATACCGATTCTTACCATATCGTACTGATGATTGGTATAATTGGTTATTCCTGAAGAATTTAAAATATGTCGGATAGGAGTGTATCCCAATTTTTCTATCAAATAGCTGGAATTTTTCTCAAAGGTTTCTAGCTGATGTAAAGTAAATTCTTTTTCATCCGGTAAATCAGATGATGAAAGATGGCTGAAAATACTCTGAACCTTTACATTCATTGAATTTAAAGTCTCACTTAACTGATCCAGTTCATTGCCTTTAAAACCAAGACGATGCATTCCTGTTTCCAGTTTGATGTGGATCGGATATTTTTTATCATATCCTGATTTTTGAACGGCTTCATAGAATAATTCGAGAACTCTGAAACTGTAAATTTCCGGTTCCAGATTATAAGCAATCACCGTTTCATAACTGTGCTGTTCAGGATTCATGACCACAAGAGGAACCGTAATTCCTTTTTTTCTGAGTTCTACGCCTTCATCTACAAAAGCCACTCCAAGATAATCTATGTGATGATGCTGTAAAAATTCCGAAATCTCATAACTTCCTAAACCATAAGAGTTTGCTTTTACCATCGCCATCATTTTTGTGGATGGCTTTAGTAAAGATTTATGGTAATTGATGTTATGAAGAATAGCATTCATATTAATTTCTAAAACCGTATCGTGTTTTCTGAGTTCAAGCAGATCTTTAAGTCTTTCGATTTCAAATTTTCTTGCCCCTTTTAATAAAATGATCTGGTTTTCTATTTCTGTAAGGTGTTTACTTTCAATTAATTCCTGAGTATTGATGAAAGTAAAAGTTTTAGCTTTAAATAATTCACTAAATTTTGATATTTCATCACCGATCAGGAAAACAGAATCGAATTTCTGCTCGTTTACAAGTTCTGAGACTTCTTCATACAGTTCTTTTGAATTTGAATTTACCCCTACAATATCTGTAAGAACCAGAGATTTTTTCGGTTTGTTGTATTCATTAAGAAATTGAAGCGCGGTTTTCAGAGAATCAAGGTCAAGGTTAAAAGAATCATTGATGACAATGTTGTTCTTAATTCCTTCAATCGCTTCAAGCCTCATTTCAACAGCCTTTAAAGCGTTAATTTTTTCGACGATCTTTTCGTTTTCAATACCAAGTTCCTTTAAAACCGTTACAAGCGCCAAAGCATTCGTTAAAGTCGCTTCATCCCTCTGATGAACCGGAAAAGAAATTTCTTCATCGAAATAATGTACCGTTACCTCTTCGTTTTTCGAAATATTGTTTTTGAAATAGACCTGATTGTATTCTTTAAAGCCGTAAGAAATTAATTTTTTACCTGAATATAATTCTTTTATCTTTTTGTCAACCAAAGAATTATCCCCGTTGTAAATAACCGTTTCAGAATGTTTGAATAATTTGATCTTTTCATCAATCAGCTCCTCCTCCGATTGGAAGTTGGCAAGATGAGCAGTTCCGATATGGGTAAGCAAACCAATCTGCGGATGGAAAATATTTTCGAGCTTTTCCATTTCGTTCGGCTTGGAAATTCCTACTTCAAAAATTCCTAACCGATGAGAATTATTAATCTGAAGCAGAGAAAGCGGAAGTCCGATCTGAGAATTGAAACTCTTTGGGCTTTTCACCGTTGGAAATTCATTCCACAGACATTGATACAGCCACTCTTTTAAAATTGTTTTTCCGTTACTTCCTGTAATTCCGACGGATTTTAAATGAGCATTTTCAAAATGAAATCTGGCTAATTTTTGAAGAAATTCCACAGAATTCTCAACAATGATCCATGTAATATTTTCAAAATGCGGATAATGATGTTCGGAAATGATGACATTTATTCCACGGTCTACCGCAGATTCAATGAACTTTTCCCCGGAATTTTTTGAAGTATTGATCGCTATAAACGCAGTATTTTTAGTAGAATAAATAATCCTGCTGTCGAAAGCTATATTCCTGATCAGTATATTTTTGTCTCCAATAATCTTCGCATTGGTGATTTCTGCGATATGGTTTGTCGTGTAGTTCATAAACTACTTTTCTGTAATTAGGTTATAATTAGAATCAGGATTTCGGAAGTTATTAATCATATTTAAAAGATTTATTTGATTTCCTGAAATTTCATAAATGATAGAGTTGTGTTTCGTAATTAATAATTTGTGAAACGCTGTGTCTTCATATTTCTGATGAATAAGATTTCCATTTTCAAGCAAAGAAATTTTTCTTTCTAAAATTTCATAAAAGTCTTCCAAAACATCGAACCCCCAGTTTTCAATAAGAAAATCTTCTAGAATTTCTAAATCCGATTTGGCTCTATTTGTCCAAAAAATATTCATTTTTCTTTTTTGCAATTCTTTCCTTTGCTTCATTCATCACTACCATATGTTCGGTTATCCGTCCGTTTTTTACGTCGTCTAAACCTTCCTGAATAGCATTGAGAATATCATCATGCGAAATTTTTTCCGGTTCTATAATTTCCGCAATCTTCAGCAATTCCTCCGGAAGAAATTTTTTCTCTTTCATTTTTCTGAAAAACGTAGGCTCGGAAATTCCGCTTTTTTCAATGATGTATTTCATTTTGAAAGGCGAATTTTTCAAAATCTCGTCAATAGAATTGCTGATCTTTATGTAATTTTTAATCTCTAATATCATTTTATGATAGTTTTCACTATTAAATTTTAAACAAAATTAATAATAAATTTGATATTAAATCTCTTTTTTATTCAAAACTTCATCCACAAAAACTCTTCTGCTTACCGCATCGTAAGATTCTGTTTCTCCAAGTTCTACAAGATCTTTTCCTGCGGAAGTTCTCATAGAATAATTGGCAAGATTTCCTGTTCTTCTGCAGATCGCGTGTACTTTTGTTACATATTCTGCAGTTGCCATCAGATTGGGCATCGGTCCGAAAGGTCTTCCGAGAAAATCCATATCCAGACCTGCAATAACTACTCTTATTCCGCCATTTGCCAGTTGATTGGCTATATCCACAATGCTTTCGTCAAAAAACTGTGCTTCATCAATCCCCACTACATGACAGTTGGAAGCCAGCAAAAGAATTTCGCTGGGATTTTCTACCGCCGTGCTTCGGATTTTATTCTGATTGTGCGAAACCACATCTTCATCCGAATATCGGGTATCCAGTTTAGGTTTAAAAATCTCTACATTCTGCCCTGCCATTTCAGCTCTTCTAAGCCTTCGGATCAACTCTTCGGTTTTTCCGGAAAACATTGAGCCACAAATAACTTCCATCCAACCACTTTGTTTGGAATGATTAATTGTATTTTCTAAAAACATTTGTTAAATTAGCCGTATATTTTTAACTTCAAAAGTAAGCAATTTTAACAAGATTCTTCTATGCAGAACATCCAAGATTTAAAGGAAAAGATTTTTTTTGAATCCAAGAATATCATTGGTATTTTGGATAAAATAAGCAACGTAGACGAACTTTCGTCAAAGCAGGATCTTGTGGAAGAGCTTGCCAACAGAATTTCGTTTCTGCGTCTGCTGGAAAAAAATTTAGAGTATTTCGGAAGTGAAAATTCTTCGCTGATTTCAGAAAATAAAGAAAAATTTTCTTCACCCGCTCCTTTGCAGGAACCCCATGATTTCAGCAGTGAAGTAACGGAAGAAGAAGCTATTTTCAATAATGAGCTTAATGAAATTGACGGAAGCGAATCCGGAAATTATTCAACTGAAGTGACTGAAGAAGAGGCAATTTTTAACAATCAATTAAATGAGATTGTAGAAAGTGAACTTCACGAAACTTTAATTAATTTTGCAGAGGAAAATTCGCAGGATGAAATTCAGAATGATCTGAAAGAGAATGAAGATGTTTTCAATGCTCAGTTAAATGAACTGGATGAATATGAAACTTCTGAAAACAGCGGATCGGATCTGAATTTTGTGGATGAAGAAAGAATTCTGGCAAATTCTGAACCCGAAAATGATGAAGAAATCTCGGAAGAAATTTTTAATGACAGCAAAACGGAAGAAGAAGTTATTTTTAATCATCAACTGAATGAAATTGATGAATTTGAAAACGAAATTTCGGACAATCGTGGAGATATTCTGAATGATTTTGATGAAGAAGAGAAAATTCAGAACAATTATCAGTATAAAAATGAAGAAGAATCTGAAAAAATCCCGAGTATTTTTGATGGAGAAGTTTTAGATGAAAATGAAGAAATTTTAGTGGAAGAAAATGATAATCAGTATTCTTCCCGCACAATGATGGAACAGGGCGAATTGGCGACCGATACTTCAAATGCTGAAAACATTGTTAACGAAATTAAAAACGAAGCTTCTGTAGAAGAAAAACAGGAAACTTCAGTTTTAGCAGAAATTAATGACAGAAGAAAAATTGTTGAGATCAACAAACCTGTTTCTGAAGAGAAAGAATATTTAAAATCTGATGAAAGCTTTGAAAATCTCGAAGCCTATCATCATGATAAAAAGATAAAACTGGCAAATATCAAAGGTCTGAAAGCGGTACAGTCGCTTTTTGATGATGACCATCTTGAAAGAGTGTCAACAGAAAAAACAATTCCTGTTGAGAAAAAAGAAGACCCGGGAAGTATTTTGAAAACCAATATTCCAACCGAGTTTATGGAAGCGGAAAAGAAAAAGCCTGAGTTTAAACTCGATCTGAACGACAGGATTGCTTTCACAAAAACATTATTCGGAGGAAGCCAGACGGAGCTGAATGAAGTGGTGAATAACCTGAACAGTTTCAGAACACTGGAGGAGGCAAAAGAATACCTGAGTGATCTTTATTATGCCAAAAAATGGAGTAAAGTGGACGAATATGCACAGAGACTGTGGATATTGGTGGAAAATAAATTTTTATAAACTAAATTTTGAGCGGAATCTTATATTTTGTTCCTACACCGATCGGGAACCTCGAAGATATGACCTACAGAGCGGTAAATGTGCTGAAAGAGGTTGATTATATTTTATGCGAAGACACAAGAACTTCCGGAATTCTTTTAAAGCATTTCGAGATTTCCAAGCCTTTAAAATCCTATCATTTACATAACGAGCATCAGACAACGGAAAAAGTGATTACAGACCTTAAGAGCGGTCAGAATATTGCGATTATTACCGATGCAGGAACTCCCGGAATCTCAGATCCGGGTTATTTGTTGGCAAAAGCAGGTTCCGATCATCATATTGAAATGATCTGTTTACCGGGAGCAACGGCTTTTGTTCCGGCTTTGGTGGTTTCAGGATTACCGAATAACGAATTTCTTTTTGCCGGATTTCTTCCCCAGAAAAAAGGAAGACAGACAAAGCTGAAGCAGCTTGCAGAAGAGAAAAAAACAATCGTTTTATACGAAAGTCCCCATAAAATCAATACCACACTGGAGCAGATAAAAGAATTTTTCGGCGAAGAAACCAAAGTTAGCTTAAGCCGTGAGATTTCCAAAAAGTTCGAAGAAACCAAACGCGGAACAATTCTTGAACTCATTGAGTTTTCCAAAAGCAAAACGTTAAAAGGTGAGATTGTTCTCATCGTAAATAATTCCATTTAATTGAAAAATTTAATTTTCGTGCTGCTTTCGTCGGTCTGTTTCGGGCAGACGGATCAGTACAAACAGATACTTTTAACAAAAAAAATAGGCAAAGAAGTCCGTTTCTATTCCAAAGGATACGGAATGATTTCTGATGCCAAAACCGGAAAGTCCGGAATTGTAGATTCTCTGGGCAATATCACTTTTGAGTATCCTTCAAAAAGTGAAATTTCGCATTTATGGAAAAACAGGTTTGTTTTGAGGGTAAAAGCGGGAAATTCAAATGGAAAAACAGCGATTATCGATGCTTCCGGAAAGGAAGTAATTCCGATGGATCTTTTCAAATTCAGAACATGGGAAAATAAAGACAGGCTTATTTATTCAAAAAAAGGAAAAGACTGTGTGTACGATTTTAACGGGAAAGAAATTATCCCGTTCTCAGAAAAGATAGTTTTTGGAAGCGAAAACAGATTTTTTGTTAAAAATAATGGAATGTGGCTGATTTATGATTTTGACGGAAAGAAAATTTCAGACCGCCCGTTTACAGATGATCTTCGTTTCTACAAAGGCAGGGCTTATCTTTCGAAAGGTGAAAAATCCGGAGAAGTTATTGATAATAATAGTAAAACCTTAAGTACGATTTCGGGACATAACGTAGACAATATCAATGCGTTTCCTTATTTGGTAACTTTAGATACTACTAAAAATAAATACGGAATTATTGATGAAAAAGAAAACATCATTGCCGATGAAATGTATGATCAGGCTTTTGTGGGCAGAGAATACATTTACCTTACCAGAGAAGATAAAATAAGTATTTTTTCTAAGAAGGAAGGGAAGGTGTATGATCTTGATTATCATTATGTAAACCCCCTTTTCAATGGGTTGTTTAAAACCTCTCAGGATCAGAAAAATCCAAAAACTGCCGTTGTCCGTTTAAACGGAGAAGTGGTTTTTCCGAAGGAATATGACAGGGTAGAAGGATTGAGCATTGCAGGAGAAAAATATCTCTATCTGAGAAAAGATGACGAAGAAAAAATTCTGGATAAAAATTTAAAAAATATCCTGAATGACGATTACGAAATCGAAAAAATATTTCCCAATACACTGATTGTCAATAAAAACGAAACCTTTTACACATTTTCACCAAAAACAGGAAATTATAAAGAATTAAAAGGATTTAAGGAAGTAAAACCTTTTGAACTTTATCCTACTTTAGTCGGGAAAAACATAGACAATTTTTACGGAATGATGGATGAAAGCGGAAATGAAATTGTACCTTTTGTCTACGATGACATCACAACATTTTTGGGTGTTAACGAATTTGTGGTGAAAAAAGATAATAAATTCGGCGTTACCAACGACAAAAATGAACCTTTAACGGAAATTGTCTACGATAAGTTTTTTCCGGATAAAAAAGGCATTAAACTTACCAAAGGAAAAGAAACAGAATTCATCTATTTTACAGAGCAAAAAGACAGAAGTTTTATCGATTAACGTACATGATGTGCGTTCATGATAAAAAACAGGCATAAATTTTCGCTAAAAAAGTGATTTAAAATGCATTGAATAACATTTTGTAATATCTTTGCGCACTGTTTTATTTCTGTAAAATTAAATACTGTATATTAGCCAACTTTCAAAAGGCGAATACGTTATAAAGAAAAATAATTGTCATATATGAAACTATTAGAAGGAAAAGTAGCGCTAATTACGGGAGCTACACGAGGAATCGGAAAAGGAATTGCCGAAATGTACGCCGAACAGGGTGCAAAAGTAGCATTTACTTACGCCGGATCTGTAGAAAAAGCGAAGGAATTGGAAGCAACTTTAAGTTCTGTAACTCAAATTAAAGGGTATCAGTCTGATGCATCAGATTTTGATGCGGCTCAGACTTTAGTGGATAAAGTAATCGCTGAGTTTGGGAAAATTGATATTTTGGTAAATAACGCAGGAATTACGAAGGATAATCTGCTTTTGAGAATGTCGAAAGATGACTGGGATAAAGTAATGAAAGTAAATCTGGATTCTGTATTCAATCTTACCAAAGCGGTAATTAAGCCCATGATGAAGGCAAAAGCAGGATCGATCATCAACATGACTTCTGTAGTAGGAATCAGCGGAAATGCAGGACAGGCAAATTATGCAGCTTCTAAAGCGGGAGTTATCGGTTTTACAAAATCTGTAGCGCTGGAATTGGGTTCCAGAAACATCCGTTGCAACGCAATTGCTCCGGGATTCATTCAGACTGAAATGACGGATGCTTTAGATGATAAAGCAAAAGAAAAATGGAACGAAGCCATCCCGATGAAAAAACTGGGACAGACCAAAGATATCGCAAATGCGTGTGTATTCTTAGGAAGCGAAATGTCTTCTTACGTTACAGGACAGACGTTAAACGTTGACGGAGGTCTGTTGACATAAAATATGAAAACGGTACAGAATATTACCTTATTCTTGTCGGTTTTATTACTAATCGGTCTGGTTTACATTTCCTTTTTTAATGTATATCAGACCGATGATTATATCTATTCCTACGGAACAAAGAAGTTAGGATTTCTTGGGAATGTATGCGATTTTTATATGCATTGGGGAGGAAGATATTTTGGTTATACCATTAATATGCTGAATCCTATTTCTAAAGATCCGTTCAATATACTCCCGAAAATTTATCCTGTATTTTTACTGACATCATTTCTTGCAGTCATTATTTTAAATTTCAGACTGTATTTTAATTATTCCTTTGCTGAAGCGCTCAGAAAGAGCCTGTTATTGTTTTTTATTTATACGGTTGGATTAATCAGTTTACCGGAACATTATTTTTGGATCACAGGATCTAATGTCTACTTTTTACCGGTTATTTTATCAGGTCTTTTGCTCTTTTTTTACGGAAAGTTTCAGCAATCACACAAAAAACTGTTCTTCTTTTTAAGCGCTGTTGTCACTTTTATTCTGATGGGGGCAAATGAAATCATTGCGCTGATTTTGTTAGGAGCATTGAGCTTTATAGGCTTTGAAAAACCATCAAAGGAAAATAAAATTCTTTTAGCCATCGGAATTATCGGATTTCTTATTAGCTTTTTAGCTCCCGGAAATTTCAACAGAATGGTAAAATCTGATGATGCTTTTTATTGGATGTGGACGAAAAGAGCCGCTTTTTTCACTTTTAATTTTGGGTATATTTTTATAAAAACAGTATTTCTTATTCCTTTATTTACTGCTTTGTTTTTTGAAGAACTTACTGCCTTAAAAAGTAAAGTGAAATTTACCAAAGCTTGCATAATTTGTATGATTTCATTGTTACCTTTAATGTTTTTGGGCTATCTGATCAATATTGTAGGAAGACAGAACGATAACATTGTCATCTTCTTTTTAAGCACGTTTTCTTTCATTTTACTATACAAAAAAGAGAATATAAAAAGATTTTGGTGGATCAGTTTTTTAGTCATCTTTCTGCCGGAAACAGATTTTTTCAGTCAGAGTTATTCAGGGTTTAATATAGATTATAACATGAATAATTTCGTTCAGGAAATCGCTGTAACAGATCTGAAAGCATATGATGAAGAAATAAAAAGCAGAATTTCTTTAATTCAAAATTCAAAAGAAGACTCTTTAAAGATTGATAAAATAAGAGAAGTGCCGAAAATACTGTATTTTGATGAATTGTCTTCCGCAAAAGAAGAGAAAAAATACGTTAATGATCAGTTGGAAAAATATTTCAACAAGAAAAGCATTGTTGTAAAATAAGTGCTATTTTTCTTGAAAAACTTTGTCATAAATAAGCTTCACCTGCAAATCTCCGAATCCGAAAATTCCCAGCTCATCACGGAACTTTTCAAAAACTTCACTAAAATCTGTTATGCCTTTCTGTATTAAATTTTGAATAAAAACTTCAGGATTAATGTTTTGATAAGCGGTAATTAATTCAGGTAAAAAGCGAAAGCAATCAGATTGAATTTCAGAAAGTTGTTTTAATTTATTTTGATGATTACTTTGATAAGCTTCCCATAAATTCAGTCCCAATTCAATATCTTTTTGTTTAAATAAAACTCTTGAGGTTAATGCTTCTTCCAAATCAAAACGGGCAGAATCCGAAAATCCTTTCCATTGGTTTTCTTTCGATGCTTTTGGAAAAATCCTGTAGATGTTGATATTTTTATCCTTCGGAATCAGCGTTAAGCAAAACCACATATTAACCTGACAAAAAAGATCATCTTCAAACCAAAGATTTACCTCAGAATCTTCCGGGATCTGCATTATTTTATTGAATTCCAAAACCACTTTACGGTAATAATTTTCTTTTGTATCACCATAATTTTCAGCAATAAATTCTGATCTTACTTTCCAGAAAACATCCAGATTTTCAGCCTGTAAAGAACCTGCAACTAAAGCTTCTCTACAGATAATCATCTCGCCGGAAATCGTTGTTTCCTCCAATTGTTCAGCGAGACAATCACCATTTGTAATATTAAATATTTTGTTCAATTGTTAATCTTTAAATACCTGATTTTCCTGCTCCTGAACTCTGATGAAAGTCGTTCTTTTCGACAACTCTTTCAGTTTGGAAGCACCCACGTAAGTACAGGTAGAACGAACGCCGCCTAAAATATCTTTTACCGTATCCAGAACCGGACCTTTATAAGCTACTTTTACAGTTTTTCCTTCCGAAGCCCGGTATTCTGCAACGCCGCCTGAATGTTTATCCATGGCTGTTTTCGAGCTCATTCCGTAAAAAAGTCTGTATTTTTTACCGTTTTCTTCCACAATTTCGCCGCCGCTTTCATCGTGTCCGGCAAACATTCCGCCCAACATTACAAAATCTGCACCGCCGCCAAAAGCTTTCGCCACATCTCCCGGAACTTTACAGCCGCCATCCGCAATAATATGTCCGCCTAAACCATGTGCTGCATCGGAACATTCTATAATTGCCGAAAGTTGAGGATATCCCACTCCGGTTTTCACTCTCGTTGTACAAACCGAACCGGGACCAATCCCGACTTTAATGATGTCTGCGCCGACTAACAGAAGTTCTTCCACCATTTCTCCGGTTACAACATTTCCGGCAATGATGATCTTATCTGGGAAATTTGCCCTTGCCTTTTTCACAAATTCCACAAAATGCTCAGAATAACCATTGGCTACATCAATGCAGAGAAATTCGATTTTTGGATGTCTTTCGAGGATGGTTTTTATTTTTTCTTCATCGGCTTTTCCGGTTCCCGTGCTTAATGCGATATACTGATAAATGTTTTCCGGCTGAGAATCTAAAAATTCTGACCATTCTTCCACAGAATAATGCTTATGAACCGCTGTGATGATTTTTTCTTTTGCCAGTTCTACCGCCATTTCAAATGTTCCCACCGTATCCATATTCGCAGCAATCACGGGAACGCCCTTCCATTTTTTTCGGGTATGTTTAAAAGTAAATTCTCTCTCAAGATCAACTTCAGAACGGGATTTCAGGGTAGAACGTTTCGGACGGAACATTACATCCTTAAAACCCAGTTTAATATCATATTCTATTCTCATAATTCGGATAATTATTTTAATTAAAATTATGAAAAAGATTGTTTCTAATCTTTATTTAAAAGGATTTTATAAATTATTTATGATTGTCTGTTATTTGTCATAATTGGAAAAAATCTTTGAGTTCTTTGCTGAGTGAATAGTTTATGCTGAGCTTGTCGAAGCACTTTTGCGAACTTAAAACAGTTAGTATATAAAGAATCTTTGCGAGTCCTTTGCGTTAGAAAAAAAAAGTATGATTAATAGCGGATAATCAAAAATTATTTAATACAATTTAAATCTTGATTCAGAAGCTTACTAAATCATAAATACGATCACAAAAATCGACATATGAAGCTGAAGCGTTAAGAAAATTACAATTTATTCCGTTAAAAAATTCCCACTGTTTGAAGCGCGAGGCAAATTTTAAACTAAAGAATCTCAATTGAATTCGCGCAAGTTTTGGGAATTTTAGGAATGAATTTTAATTTTTAGCATTCAGATTCAAAGTCTTGAACTTTTCGTTCTTTTGTTTCAAGACAAAAGGACCACATATAAAATTTTAAAGAAAATGTTTAGATCAATTTTAAAATCAGGATAATAATTGAGTAAGTTTTAATTAAAAACAATACTTTTGAAACCATGGAATTTCCTGTGACCTTTCACCTATTTGGTAAAACTATTCTCGCTCATCCGCTGTTTGAAGCGGCAGGAATTTTTATCGGAATGCGGTTTTATTTTTATCTAAAACGAAAATCGAAAGAGAAAATGTCTTTCAATACTTCGGCTGCGGTATTAATTGGTGCAACAGCGGGAGCATTAATCGGATCAAAATTAATTGGAAATCTCGAAAACCCCATCAGACTTTTAGAGCATTTTGATTTGAAAACCATCTGGACAAATAATACAATTGTTGGCGGATTGGCTTTTGGCTTAATTGGTGTTGAATGGGCAAAAAAAATTGTCGGGCATAAAGAAAGTACCGGAGATTTGATCGTCTATCCACTGATCTTAGCAATGATTATTGGCAGAATCGGCTGCTTTCTTACCGGAATTCATGAAGAAACATACGGAATTCCTACTGATTTTATTTTCGGAATGCATCTGGGAGACCAATTTCTCAGACATCCTGTGGCATTATATGAAATAGCGTTTCTCATTCTTTTATGGATCGTTTTAAAAATTATCCAGAATACAAAAAAATATCCTTCAGGTTTCGTCTTTCAGTTGTTTATGGTCAGTTATTTTAGCTTCCGGCTGTTGCTGGACTTCATCAAGCCGAGAGTAGAAATTTTAGGAAATTTAGGAACCATACAACTTGTTTGTATAGCTGTAATTTTTTATTATTTCTTAAAATTGAGAAAAACAAAATTTGTAACTTCACTTTAAATATTTAACCATGAAATTACTGATATTTCTTGAAGTAGGAGATCTTGGTGGTCTTGTTGTAATGATCATTGGGATTATTGCCTTTGTATTATTGATGATATCGCTTGTTGTTGCCGTAATTACAAAAGTTATTTACGAATGGAATAATGAAAGAAAATTTTCAACGGGTCAGTTTTGGATGACTGTTCTGATTTCCATGCTTGTTGGCGGACTGATCAGCGGCGTTGTTTGTGGCGGAATGTAAAAGAAATTAAGATGGATTTATTGATTAGCATATTAGTAATACTTTTGATATTTGGAGGAACTATTTTTGGAATTTCATTTATAGTTGGAAAAATTACGGAAGCTATTTTTCAGTGGAAGAATAAAGAATTTTCGAAGAAACAATTTTGGCAAACCGTCACGATTTCCATGCTTATTTGTTTGATTATTAGCGGAATGATTTGCGGAGGAGCTTTATAAATTAAGAATTATTATGCCAGTAAGAAATTATACGTATTACGATTATACCATAAGTCTTTGCCCGGAATGTCTGAAAAGAGTGGGAGCAAAGATCATTATTGAAGATGAAGCGGTTTTCATGACGAAAAGATGTCCGGATCACGGATTTTTCAAAACTAAAATTGCTTCTGATGTTCAGTATTATAAAAATATCAGAAACTACAATAAAGCATCAGAAATTCCGGTGCATTTTGGAACCGATGTAGAATATGGCTGTCCTTATGATTGTGGTTTATGTGTTGATCATGAGCAACATAGTTGCCTTTCCATTGTGGAAGTAACGGATCGGTGCAATCTTACCTGTCCTACCTGTTATGCGATGTCTTCGCCACATTACGGAAGCCACAGAAGTCTGGAAGAGATCGAAGCCATGTTTGATATTATCGTTAAAAATGAAGGTGAACCGGATGTCGTTCAGATCAGTGGAGGAGAACCTACAATTCATCCGGAATTTTTCAAAATCATGGATATTGCGAAGTCAAAACCCATTAAACATTTAATGCTGAATACGAACGGGGTAAGAATTGCCAATGATCCCGGTTTTGCCGAAAAATTAGCAACCTATGCTCCTGAATTTGAAATTTATCTTCAGTTTGATTCCTTTAAACCGGAAGTTCTGGAAGATTTCAGAGGAAAAGATTTAACGGACGTACGAATGAAAGCATTGGAAAAATTAAATGCCTTAAATCTTTCGACTACCCTCGTTATTGTTCTTCAGAAAGATAAAAATATTGATGAAATCGGGAAAATCATTGACTTTGCCCTGAAACAGAAATGTGTTCGCGGAATTACCTTTCAGCCTGTAGAAATTGCAGGAAGAAACCGCGAAGATTCTGCTCATGAAAAAATTACTTTAACCGAAGTAAGACAGGAAATTCTCAATCAGTTTCCGTTGCTGAATTCGGATGATATTATTCCGGTTCCATGTAATCCGGATGCTTTGGCGATGGGATATATTCTGAAACTGGAAGGCGAAACGATTCCTTTAACAAGATACATCAATCCTGCTGATTTACTGAACAATGAAACCCGGAATACCATTGTTTACGAACAGGATACCGGATTACAGATGCAGCTTCTGGATATTTTCAGCACCGGAATTTCTGTGGATAAAGTAAAACCTAAAGTTAATCAGTTATTGTGCTGTCTTCCCGACGTTTCCGCACCCAATCTGGATTACGATAACCTATTCAGAATTATCATCATGAACTTTATGGATGCGCATGATTTTGATGTCCGTGCTGTGAAAAAATCCTGCGTTCATATCGTGAATAAAGACCTGAAAATGATTCCTTTCGAAACCATGAATTTATTTTACCGTGATGATAAAAGCAAATATCTTGATGAATTAAGGAAAGAGGATAAAGTTTTGTTCTAAATTCTTTTGACAAATTTCACAGCTATTTTAATGATTTTGTGCATTAATAATGACATAGGGAAATTGAGCGTTAAGAAAATTACTTCTGTGAACGTTAAAAAATTCTACTGTTTGAGCGCGAGAGGACTGTTTGAGCCGAAGAACAAATCTTGAATTCGCGCGAGTTTAGAATTTTTAGAGAACAGAATTAATTTTTAGCGAAAGTTCCCAAGTCTTGAACTTTTCGTTCTTTTGTTTGACGACGTCGAATCTTCGATTTCAAGACAAAAGGACAGCAATAAGGCGTAATTTTTTTACGCCTTATTATTTATTTTAATCAAACTTCATCACCTCATTGAGCGTATTCATATACTCGTAAGCTGTAAGATCGAATTTCACCGGAACAATAGAAATATATCCATTGGCTAAAGCGGTTTCATCGGCGTCTTCAGATTCGTCCATATTGTTGAAATATCCGGTAAGCCAGTAATATTTTTTTCCGTGAGGATTTACTCTTTCATCAAAGCTTTCTTCCCATTTTGCGTGTGCCTGTTTGCAGACTTTTACGCCTTTTATTTCCTCTTTTGGAAGTTTCGGAATATTCACGTTTAATACAATTCCTTTTGGCATTGGGTTTTCCAGAGTTTTTCTTACAATATTCTGAATATATTCTTTCGCCTGTGTAAAATCTGCTTCCCAACTGAAATCCAGCAAAGAAAATCCGATAGCAGGAAGACTTTCCACACCCGCTTCAACAGCAGCAGACATCGTTCCCGAATAAATAACATTGATGGAAGAATTTGCTCCGTGATTAATTCCTGAAACCACAATATCCGGTCTTCTCGGAAGAATTTTGTCAAGAGCCATCTTTACACAGTCAACAGGAGTTCCGCTGCACGAAAAATCCTTTTGCGGACCGTCGAGATGTACTTCTTCGTAGCTTAAAGTAGAATTTATGGTAATCGCATGACCTTTACCGCTTTGCGGAGAATTGGGTGCTACAACAACTACTTCTCCGATTTCGTTCATAAAACTGATAAGATTTCTGATTCCCGGTGCTGTAATTCCGTCGTCATTCGTAACCAGAATAAGTGGTCTTTCCATATAAATTTTTTAATTGTAACAAATATAGCATAAAGAGTTTCTTCGGAAAAACTTTGCGTTTAATTATTGTATGAAATGTTTATGCCTTTTTATTCATTTTTGCGAAAACTAAATTTAAAAACTAACAATTCTCTTTTTTTAAAAAACAATTTTAACAGAGAAAATGTATTGGAAAACGGATTTTAATAAAATTCCTTAAAAGTAACAGATATTTAGAAATAAGGTATTAAATTTGATAGTTTGTAACGGAGAATAAAAAATAACTACTTATTACAATACTTTTTTAAAATTAATAAAAATACATTACAGATTTATGTGGAAAAATTTTAAGCTAAATAAATTTTTACTCCTAATTCCATTAACAAGTCTAATGTTTTGTTTCAACTCGCCAAAGAATGATGACGAAAAGATGCAGACGATAATGGTGAGCGTTAAAAATACACTTTCTTATTTGCATTACAGCCCAAAACCTATTAATGATGCCTATTCTAAGGATGTTTATAAGCATTATTTTGAAATGGTAGATCCGGGAAAAAGATATTTCATTCAGTCCGATATGGACGAATTCGGGAAGCACGAAACGAAACTGGATGATTACATCAACCAGGGAGACCTTACTTTCTACAAACTTACCATCGACAGATTATACCAGAGAGTAGACGAGATCGATAAAATTACACAGGATATCTTCAGCAAGCCGATTAATCTGGAAGAAGATGAAACGCTTATTTTAGAACCGAAAATGAAAAAAGTTCCGGCAAACAAGCAGGAGCAGTATAATGAGTGGAAAAAATTCATCAAATACAATATCCTTCAGGAAATTGAATCGATGAACAGCAAAGAAGAAGCTCAGAAAGAGAAGAAAGATTCTGTACAGAAATACAACCTGAAAGATACCATAAAATATCAGCCTCTTGCGCCGGATCAGAAGCTTAAGAAAGCAACCGATGAGGTGAAAGATCTTGTAAAAGAAACCTTTACGAGATTCAAAAAGAGAAAGAAAATGGATTGGTTTACCGTGTATATGAATGCCTATACAGAAGTTTTCGATCCGCACACCAACTATTATTCTCCAAAGGATAAAGAAGATTTCGATACCAATTTCACCGGAAAAGTAATCGGAATCGGAGCCATTATTCAGGAGAAAAAAGGAAATCTTTATCTGGGTGCTTTAACGATCGGCGCTCCGGCGTGGAAATCCAAACAGCTTTCCGAAGGAGATAAAATTTTAAAAGTAAAATCTAAACCGAAAGAAGATGCCGTAAACGTTGTGGGAATGCTTTCTGATGAAGCCGTAAGACTCATCAGAGGAGAAAAAGGAACTCCGGTTACTTTAACGGTTCAGAAAAAAGACGGAACAATAAAAGAAGTTACCATGATTCGTGAAGAAGTTGCCATTGAAGATACTTTCGCGAGAAGTATTATTGTCAACTCTCCGAATGGTAAAAAATACGGATTCATCAATTTACCAAGCTTCAACGCAGATTTTGAAAATCCCAACGGAAGAAATGCTTCTGATGATATTAAAAACGAAATCATCAAGCTTAAAGCTCAGGGAATAGAAGGAATTGTTCTGGATCTTAGAAACAACGGAGGAGGTTCCTTAACGGAAGTGGGAGACATCATGGGACTTTTCATGCAGGCAGGACCTTATGTTCAGGTAAAAGACGGAAACGGGAAAATTCAGACCTTAAAAAATAAAAATGAAACTCCGATCTGGACAGGACCATTGGTGATTATGCAGAACGAACTTTCCGCTTCAGCTTCAGAAATTTTAGCAGGTGTGATGCAGGATTACGGAAGAGCAATGATTATCGGTTCGCCTCAATCATTCGGAAAAGGAACAGTGCAGACTTTTGTGGATCTAAACAGATTCTTAAACACAGAAGACGATTTCGGATCTTTAAAACTGACCATCCAGAAATTCTACAAAATTACAGGAGAATCTACCCAGAGAAAAGGAATTGTTTCAGATATTCAGATGAAAGATCTTTTCACATATGCTGAAGTAGGAGAAAGATATGATGATTATGCTCTGGCTTGGGATAAAATTCCTTCTACAAGTTTCCAGAAGCTTAATTATTTCAACATTCAGGCGTTGGAAAAAGCAAGCAACGACAGAATGGCTAAAAATGCAAAATATCAGTTGCTGTTAGAATCCGCCCAGTGGAGAGAACAGTTGGATAAGGAAGAAACCATTACTTTGAATATCAATAAATTCAATGAATTGATGAAGCAGAGAAAAGCACAGATCGAGAAGTTCAAGTCTTTGACGAAATTTGAAAACGGCCTTCAGTTTACTTTGTATCAGAATGAAATTGAAAGAGAGAAAAAAGACGAAGCCTTCAAGAAAAAATCTGAAATCTGGATCAAAAATCTTAAAAAAGACCTTTACCTTCAGGAAGCAATGAACATCATTACAGACATGAGTGTAAAATCTTAATATTCAGATCGAAATATAAAAATACCGCTAACAAAAAGTAGCGGTATTTTTTATTTAATTTGCTGTATATTTTTTCACTCAAAATTTTATTTATATAATTAACTTCTTATATTTGAGAATATGTTAACTATAAATTCGATTCTCTTTGTTGCTTTGCTAAATACTTTTTCGATTCAACAAATAGGTATTAATGCTTAGGAAAAGCTTCTATGAAATGGAAATGTTATCATATTAATAATTAAAAACAAAGGATGAAAAATAATTTAGACAATCTTTCAAACTTTATATTTTATCAGACAGATGATGGTAAAATTAGTGTACAGGTATTTGTTGATAATGAGAGCGAAACTATTTGGGCTTCTCAAAAAGCAATGTCGGAAATTTTTGATATTAACGTAAGTGGAATTACAAAGCATCTTAAAAATATTTTTGAAGAAAATGAGCTGTCTGAAACAGGCAATGTGCAAAAATTGCACATTGCTAACTCTACAAAACCAGTAAATTTTTATAGTTTAGATGTGATAATATCTGTAGGATACAGAATAAACTCATATAAAGCAACTCAATTTAGAAGATGGGCAACATCAATTTTAAAAGAGTATTTAATAAAAGGATTTGTTTTAGATGAGGAAAGACTAAAACAAGGAAATCAATTATTTGGTAAAGATTATTTTGCTGAATTACTTGAAAGAATAAGGGAAATTCGTGCGAGCGAAAGACTTTTTTATCAAAAGATTACAGATATTTATGCAACATCTGTTGATTATGATCTTCAATCTCCCATTACGAAAGAATTTTACGCGACAGTTCAGAATAAACTTCACTGGGCAATTCATAATCATACAGCTGCAGAACTGATTAAATTGAGAGCTAGTGCAAATAAACCGAATATGGGATTAACATCCTGGAAAAATGAGAAAAAGGGAGGTAAAATATTAAAGACGGATGTTTCTGTTGCTAAAAACTATTTGAATGAAGAAGAATTGGGAGAATTAAACAGGGTTGTCACAATGTATTTGGATTTTGCGGAAAATATGGCTAAAAGACAAAAAGAAATGAAGATGGTAGATTGGATAGCTAGATTGGACAGTTTTCTTTCATTTAATGAATACGATGTTTTAAAAGATTCAGGAAAAGTTTGTGCAACTATAGCCAAAAGATTAGCAGAAAATGAATACAAAAAGTTTAGAATAATACAGGATAAAGAATATAAGTCTGATTTTGATAAAGTTATAGAAGAAATAAGAGTAACAGGAAATGTTTCTGAAAAAGCAGAGCCTATTAAGCAAAGTTTGGAGAATTTGGAAAAAAATGATGATTCAAATTAAAAAAAAGAACTAGTATTTAATCAGCATAAAGAATAAAACAAGGCTGTCTAAAAGTCAAATTATTTTATTTTTGTCATTCCGTAGAATAGTGAACAATCTCTAGAAATTAAGATTCTTAACTACATTTCAGAACTTCACTCGTGAACCTTTAGTTTATGTTCGAAATAATACTTTTTAGACAGCCTCGTTTTATTTTAGAGAAAAGCAGTAAACTACTTAATCTCCACACAACCCACTCTTCCTCCTGCATTTCCGGTTGGCTGCGTATGAAAATCGTCGGCTGCGGCGTGAATAATCATTCCTTTTCCGATGATATTTTTAGACTCATCAGAACATCCGAGACACCATTTATTCGTTTTAAAAGTCAGCGTTGCCACACCATCCTGATTGGCCGTAAGATTTCCGATATCTCCCATGTGGAAATGTTCAGCACCCCATTTTCCATGATCGTTTTTCGATGGATTCCAGTGTCCTCCCGTTGAAGTTCCGTCTGCTGCAGAACAGTCTCCCTTTTCGTGGATGTGTACAGCATGAATTCCCGGAGTAAGATTCGTAACATCCAGTTTCATAACAACTTCATCTCCTTTCTGGGTAAACTTTGCCGTTCCGCCCGTTTGTGTGTTGCTTTTGGAAAGGATCTGATACGTATTTGTTGTTCCGCATGAAACCGCAAAAAACGCACATCCTGCCAATAATGCTAATGTTGTACCTTTCATTTTTAAATGATTTAAAGTGATTGTCGGATAAAGTTAGACAACATTTTTCAAAGCGCATTACGATTCCTGTCTTTTTTCATCAATAGCAATAAAAGACAAACCAATTTCATCCGATGTCAATACCTTTGCAGGTAATGCTTTTAAATTGGAAGAATACAGAAAAAGAATGGTGAAAGCTATTCAGTACATTGATAACAATCTCGATACCGAACTTTCTTTAGAAAAAGTTGCGGAAGTTGCAGCCTATTCTCCCTTTCATTTTCACAGGATTTTCCGAGTGATGACCAATGAAACCCTTCAAAGCTATATCATCCGCAAAAGAATTGAAAAAAGTGCCTTTTATTTAGCCGTAAAAAAGAACATAACCGTAAAAGATATTTATCTTGAACTGGGATTTTCCAGTCATTCTGCTTTCAATAAATCATTTAAAAAGCATTACGGAAAATCTCCCTCAGAATTCAGAAAATCGGCTCCCGAAAAATTTCATAAAATTCAATTAAAACAAAGCAAGAACGGACAAATGGATGCAGTTTTTCAACAATACATTTGCAATATAGAAAACCTGTTAAAATGGACATCAATGAATTTAAAAATTAAAGTTACCGAACTTCCGGAGATGAATCTCGCAGCAGTAATGAGCCTTGGAATTGCCAACGTGAAATCCTCTTACAACACCTTAATAGATTGGGCAACCGAGAAAAAACTATTTCCCCGAGAGAATCTAAAAATGATTTCCGTTTATCACGACAGCTTTAAAGTTACTCCGCCAGATAAAGTACAAATTCACGCCTGTATGCTCTTACAGGAAAAATTACAACAGCAGGAAAACCAGATTTTCCCAGAAACCCTTGAAGCCGGAAAATTCATTGTCGGAAGCGGAGAAGTCACCTTAAATGACTTTGAACAATGCTGGGTTTCCCTTTTTCTTTGGATGAATGAAAACCATTATTCTGTAAGAAAAGCTTTTCCTTTCGAAATCTACCATACCAATTACAAAGAACATCCGGAAGGAAAAATGCTCGTCGATTTCTGCATTCCCATCCATTAAATTCAGCGCAGTTTAATAATACAATTAGTAGTAAAATTCCCCTCCTTTGGAGGGGTGGCGAAAATTCAAAGAATTTTTGACGGGGTGGTCAATATATTTTACAAAGTAAATTTTCAGTACCAAAAAATCAAAAACGACCATTCAGATTCCAAAAACGACCACTCAGCAACAAAAATTTAAAAGCAGCGAAAATTCGTTATACTTTTGAATCGAAATAAAACAGCTATGAAAACAAAATTATTATTTCTTACCACTTTTTTATCATTTGCACTAAGTTTTGCTCAAACCAGGATTTCGGGAAGAGTTACGTACAAAAACAGAGGAGTGGGAGAGGTAAATATTACTCTAAAAAACACCTACGACGGAGCCACAACTGATTCCAACGGAAATTTCTCTTTTGAAACTTCAGAAAAAGGCAGTCAGACTCTTGTTTTTACCCATCCGAAATACATTGATGTTGAAAAATCGGTTGTTATTGAAAATCAGGAAGTTTCTGTAAATGCAGAACTGAAAGAGCAAATTAATGAAATTGATGCGGTAGTCGTTTCGGCGGGTTCTATCGAAGCAAGCGACAAAAAAAGAGCAACAGCTTTACTTACTCCGATTGATATCTATACAACAGCCGGAGCGGACGGACAGATTACTTCTGCATTAACGTATCTTCCCGGAGTTCAGAAAGTGGGAGAAACAGAAGGTCTTTTCATCCGTGGCGGAACAGGAACGGAATCCAGAATTTTCATGGATGGAAGCTTAATCAATAATTACTTTTCCAATTCGGTTCCGGGAATTGCAGGAAGAGACCGCTTCAATACCTCTCTTTTCAAAGGAAATGTTTTCTCAAGCGGCGGATATTCTGCATTGTACGGTCAGGCTCTTTCGGGGGCACTGATGCTGGAAAGTGTAGATCTTCCGGATCAGAGTTCTTACGATTTCGGTGTTTCTCCAATCTTTTTAAACGCAGGATTTCAGAGATTGGGCAATAATAAAAACTATTCTTACGGAGCCAGTCTTGGATATTCCAACTTAAAACTGATGCAGGAAATTTTCAATTTTAACACCAATTTTTCCGAAGCTCCACAAAGTATAAACAGCGATCTGAATTTCAGATTTAAAACAAAATCAGGCGGATTTTTCAAATATTATGGAAAATATGATTCCAACAGAATGGCAGTGCAGACTCCAAGTCTGGAACCCGAAGATTATGACCTGTCTCTCGTGAAACTGAAAGGAAAAAATACCTATCATAATCTCTCTTTCAAGCAGAAATTCGGAAAATATTTACTGAATGCAGGAGCATCTTATTCCTATAATCAGTCAGACCTTGATTTTTCAACCCAAAAAGATGAAACCCAAACCGGAACCACAAAACTTCTGAATGACGGAAATTACATTAATTTCAAGACAGTTTTAGAAAGAAAAATAAATAAAATCAGCGCATTAAGAGGAGGTTTTGAATTCAACAGTACCAGCGAAAAATTAAATTTTAACGATTTTGTAACGAAAAACTACAAAGACCTGATCTCTTCAGCTTTTGCAGAAACAGATTTAGGATTTAGCAATCAGTTGTCAGCAAAAATAGGAGTGAGAGCAGAGCATTCTTCCTATCTTGGAAAAAACAATATTGCACCGCGTCTGGCTTTAGCGTATCGTCTTGCCAAAGACTGGACTACCTCTTTCGCTTACGGAATTTTTTATCAGAATCCTGAAAGCAGATACATCAACGGTCCTGCAAATTTAGACTTCCAGAAATCACAGCATTATATCTTTCAGGTGCAGAGAACAACGGAAGGAAGAAGTCTGAGATTTGAAGCTTTTTACAAAAAATATGATGATCTTCTGAAGGTAAAAAACCTACAGTATATTGACGGACAGAACCAATTTGTACAGACAGCAGATAACAACAGCGGTTTTGGCTATGCAAAAGGACTGGAATTATTCTGGAGAGACAAAAAAACATTCGACAATATAGATTACTGGATCAGCTATTCATTCTTAGATTCAAAAAGAGATTTTATGAATTATCCGATGAGTTTAAAACCGAATTTCGCTTCCGAACATACCCTTTCCGCAGTAGCCAAAAGATTTGTTCCGGAATGGAAAACAGGCTTCAATCTTTCCTACACCTACGCAAAAGGTCGTCCTTATTATGACATCGCAACGCAGGATATAAATGGTGAACAGAAATATTTCGTAAGACATGAAGGAAAATTGAAAGATTACAATGCCTTAAATTTCAGCTTGAATTATCTTCCGAATTTAGGAAAGAAAGATTCAAAAACATTTACGGTTCTGGTACTGAGTGTAACCAATATTTTGGGATCGAAAAATGTATACGGCTACAATTTCTCAATGGACGGATCGAGAAGTTCAGCGGTTGTTCCGCCTGTAAATACCTTTGTTTTTGTAGGCGCATTCATCAGCTTCGGAGTCGACAAAACGCAGGATGCCATCAATAATAATCTGTAAAAGTTATTTCAATTCAATTAAAAATATATCTTTATTCAAAACAAAAATTAACTTAAAAATTTAGAAAACATGAAAAAATATCTATTAACCTTTGCTTTAAGTCTGATGAGTTTAACTGCTTTTGCCCAGACAGATTATGAAAAAATAATGTCTGATAAAATTGCCAAAATTGAAAACTGTAAATCTCTTGACGAATTCCAGACTCTGGCGAATGACTTCGACAGAATCGGAAAAAAAGAAACCAAAGAATGGCTTCCTGCATATTATGCCTCGTTTTCATACATTCAAAAGGGAAGAATGTTAATGAGAGAAGGAAAAATGTCTGAGCTTTCAACACAGGCAAATATTGCAGAAAAATATCTGGATCAGGCGGAAAACATTGCCGGAAAAGACAATGCAGAAATTCACCTGCTGAGAAAAATGTCGTATTCTCTTAAAATGATGGAAAATCCTACAGAAAGATACATGACAGACGGAATGAAAGCCATAGAAGAATTGAAAAAAGCGGAAAACCTTGATCCCGAAAATCCAAGAATTGCCCTGATAAAAGCGGAAGACACTTACTTCACTCCGGAACAGTTTGGAGGAAGCAAAACAAAAGGGATGGAACAGTTTAAAGATGCTTTAACGAAGTTTAAAACCTACGTTCCGAAATCTAAAATCGCTCCCAACTGGGGAAAAGCAGAAGCTGAATATTTTGTAAGCGGAGCTGCAAAATAATGTGAAAAGTCTGTTTAAACTTTTATTTAACCACAAAAGCCACAAAGATTTTGATGCATTTTAAAAAGTTAATAAGCCCAAGAATAAAAGAACACAACAGTTTCTAAAAATCTTTGATTTTTATTCTTTTGAGCGCTATGATTATTATAGAAATTCACTTTAACATTATCTTTTGTGCTTTAAAATTAAAAAAAACCTTCTTTGCGGAAGGTTTTATTTTGCGTTTCAGTCATAAAAAATGACGGTTCGGCGAAAAATAATTTTTAATACTTTTATTAAAGCCTAATTTTGAACCAAGAAAACTTACAATGAAATACAAAAGCATCATCATATTACTCTGGATATCACTGGCAACAACATTTTTTTTCTTTTTTGTTTTTAATGATGAAAAAACACTGGAAAATTTTGCCATCACTCTTTTGGTTTCCACCATGTATTCATTCGTTTTGGGAATTGGAAACGGCATCATCAACGATTTTCTCAACAGGAAATTCCCTTGGTCTGAAACCACCAGAACAAGAGCAATCATAAGCATTATTTCCATTCTCATTGCCAATACCGTTTTGGTGTATTTCTGTAATTACATGAATTTCGTGGTGATCCAGAAGGCAACCACCGCAGAACAGTTCTTTTCCAGCAAATACAATGTTTCCAACTGGTTCATGATTAATATTGCCCTGCTTATTTCGGCTTTCCTTCATGCCAAAGGTTTCGTGGAAGAGCTCAGAAAAACTTCAAAGAAAGAGGTTGTTGAGCAGAAGTTAATTGCCAAATCTGCCAATGCACAGTTTGAAAGTCTTAAAAACCAGTTAGATCCACATTTTCTGTTTAATTCTCTGAATGTTTTAAGCTCATTAATTGATGAAAATCCGAAACAGGCTCAGAAGTTTACGGCTTCAATGTCAAAGATTTACAGATATGTTTTAGAACAGAAAGACAAAGAACTGGTAACGGTGGAAGATGAGCTGGAATTTGCCAAAACCTATTGCGAATTGCTTAAAACACGATTCGAGGACAGCGTAGATTTTGATTTTGAAGTAAAAAAAGAAGATTACCGAAGATTTGTCGTTCCGCTGTCTTTACAGCTTCTTCTGGAGAACTGCATCAAGCATAATTTTGCCACTTCTTCAAAACCTCTCATCATTAAAATTTTCTCTGAAAATGATACGTTGTGCATCGAAAATAATTTACAGGTAAGAGAGCAGATCAAAGAAAGCTCCGGAATCGGTCTTGCCAATATTGTACAGCGCTATTCTTTACTCACCAAAAGAAATGTTTTTATAGAAAAGTCTGAAGATTATTTTAAAGTAAAACTTCCTGTACTTTCCTCTAAACCGGATGTTGTAAATGAAATAGCCGAAACTAAAAATGAATCTTACGAACGCGCGCACAAACGGGTAAAAGAAATAAAAAGCTTCTACGGAAATCTCATTTCTTACTGCATCATCATTCCTTTTTTAATCATTTTAAATCTCATCACCAGTCCGGATCGTCTGTGGTTTTATTGGCCGATGTTAGGTTGGGGAATCGGGCTTGTTGCCCACGGAATGAGCGTTTTTGCCATTGGCAGAGGCTGGGAAGAAAGAAAGATCAGGGAAATTTTAGAAAAACAAAACAGAACATTAAAATAAGCATCATGGAACCGATAAGCAAAGATGATTTCAGATACAAAGAAGCGGAAAGACAGGTAAAAAGAATCAAAAGATTTTACTTTTCCGTCTTCATTTATATTGCGGTTAATATTTTCATTTTATATCTGAATTACACAGAATTAAAACCGAATGAATCTATTTTTCAGTTAAAATTTTTTGCGCTTCCTTTTTTCTGGGGAATCGGAGTTGCCATTTCGGCAATGAGAACGTTTATTCCGGGGTTTATGCTGGGAAATAAATGGGAAGAAAGAAAAATTAAAGAACTAATGGAAAACGAAAAGAACGGCAGATAAATTGTTCATCACCTCCAAATACTGTTTGATATGAAAACTTTACAGATTCTTTTCGCCATTTCTATGGTCGCGTGGTTTTTAAGCGAATTTCTTTACAAAAACATCCTGAAATCCGGAGAAAAAGACAATAAAAAGGATAAATCGACTTTAAATTTGTTGTGGATTGCCATTCCGCTTTCTATTGTAAGTGCCGTTGCGGTTTCTTACGTTACACGGTTTCCCATTTCTGATGAGGTCTGGATCTATTATTCAGGAGTTGTTCTGATATGGATCGGAATTATTTTAAGATTCATCATCATTCGTTCTCTGGGAAAATATTTTACGGTTGACGTTACAATCAAAGAAGATCATAAAATTAAGAAAGAAGGGTTTTACAAATATCTCAGACATCCGTCTTACGCTTTCTCATTGCTTACTTCGTTGGGTTTGGGATTGTATTTAAACAACTGGCTCTCATTGGCTTTAGCTTTTCTGATTCCTTTCATTGCATTCAGTTACAGAATGAATGTCGAAGAAAAGGCTTTAATTGAGCAGTTCGGAGAAGAATATCTGGAATACCGGAGAAAAACGAAAAAGCTGATTCCTTTTGTTTATTAAGTTACTTATTTGATGATTTTTAATCAACAAATCAGCATTAAAAATCCTCACATTGTCATTTCGATGAAGGAGAAATCTAATTAAATTAAGAAATCATTCGATATAAGAAATTGATTATAAATTTTGGCTTAAAGCCCATTTCTATTAATCTGTATTTCACATCAGACTTTTTAGCTAAAAAGCGCATTATATTTTCGCAGTTTTCTCACTAAAACAAAGAAAAACATCAAAATCAAAAAATCCCGATTCTCCGTTGAGTCGGGATTTTTACAATTCAGGATGCATAATCTACGGTTCGGTCAGTTAAAATTGATTTGAGGCTGTTTTCCGACCTACATTTGTCTCAACAAAACAAACAATTAATCTTTAAAAATAAAAAATATGGAAACTTACACCAACAAAGAAGAATTAGCATACGAAAAAGCATCAAGAAGAGTAAAAGAACTGAAAGGATTTTACGGAAACCTTACTTCGTATTGCCTTGTGATTTCATTTTTAGCTGTGCTGAATCTTTTAACATCACCACATTATCTTTGGTTTTTCTGGCCGATGTTAGGATGGGGATTAGGTCTTGCAGCACACGCAGCGAGTACTTTCGGGATCGGAAGAGACTGGGAAGAAAGAAAAATAAAACAACTGATGGACGAAGAAAGAAGAAATACTAAATCTTTATAACCAACATTCAATTTTAACCTTAAAAATAAATTATTATGAATTACAATCAGGCACAGGAAAGAGTAAACGATCTTAAAAAATTCTACAAAAGCCTTTTATGGTTTGGGATCGTGGCAGTAATTATTTTCGGAGACGATATTTTAGAAAAAGGAATATTTAATTTTTCATTGTGGAACGGATCAATCATTCTTACCATCTGGGGAATTATTTTAACCGTAAAAGCCGTAAAACTGTTCCTTCTGGACTCTGAGTGGGAAAGAGAAGTGATGGAAAAAGAAATGAAAAAATCGAAAGAACCGCTGAAGTTTTAATATTGGCAATTTTTGATTACTTTTATTTCAAAATTATAAAAAACTAAAACAGGAACTCAATGATCAAAACTGTTATTATCGAAGACGAAAAACCCGCTTCAAGGAAACTGGAAAGAATGCTTAACGAATTTCCTGAAATTGAGATCGTTGCGAAAATAGAATCGGTAGAAGAAGGAGTACAGTGGTTTTCGGAAAATGAACATCCGCAGCTCATCTTTTCAGATATTGTTCTGGGAGACGGTCTGTCTTTCGATATTTTTGAAAAAGTTCCGACAAAGGGATTTATTATTTACACGACAGCTTTTGATCAGTACACTCTGAAAGCATTCAAACTGAACAGCATCGATTATCTTCTGAAGCCTATTTTAGATGAAGATCTTGCCGGAGCGATCGAAAAATTCAAATCATTTATTCCTTCAGATAATTCCGTCAATTCACACGAAATTAAGCAGTTAATAAAAAAGGAGAAAAGCACGCTTTCCAGAATTTTAGTGAAGATAGGCTACAACCTGAAAATCGTACAGACGCATGAAGTAAGCTGTTTTTTCAGCGAAAATAAAATTGTTTATTTACAGACTCAGGAAAGAACATATCCTTCGGATTTCACACTGGACGAATTGGAAGAGGTGCTGGATGAAAAGAAATTCTTCCGCGTAAACCGGCAGTTTATCATCAGTTCAGATTTTATTAAAAACATCCACACTTCGCCCAATTACAAAGTTGAACTGGAATTTCAGCCACAGGAAGAAATTACCGTAAGCCGCGACCGAGTGAAAGATTTTAAAGACTGGTTGGTAAGTTAAAACCCAAAACAAAAAACTCTGAACCAGAATCCATCAACCAAAATCAACTACCTGTAATCTATACGGTTAGATTCCGTGTCTTCAAGCTGTTTGATAATCGATTTCGGAATTTCATCGCTGTCGATCGGGAAACTGATGGAGTCTGAAATAAAGGTTTTCCGGTCTGCTTTCTGGAAAATTTCGAAAAGAGCAATCGGTTCCTGATTAAAACTGATACACGTACTTATAAAATGCAACTCATGGAGCTTATACTCTGGATTTTTCAGCTTTTCCTTGATATCTTTTATTCTTGAGATAAAATGACGCTGCCGGATGAACGTATTGCTGTTCATGATGATAAAGACATAATCGGAATAGGCTGTTATTTTTCCAAAATATTTATGACGGTCGCCGCCGCTTCTTTCAACGAAATATTCTCCGGAAGTTTCAGATTTGTAGATTTCCGTTGCAGAACGCCAGATCCGGTCTTCTTTTGCCTGTAAAGGATTTTCCGGAAGATTTCTGTTGTAGGAATACCAACAGCCGACAAGACGGTCCAGCAAAGCGGTGTTTGGCTTTACATTATTCATATCAATCCTCAGATCATTAAAATTGAATGATTCTGTATTGGAATTGATAAAATCGATATAACTCGAATATCCCAAAACTTTAACAATCATGCTGAGTTTGGCAAGATTAGGCTTGCTCAATACTGCATTTTCATTCTGGTAATATTTTTTTAATTTATTGATAATCAAATGTTCATAAAGGTAATTTGAACCTAAAAGATCCGGGCTTTTTTTACTGTTTTTCTCTGAATTTTCCTGAATAATCAGATCATTAAGTTCTGAAACAATATAAGACCATTCGGTTTTGGATACATCTTCCCAGTGATGTTTCTTAAGGAAATGCAACGCCAGAAAATTCATCAGTTTTTCTATGTGTAGTATATCTTCTTTTTTCATCTTTCAATTTATAAGACTAATATAAGATAATTTTAAAACCAAATGAGACTGTTACAAGACTTTTATATCTCAACATCCAACGATATTTGAGTAGAAATTAAAAGTTAAAACAATGGAAACAAAAATGGTATTACAAAATGATCCTCTCTGGAACAGGCTTCAGGAATTCTCATTGGATGAATCTTCTGCCGATTTTCCTTTCTCAAAGAAACTGGCAAAAGAAGAAAACTGGACAGAAACATTTACCCGAAAAGCAATTGATGAATACAAAAAATTCGCTTATCTCTGCTGTAAACTTCCAAATGGTGCTTCGCCAAGCGAAATTATAGACAAAGTATGGCATATGCATCTCATTTACACACAAAACTACTGGGAAGAATTCTGTCCCGAAGTTTTGCAGCAGAAACTGCATCATCAACCATCACAAGGCGGAGAAAGCGAAAATGAAAAACATAAAAGCTGGTTTGCGGAAACTTTAGAAAATTATGAGAAAATATTTGAGCAGGAACCGCCGAAAGATATCTGGAAACCGACTCAAATTCCTTCAAAAAAGAGAAAAATATCTCCTTTTGTTAAAATTTTTATTCTTTTAAGCTGTTCTTTGGTGATCTATTCCTGTACGGAAAACAATAACGGAGGTTGGGGAATATTCCTGACTCTTATTTTCGTCTTCGTGCTGATCGTAATGATTATAAAAGCATTCAGTACAAATAACGTTTCCAATAAAGACAATAGAGATAACGGAAGTGACGGCGGCTTTTTCTACACCTGCGGAAGTGACAGTTCACACAGCGACGGAGGTTCCGGTTGCGGCAGTTCCTGCGGAAGCAGTTGTGGAAGCGGATGCGGTGGTTGCGGAGGTGGAGGAGATTAACCGAAATACAATACACATGAAAAAAATCCTTATCCACACAATTCCGGTGCTCATAAGTCTGATCTGGATTATTGCAATCAACCATACTTTAGATCCGATTTCTTTGAAAGGACACTATTTTCTTAAATTCTATTTCATTCTCGTCCTTGGATTTTATGCCTCTGTTTTTGCGCTGAAATTTTTTGGAGAAACCATTTCGAGAACAACTTTTTACTTCCTGATTTCTATATTTCTATTAGGAGTTATAAAATTAGCCAAAGGAATCTTTTTAGGAAAACCGGTTGGTTATTTAATGATGATTTTAATATTGGAAATTATTGTATCTGTGTTTCTTAATTTATTCTATGTAAACCATAAAATGAAATAGGAATTTACATTTTTTCTAAACAAAAAACCCGAAACATAACGCTTCGGGATTATTATTTAGATAAGATTTATTTTAGGAAATAACTCCGCTTCCGATCAGCTCTTCGCCGATGTACCACGAGGCAAACTGTCCTTCTGCAATGGCAGACTGCGGTTCTTCAAATTCCACATAGAATCCTTCTTCAAACTGATATAAAGTTGCTTTCTGCAATGGCTGTCTGTATCTGAATCTTGCCATTACTTCCATCGATTCTCCGTTTTTCAGTCTCAGATCTTCACGAACCCAGTGCAGTTCAGAATTATCAATTTTTAAGGCTCTTTTAAGCAGTCCCGGAAACTGATGTCCTTCTCCCACGAAAAGAATATTATTTTCCATGTCTCTGGAGATGATAAAACAGCTTTCTTTATGTCCGCCGATTCCAAGTCCTTTGCTTTGTCCGATCGTGAAAAACTGAGCTCCCTGATGTTTTCCGATAACTTTACCGTCTGTCTTTTTGTAATTGATTTTTCGGCTGAGGTATTCCAATTCTTCCTGTTTTAACGAAAATTCAGGCATTTCTTCAGCAAAAAGGGGAGAATCTTTGAAAATTTCTACGATTTCGCCTTCTTTTGGAACCAATTGCTGCTGTAAGAATTGCGGTAAACTTACTTTTCCGATAAAACACAATCCCTGAGAATCTTTTTTATCTGCCGTTACCAAGCCGATTTCTTTAGCAATTTCTCTAACCTGAGGTTTTGTAAGCTCTCCAATCGGAAATAATGCTTTAGAAAGCTGATCCTGACTTAGCTGACATAAGAAGTAGGACTGGTCTTTATTGTTGTCTTTTCCGGCAAGAAGATGGAAAATTTCCTTTCCGTTTTCATCGATCGTTGAATCTACTCTTGCATAATGTCCGGTGGCGACTTTATCTGCGCCAAGAGACATTGCCGTCTTCATAAAAACATCAAATTTTACTTCTCTGTTGCAGAGAACATCAGGATTCGGAGTTCTTCCTTTCTGATATTCGTCGAACATATAATCTACGATTCTTTCCTTGTAAAGATCGCTCATATCAATCACCTGAAACGGAATTCCAAGTTTTTGAGCCACCATTAAGGCATCATTGCTGTCCTCGATCCACGGACATTCATCTTCCAGCGTTACCGAAGCATCGTTCCAGTTTCTCATAAACAAAGCCACCACTTCATGACCTTGCTGTTGCAGCAGATACGCTGTAACACTGGAATCCACTCCTCCGGATAATCCTACTACTACTTTCATGTTATTTCAATTTTACGAAACTCTTAACGGGAGTTCTTAGTTTGACGCTGCAAAAATACAATTAAAAAGATTCGCAAAAAAGTGATAATTTTAAACATCGATAAAAACAATTTAAATATGAAAAAACTGATTATTTCTTTATGTGTTTCATGTTCAGGACTATTTTTTTCTCAGGTTGCTGTAAATGCTTCTCCTGAAAATAACAATCGCTGGACTTTCGGCGGCGGAATCGGATTTGGTTTCGGAAGTAACAATTACTTTAATCTTTCAGCGGCTCCAAGAGTGGGTTACCGGCTTACGGACGATCTTGAAGGTGGAGTTTTGGGAAGTGTTTCCTGGCAGAAATCAAATGCTTACAGTTCTACGATGTTCGGAGTTGGTCCTTTTCTGAATTATTATATTGCAAGAACGTTTTTCGTAAGTGCCAATTATCAGCATTACTTCATCAATTATAAAGACAAGTTTTATGATTTTAAAACCAATGCAGATGAAGACGCTCTTTATCTTGGCGGCGGGTATATGCAGAGAATCGGGAATAATTCTTATTTACAGTTAGGCTTGATGTATAATGTTTTATGGAAAGAAAATTCGAGTATTTTCTCAAGTGGTTTAGTTCCGAATATCGGATTTGTGGTGGGGCTTTAGGAATAAATTTTTTCCAGAAGATCAACCAGACCTAGACCGTCTTTCAGTAAAATAGCATTGTTTTTTTTCCCTCGCAAAGATTTGAAGATCTCTAGATACATTTCTTTAAGGTTTTCTTCATTGGAAGTAGATGGAATCTCAAATTTCTCGGGACAGTCAGCGATATGCTGGAACGTAATTTCATTGAAATACTGTCCTGATATTTTAAGAGTGCCTTTCTCTGCAATAATATTAAGTGAAGTCTCCTGATTTTTTTCAAAAACAGAAGTGGTGAAATTAACGGAGACTTTTGTTCCTGTTTTACCCTGAAGAACGAGTAGGGCAGTATCTTCAATTTCTGAGATATTAAAGTTTCTAAAAGAGGTTAAATCTCTGAAAAGAACAGCAAAATCGTCTTTGAAAACACAGCATAAAAGATCCAAAAGATGCGAAAACTGGGTATATAAAATGCCTCCGTCCATATTCTTTTTTCCCTTCCAGGAGTCTTTAATGTAATATTGTTCACCTCTGTTCCAAAATGCATTGAGCTGAATATTATAGATCTTCCCTAGTTTTTTAGATTCTACAAGTTCGCTTAGAAATAAAGTTACAGACGAAAACCTGTTCTGCATAACCAGAAAAACACGGCAGTCATTTTGAAGCGCAGTTTCTCGAAGAACATAGGCTTGTTCAAGATTAAATACAAAGGGCTTTTCAATGAGTACATTGTATCCATTTTCCAAAAGGATTTTAGTGTGCTGGAAATGAAGATAATTCGGTGTGGCAACCACAACCAGATCTGTCTCTAATTTTTCTTCCAGAAAATGCTCCAGAGACTGAAAATGAATATCAGAATTAGGTTCTGAATGTGAGTCTATTTCCGCATTAATACGAACGTTAGAAATCTGCTCTAAAATAGCTTTATGTTTTTTGCCCATAAAACCGGTTCCTAATATAGAAATATTCATATTTTTTAATTGAGCCGTAAAAATACTAAAAAGTTAAGATTTGCCGATAATTAAGAATATTGTTTTAAAAAATCAATAAAAAAGCATCGGAAATTTTCCCGATGCTTTTCTGTTATATTAAATTATTTACTTACGATTAAGAGGACTTTTCAGCGGCAGATTTCTTCGGCTTCGAAGTTTTCCCTGCCAAACCGTCTTTCGCTTCATTCAGATCAAGAACTACGGTTTCTCCTTCTGTTAATTGTTTGTTTACGAGCATTTCTGCCAATAAATCTTCAATGTATTTCTGGATCGCTCTTTTTAATGGTCTTGCTCCGAAATCTTTATCCCATCCTTTTTCAGAAATAAAGTCTTTTGCCTCTTCTGTCAGTTCCACTTTATATCCTAATTTTTCAAGTCTTGAATACAATTTGTTTAGTTCAAGATCAATGATTTTCTTGATGTCTTCTTTTTCAAGAGAATTAAAGATAACTATATCATCAATTCTGTTCAGGAATTCTGGTGAGAATGCTTTTTTAAGCGCATTTTCAATCGTACTTCTTGCTCTGGAATCTGTTGTTGATTTTTTCGCAGAAGTTCCGAATCCGACACCATCACCAAAATCTTTAAGATCTCTTGTACCGATGTTTGAAGTAAGAATGATAATCGTATTTCTGAAATCGATTTTTCTTCCTAAACTGTCTGTAACGTGACCTTCATCTAAGATTTGCAACAGGATATTGAATACATCAGGATGCGCTTTTTCAATCTCATCCAAAAGAACCACAGCATAAGGTTTTCTTCTTACCGCTTCTGTTAATTGTCCGCCTTCCTCATATCCAACGTATCCCGGAGGCGCACCTACCAATCTTGAAACGGCAAATTTCTCCATATACTCACTCATATCAATTCTGATCAAAGATTCATCAGATTCGAAAAGTTCTCTTGCCATTACTTTAGCCAGCTCGGTTTTACCAACCCCTGTTGTTCCTAAGAAAATGAATGTACCGATTGGACGGTTCGGATCTTTAAGACCGGCTCTGTTTCTTTGAATTGCTTTCACAACTTTTTTCACCGCATCTTCCTGACCGATTACTTTTCCGTTCAGGTTTCCATCCATTCCGGCAAGTTTATCAAGCTCGTTTTTACCAACTTTGGTAACAGGAACACCGCTCATCATAGAAACTACTTCCGCTACATTTTCTTCTGTTACGGTTTCTTTTTTCTCTTTTACATCTTTGTCCCATTTATCCTGAGCAGAATTCAGTTCCATCTGAAGCCTTTCTTCTTCATCTTTCAGTTTTCTTGCTTCAAGATAATCCTGCGCTTTTACAGCTTTTTGTTTCAATTCCTTGATTTCTTCGATTTTCTTTTCAAAATCGATGATTTCGGTAGGAACTTTCATGTTTTTAATATACACTCGCGATCCTGCTTCGTCCATTGCATCAATTGCTTTGTCCGGTAGGAAACGGTCTGTAATATATCTTGAAGTTAAATTCACACACGCTGCAATTGCTTCAGGTGTATAAATTACATTGTGGTGCTCTTCGTATTTATCTTTGATCTGATTTAAAATCTGAACGGTTTCGTCAATAGAAGTAGGTTCCACCATTACTTTCTGGAATCTTCTTTCTAATGCGCCGTCCTTTTCAATGTACTGACGGTATTCATCCAGAGTAGTAGCTCCAATGCACTGAATTTCACCTCTTGCCAAAGCCGGTTTGAACATATTGGAAGCATCTAAGCTTCCTGTTGAACTACCCGCACCAACAATGGTGTGAAGCTCATCAATGAATAAGATCACGTCTCTGTTTTTCTCCAGCTCCGTCATGATCGCTTTCATTCTTTCCTCAAACTGACCGCGGTATTTTGTTCCGGCAACCAAACTTGCAAGATCCAGAGTGATCACTCGTTTTCCATAAAGGACTCTGGAAACTTTTTTCTGCTGAATTCTTAAAGCCAGACCTTCCGCGATGGCAGATTTACCAACTCCCGGTTCCCCGATTAGCAAAGGATTGTTTTTCTTTCTTCTTGAAAGGATCTGAGAAACTCTCTCAATTTCTTTTTCACGACCGATAACAGGATCTAATTTCCCGTCTCTTGCTAGAGAAGTTAAGTCTCTACCGAAGTTATCAAGTGTTGGTGTTTTACTTTTAGCAGAGCCTAAATTTCCTGTAGGCTTTCTCATTTGCTCAAAATCTTCTCTTTCGTCATCGTCGTCGTAAGCACTCATCTGTGGAGCCTGTCCGGAATTTTTCAACATAGTCTGATACTCTTTTGAAACTCCTTCATAGTCGATGTCGTAAGCTCCTAATATGTTTGAAGTAGGGTCCTCATATTTGTAAAGAATGCCTAAAAGCAGATGAACGGTATTAATCTCATTGCTTTTGTATTGTCTGCATTCAAGTTCAGCACGTTTGATGGCATGATCTGCCATTTTCGTGAAAGAAATATTGGTAACCTCCTCAGAAATAGGATTTAGACTTGCTGTATTTAAAGTTTCAATTTTTCTTCTGATTTGTGTTAGATCCGCATTAAGGTTTTGAAGGATTTCTTTTGCAGAGTTTTCTGTTTTTATAATACCTAAAAGTAGATGTTCTGTATTAAGAAATTCACTTTTGAGCCTTTTCGCTTCGCTCTTGCTTTGTTTGAACACCTGGCTCAAACCTTGTGAAAACTTATAATCCATAATATATCTCATTAGAATAAAAGCAACATTGCCATTTATTCATTATCTAAATTACAAATATTTTACCAAAAAGCAATAAATGACTTTATGGCAGAAAAAATTTTATTATCTTATTGAAAATGATTAAGTTTGTCTCCCCGAAATTTTTATTCATGAATTCTGATTTTGCAAGTTATATAGGATATTCTGCATCTGTTTTTATTGTATTGAGTTTCATCTTGAAAGATGTTAGAAAAATAAGGATCGTGAATATGATCGGTTGTATCTGTTTTGTCATTTACGGAATTTTCAGCGGCATGCTTTGGCCGGTTATTATTCCAAATGGACTCATCTGTTTTATTCAAATGTATTATCTAATATTTGATAAGAAAAATTAATGAAGAAGAAAATAATAACTTCAGCATTCAGCAATCTTTATACTGATCAGAGAATAGAGAAAGTATGTAAAACTCTTTTTGACAGCGGATATAATATAGAACTAATTGGCAATGACTGGGGAGGAAACGAAAAGATGGAGCGTCCGTATCCTTTTGAGAGGATAAAAATAAAATCTAAGACTTTAAAAACGGCGTATTTTGAGTTCAATTGGAAGTTATATAAGGAATTAAAGAAAAAAGCTGACAAAAATACAATTCTTCATGCCAATGATATAGATGCGCTTCTGCCAAATTATCTTATTTCAAAAAAATTAAATATTCCTTTGGTTTTTGACAGTCATGAAATTTTTACAGAGATGCCCGCAATACAGAATAAACTTTCGCAAAAGGTTTGGAGGGTATTGGAAAAAAGAATTGTACCCAAAATTAAATTCATGATGACAGAGAGTGAAAGCTATGCCGAATGGTTTAAGGAAAAATATAAAGTAGATCCTGTTGTTGTAAGAAATATTCCAAGAGAAATTATTTCTACTCTCGAAATTCCGGAAAATAATCCTAAAATAATTCTTTATCAGGGAGCTGTTAATCAATCCCGCGGAATTGATAAGGTTATTGTTGCCATGCACTCAATTGAGAATGCTGTTCTTAAAATTGCCGGTGACGGCCCTAAAAAGAAGGAGTATGAAGATCTTGTCGCGAAGGAAAAACTTCAGCATAAAGTTTTTTTTCTTGGTAAACTGAAGCCCGAAAATCTCAGAGAAGTAACAAAAACAGCAGATACAGGATTCAGTCTTGAAGAAAATAATGGGGTGAGTTATTATTATTCTCTTCCCAATAAAGTCTGTGATTATATCCAATCCAGAGTTCCCTTGGTGATGATCAATTTCCCTGAAATGCTTCGTATAAAAAAGCAGTTTGATATAGGTGAAGTTGTTACAGATCACGATCCAGAGAAAATAGCTGCGGCTTTGAATAAAGTTCTTGAAAGGGGACGCCTAAACTATAAAACTGAGCTTGAAAAAGCGGCAAAAGTATTTTGTTGGGAAAACGAAGAAACCAAAATCTTACAGCTTTTTGAAAAAGCTTCTCTTTAGATAATTCTATTAAGTTTGTCATCCTACAAGGATCTAAGCTTGATTCTTTTGAGATGGTTTATTCATATTATTTTATGTTTTTTCAGAAAGACAAATTTATTTATGTCAAATATCTGATATGGATGACTGCAATTTTAGCCCCA
>NZ_JAULSJ010000089.1:0-814 GCF_030518295.1 Chryseobacterium urinae | reverse complement strand
TGTGTTTTTCTTCACTTTTGGGCATAATTTCCCTTACCCAAAAATCTATTTTTTAGGCGTTGGCTGGCTTTGGCTCATCTCCAAAAACCAACTTGGCGGACCTCGAAGATCGAACGTGGCAATCGTCACAAGATTTCCAACTTTACAACAACGACATTTTGGCTGAAAAGCTTTTGGCAAAGCCTTTTCTTTGGGCTGGATACCTAATTTTTGTTGCAAAATTTTGAGTTTTTCACGCTTCCAGGTAGAGCTCAAAAAACCATAATGACGGATTTTCACAAACCTTTTCGGTAAAATATGCATCGCAAATCTTCGGATAAACTCCTCGTGGCTCAAAACCATCTGCTTTTTGATGCCTTTTTGGCGGTAATCTTTGTAAGAAAAAGTGACCGTTTCCGCATCAATTTTTCTGATTCTCTGGTTGCTGATGGCGATTTTGTGGGAATAACGACCTAAATATTCCACCACAGATTTTGGGCTTCCAAATGGCTTTTTGGCGTAAACTACCCAAGGTTTTTCCCACAGACTTTGTCTGATTTTTGGATATTCTTCAAGGTTTTTAACTTTCAGTTTCTCACAAAATTTAGCCCTGAAAACTTTACTCAATGCCTTTACCGAAAACAAAAATTTGCCGTCATTTTTGATGTTTTTCCAATCTCCGTTTTCATCCACGCCACCACCGGGAACAATGCAGTGCAAATGTGGATGAAGACTCAGATTCTGTCCCCAAGTGTGCAAAACAGCAATCATTCCCATTTGGAGTTTTTTGTTTTTGCCAAACGTTTGAAGGGTTTCCCAAGCCGATTCAAACAAT
>NZ_JAULSJ010000088.1:0-832 GCF_030518295.1 Chryseobacterium urinae | reverse complement strand
TTTTCTCTCATACCAATCCATTTTTCACGGTTTTTGCCCTGACATTTTGGGCAGTGACGGTTTCGGCAGGAGTTGTAACTGATGCTTACATTTCCACATTCATCACAAGCGTCAATATGACCGCCCAAAGCCGATGTACGGCATTTTTTCAACGCTGAAAGTGTTCGTAATTGCCAAGAATTAAGTCCTGAATTTTCCAATTTTGAACCTAAAATATTTAAAACATCGGCGACTTCATATTGAGGTTGAGATTGAGGTTGAACTGACTGTTTTTTTGAGGTTTTTAAACCGCTCATTTTTTTCCAAATTCTGAAAAAAGGGTATCGAGCGGAGAGAAGAGTTTTTGTGTGGAAAGTTGTGCAATTTGAAGATAAACCAGCGTCGTGTCAATACTTTCGTGACCGAGAAGATTTTTGATGCTCAAAATATCCATCCCATCTTCCAGAAGATGCGTCGCAAAACTGTGCCGAAGCGTATGAACACTCACTTCTTTCAAGATTTTTGCTGCTCTTGATGCCTGTTTTACCGCCCACTGAACGCCGCGCTGCGAATATCTTGAATCGAAGCCTGTGCTGAGCGAAGTCGAAGCGCCGGCTCTTCCTTCTCGTGGCATTCCAAAGAGATAATTTTCTGGTTTTTCCGCTTCGATATACTTTTTGAGTCCACGAATCAGATGTTCGGAAAGTGGTAAATAGCGGTCTTTTTTGCCTTTTCCCTGAACCACTTTGAGTTGTTTTCTGTCAAAATCTAAGTCGCACAAACGCAGATTTCGAACTTCCATACATCGCAATCCGCAGCCGTAAAGAATGCCGATTAAGATTTTATGTTTCAG
>NZ_JAULSJ010000087.1:0-840 GCF_030518295.1 Chryseobacterium urinae | reverse complement strand
TTCTGATTATCCGTTTATGCACCTGTTATATTCGCAATTACTAGTCTGTCAAAGAGTTTGTCTCCAAAATACCGTCTGTTTAATTTGTAAATAAACTCGTTGAGATACAACTGTAAGTATTTCCTTTTGATTTTATGGTAGTTGCCCAGCAATGTCCGTTTTGCATTACTGATTGCGATATGCACCCATTTGAGTGTTTCCTTGGTGGTTTTGGCGTCTGATTTCTCGGTGACGTGCAATTCCACCAGATCGGAGATGTCAACGTAAGAAGTGCTTTTGTCCGAAAATACGATGGCATCATCCTCCATGCAGTCCCTGACCACGCCGTTGATTCCTTCACTTTGAGGGCTATCCAGTACCCTGGCCTTGAAATAACGCACATGCTTCTCCTTTTTGCCCGTTTCGATATCTTCCAACGGGGTGCTTTCGGCCATCACCGCAACGTTCTGCTTTCCCTCGGCTCCCCGGCCACGTGTACCCTTGCCTCGCTCGATTTCCTTACTGGCCACCGAAAAGTAACCCTCATCCAGTTCTATCATCCCTTCCAGTGTATACCTTGCATCCCGGTTGCCCATCGCCCTGCGGAGTTTGTGTACCATCGCCCATACCGGTTCGTAACGCTTCAATCCTAATTGCTTCTGGAGTTCGTTGGTGGAGAATCCCTTTTTTGTGCAACTCATCAGGAACATCGTTTTGTACCACACCAGAAACGGCAGCTTGGAGCTCTCCATGATCGTACCGCTGCGCAACGAGGTGCGGAAACGGCAACCTTTGCATTCATAACTCCATTTACCCTGTAACCAATAATGGGAAGTGCCCCCGCATCGCTTGCAGACAACC
>NZ_JAULSJ010000086.1:0-855 GCF_030518295.1 Chryseobacterium urinae | reverse complement strand
TAACGAGCATCACCCCTCCGTCCGGGGTAAGACAGACCTACACCTACGATCCGGCAAACAGGCTGAAAGAAACAGAAGTAAGAGGGAAAAACAGTGCAGGAAGCTATATCAACAAAAAAATGTCTGAAAACAAGTACAACTACAAACCATAACACAAACATGAGAAAATACAGTACAACCAAAGCATTCTCCCTGTTGGGGCTGAGCATTGCTGCGATGTCCTTCGCACAGTCCCAGAACGAGAACTACATACAGTCCCAAAGCTGTCTGAATGACGACTGCAGCCGGAAATCCGAGACCATCACTTACTTTGACGGTCTGGGAAGACCCAAGCAGATCATCAGTGTAAAAGCGGCACCCGGCGGAAAAGACCTGGTAACACCCGTTACCTATGACGGCTTCGGAAGACAGGTGAAAAACATCCTTCCCGTTCCTGCCGCCACCCAGAACTCCTCCATCCACACCGGAATTACCGATGAAACGGCTGCCAACTCCTATTACGGGGTTTCCAACGCATATTCTGAAAAGGAAATGGAAAACTCCCCGCTGGACAGGGTATTGCAGCAGGCAAGCCCGGGAGAGCCATGGAAGATGAGCTCAGGACACACCCAGAAGCTGAAGTACGAAACCAACCTGGGAACAGAGGTGAAGAAATTTATCACCAGTACAACCACCAGTACCGTGAACAATGTTTCCACCACGGTTTCCACGCTTTCGGTTTCTACGGATAATTCGGGATATTATCCCGCATCAACACTGTACAAAAATACCGTTACCGATGAGGACGGAAACCCTGTAACGGAATTTAAAAACGGACAGGGACAGACGATTCTGGTGCGCAGAAACGACGGGGCG
>NZ_JAULSJ010000085.1:0-867 GCF_030518295.1 Chryseobacterium urinae | reverse complement strand
CATCAAAAATGACGGTAAATTTTTGTTTTCGGTAAAGGCTTTGAGTAAAGTTTTCAGGGCTAAATTTTGTGAGAAACTGAAGCATCAATTATCATTAAAATTGAATGAAAATCAAGAAAATGAATACGAAAAAACCAGGCAAAGTCTGTGGGAAAAACCTTGGGTAGTTTACGCCAAAAAGCCATTTGGAAGCCCAAAATCTGTAGTAGAATATTTGGGCAGATACACGCATAAAATCGCCATCAGCAACCAGAGAATCAGGAAAATTGACGCGGAAACGGTCACTTTTTCTTACAAAGATTACCGCCAAAAAGGTATCAAAAAGCAGATGGTTTTGAGCCACGAGGAGTTTATCCGCCGTTTTGCGATGCATATTTTGCCGAAAAGATTTGTGAAAATCCGTCATTATGGTTTTTTGAGCAGCACCTGGAAACGAATTAAGCTTAAAAAACTGCAACAAAAATTAGGCATCCAGCCTAAAGAAAAGCTTCCGCCAAAAGTTTTTCAGCCGAAATGTAGTTGTTGCAAAGTTGGAAATTTGGTAACGATTGCCACGTTCGATCTTCGAGGTCCGCCACAATGGTTTTTGGAGATGAGCCGAAATTTACCTGCTCCTAAATCTGCATTTTAGCGGATTTGGGTAAGGGAAATGTTACCCTAACGTGAAGGAAAGCACGATAAAACCAAGAAAAACTCGCCAAAATCACCCATAAAAAAAGAGACTCTTCTCAAAGTCTCCTGTATCTCTAAAAATCTTTTGTCGATAAACCCATAGTGTGGGAAAATACCCAACCAAAAGCTTCCGAAGGTTCCGTTCAACAGGGTTTTCATTGTTCGTGCTGCGCACGCAACGAAAACTTAGCTATT
>NZ_JAULSJ010000084.1:0-903 GCF_030518295.1 Chryseobacterium urinae | reverse complement strand
TTTCAGGAAAGCTGATCTCCACCTACACTTATGATCCGCTGATCGGGGTAACCAGCATCACGCCTCCGTCCGGAGTAAGACAGACCTACACCTACGATCCGGCAAACAGGCTGAAAGAAACAGGAGTAAGAGGAAAAAACAGCGCAGGAAGCTATATCAACAAAAAAGTGTCTGAAAACAAGTACAACTACAAACCATAACACAAACATGAGAAAATACAGTACACCCAAAACATTCTCCCTGTTGGGGCTGAGCATTGCCGCGATGTCCTTCGCACAGTCCCAGAACGAGAACTACATACAGTCCCAAAGCTGTCTTAACGACGACTGCAGCCGGAAATCCGAGACCATCACTTACTTTGACGGTCTGGGAAGACCCAAGCAGATCATCAGTGTGAAAGCGGCACCCGGCGGAAAAGACCTGGTAACGCCCGTTACCTATGACGGCTTCGGAAGACAGGTGAAAAACATCCTTCCCGTGCCTGCCGCCACCCAGAACTCCTCCATCCACACCGGAATTACCGATGAAACCGCTGCCAACTCCTATTACGGGGTTTCCAACGCATATTCTGAAAAGGAAATGGAAAACTCCCCGCTGGACAGGGTATTGCAGCAGGCAAGCCCGGGAGAGCCATGGAAGATGAGCTCGGGACACACCCAGAAGCTGAAGTACGAAACCAACCTGGGAACGGAGGTGAAGAAATTTATCACCAGTACAACCACCAGTACCGTGAACAATGTTTCCACTACGGTTTCCACGCTTTCGGTTTCTACGGATAATTCAGGATATTATTCTGCCGCAACACTGTACAAAAACACCGTTACCGATGAAGACGGAAATCCTGTAACGGAATTTAAAAACGGACAGGGACAGACGATTCTGGTGCGCAGAAACGACGGCGCA
>NZ_JAULSJ010000083.1:0-912 GCF_030518295.1 Chryseobacterium urinae | reverse complement strand
TTGAGGTCATCTTTTTAACAAGAATTACCTTGTTTTTTGTGGTTGCAAATGTATAACCTTTTTTTGAATTATGAAAGTAAAATTGAAATAATTTTTGGTTAATTTTTTGAACATCTGTTTTTGTTATCTTTACCTGTTTAATAACTATTATTTTAGATGAAATTTAAATGAAAAATAAAATTTTGTTTTTATTCATTCTTTTGCTTGTGATTTCGTTTGTTTATAATTTCTATTTGGAACGAAGGCTATGCGTGACTATTTCAAAAATACAAACTGAAAACATCAGAAGTTTAGAACACCATTCCAATAAAAATTTCTATCAATACGGAATTGAAAATATAGGTGAAAATTTACAGCAGGAATTGTTAGAAATGAAAATTGATCAATGCAGACTGAATGTCGGAAAAGATTTATTTTACATATTTCAGGATAAAGTTGTTTATATCGGAAATGGTAAAAAAAGCTTAATGATAAAGGTTGGTTATCATTTTTATGGGACTGTGTTTTATATCAAAGGATTTCAGAACATCTAAATTCATAATTCTGCGGAGCAAAACATAAAAGCTAAACTAAAACAAATGACCATTACTAATTTACATATAATTGATTGGTATGACGATATTATTACATCAGTAGTTTCCTTTGAAAAGGATATGTATCTATTTCAGTGTATTCACAAAAACTTTAGAACTCATGAGAAAACGTATTATTGCGTGAAGATCGATGAAGAATCATTTTTACGAATTGAATCAATTGTGGTAAATCTTAAGACCTTTAAGAAAGAAGAGTGGGAAATTATCAATGAGATTTTTACAAGTAACAATAAAAAAGAGAATGCTTTTTTAGTAAAATCAATATCATTATTAAGAGGTGAAAATATTGTTTTTCATGAATTAGAAGCTTCGGATTCCT
>NZ_JAULSJ010000082.1:0-943 GCF_030518295.1 Chryseobacterium urinae | reverse complement strand
TTAAAACATAAAATTTTGATCGGCATTCTTTACGGCTGCGGATTGCGATGTATGGAGGTTAGAAATCTGCGTTTATGCGACTTAGATTTTGATCGAAAACAGTTGAAAGTGGTTCAAGGAAAAGGGAAAAAAGACCGTTATTTGCCACTTTCTGAGCATTTAATTCGGGGATTAAAAAAATATATCGAAGCTGAAAAACCGGAAGATTATCTCTTTGGAGAACCTCGTGGAAACCGTGCCGGCGGAGAGTTTGATTCCCGCTACTCACAACGAGGCGTTCAGTGGGCGGTAAAACAGGCATCAAGAGCAGCAAAAATATTGAAAGAAGTGAGTGTCCATACGCTTCGGCACAGTTTTGCGACGCATCTTCTGGAAGATGGGATGGATATTTTGAGCATCAAAAATCTCCTCGGTCACGAAAGTATTGATACGACGTTGATTTATCTCCAAATTGCACAACTTTCCACACAAAAACTCTTCTCTCCGCTCGATACCCTTTTTTCAGAATTTGGGAAAAAATGAGCGGTTTAAAAACCTCAAAAAAACAGTCAGTTCAACCTCAATCTCAACCTCAATATGAAGTCGCCGATGTTTTAAATATTTTAGGTTCAAAATTGGAAGATTTAGGATTAAATTCCTGGCAGTTAAGAACTTTATTTGCCTTAAAAAAGTGCAGAACTTCGGCTTTGGGAGGTCATATCGATGCTTGTGATGAATGTGGAAATGTAAGCATCAGTTACAACTCCTGCCGAAACCGTCATTGCCCGAAATGCCAAGGACGGAACCGAGAAGATTGGATACAAACACGGGAAACCGAACTGCTTCCTGTGCCTTATTTCCACGTAGTTTTTACGCTTCCGGAAGTATTGAACAAAACCGCACTTCACGAGCCCAAGATGTTGTATGATTTTTTATTTGAATCTGCCTGGGAAACGCTTCAAAC
>NZ_JAULSJ010000081.1:0-1132 GCF_030518295.1 Chryseobacterium urinae | reverse complement strand
CTCTCTCGTTTTCAGTGCGGCAAAGATAACAACTTATTGTAACGCAAAACAAGTTTTGTTAACTTTAATTTCATCTTGTATTCATATTTAAACGTAAAATACTGATACACTGTAATAATATTTTGGGGAAATTTAAACTAATGTTTATTTTTTGATACTGAAGTATTGTTAAAGGGAGGGTTGATAAAGGTTTATTTTAATAGTATTAAATAATTGAGGAAGATAAAATGAGTTCAAAGAAAGAAAGAAAGAAAGAAAGAAAGATTAATCTTCATTAATTCAGTTTTGATTTTTTAGGATAGTGATTTAAATAAAAAAATAATTGACGGTATTTGGTTTTTAAAATATTGGAATAGGAACTTTTTTAAGAGTAATTAAATTAATTGACTTAATCTCTTTTACTAATGTAGGCTTCGACAGGTTTAGTCTGGCAATTTTTAAATATTACGGTCAATTCGGGAGTTTTCTCTTAGCTTGCCGAGGGATCTCTGTTAGAAAACCGTTTACTAGTCGTAGTTCACAATGAGACTATATTTAATGAATATCTTGTGCATTTGCGAGGGTTATACTAAATTTAATATTAATTAAAGGATAAGTCGTCAATAAATTAATTTGTTAGATTTTAAAATAACGAGATGAATAAAATTGAGGATTGAGCATTTGTTAGATCTGTTCTTCATTAATATCTTAAAGGTTTTGAAGATATTTAGCAGGATGATTACTGATGCCGTTATTAAAAAAAGTTTCTTTGCGCCTCAATATTCTATATATTTTGATGTATGAAGTAATTTTGGTTATGATTAAATATTTTGAGATTATACGTTTTAATATAGAAATAAAACAGACTATTCTAAAAGGATCCTTATTATTAGATTATAGAAAATAAAAAGAATTTTGGCTCCTTTTAAAAGCAAAATCTGCGTAGAAATGAACAATAAATTCATAAGAGTTAATCTCCCAGTTTTATGATGTGTGGCGAGATTATACTCTACGAAAAATATTCTTCATCAGGAGGCCGAGAAAAGACATAAAAAAGTCCGTTTCAATTATGATAGGAAACTGCGAATAGTAATGAGTAATGAGTAATGAGTAACGAAAGATAATTGATGAGTGATAAATGATGAATGATAAA
>NZ_JAULSJ010000080.1:0-1149 GCF_030518295.1 Chryseobacterium urinae | reverse complement strand
TGTTCGTGCTGCGCACGCAACGAAAACTTAGCTATTAGCGGTTCGTTGTTTTTGTTTCATCAAGTCTAACCATACAAACTACGTCATCTATGCCGTTATATCCTTCAATACAGTATCCGTTGGGGTCAATGTTGGGAACGGTCAAAAGTTTGTCAAACGCATCTTTAATCAAGTTCAAATCTTATCTAAAATTCTTAATTTCGATTGCTATTTAATTACCGCTTGGAATGGTAAATTCCGTCAACCCGTGTTTTTGTAAATCGCTTCTTGTTCGTTCTTCCGCAGCCACTCTGTAGGCAATTTTCCCGTTTTCAGGTCTTGAAATGCCAAATTTTCTTCGTTGTGGGGGGGGAACTCAAGTAAAGTGTGTAGTTTCTGAAACGCCTCTAAAATTCCATCCGAAAAAGTTTTTGCCTGAATGAAAATGACTTTGATGTCCTTTTCAATTTTGATTTTTCTCATTGTATCCATACGTTTTTTGTATTACTGTCATAAAATTTGGTTTAGTTGTTATTTGTTTGCAAGCTCACTTTACTCATTGAGTGTATAATAAAAATGTACCACTTGTTCCTCATTTGTCGGTTTGGTTGTTCTGTAAAAGTCAATGGCATAGTCATCAACTTTATCTGCCTGCACAAATACTTCTTCAAAACCTTTTTGTTTGCAGAAATTGTTTGTAAATGCAATTAAACTTTTCCCAACTCCCTTTCTTTGATAATTTGTCAATACTGCAAGGTCGTAGATATACGCTAATGGTTTGTGGGAGTAGTACTGGTCAAGTACGTAAATTGTTAGTCCGCCAATAATCTTGTCATTTGTCTTGGCGACAACTGCAAAGAAGTTTTCTTTTGCTAAAAGTTTCCGTAAATGTGTTTCGTCTGGTAATTTGAAATTTTTCATTTCAAATACATCCTCAAACAGCAAAATAAGCTCTTTTAGTTCGTCAAGATTATGTGATTGTAATATTTGTAACTCTAACTTCATTTTTTTGTTCAATTCATTTTCCGTGTCTTTTTTCAATGACCGCTAACGGTTTGGGGCTTTGCGTTCGGGCGGGCAATCGAAGCACAAAAGCCGAATTTATTACTAATGTTTAATTGAAAAACTGCCGTTGAATTTTGCACTTCACCCCGCCTGACGCAAAACCCG
>NZ_JAULSJ010000008.1:0-155958 GCF_030518295.1 Chryseobacterium urinae | reverse complement strand
AGCGGCATCCTTTTTAGTTGCGACCGGAGCGAAGCGCAGGTCGTAACTAAAAAGATACAGCGGAAAGCTGGAAATAGCTTCAAATAAGAAATTATCTGCTAATTCGAAAGAAATCCTAATTTCTAAAAAAAGATTTTCGGGGAAACTGTTTTAAGTTTGAAATATTGCGCAATAAAAAACCCGAAATCTCTACGACTTCGGGTTTTGATATTTCATTGTACTGTTATTCTAAGAGTGTACCAAACCACGAAGCCTCGCCTTTGCAAAAGGCAATCCTACTGTTGAAAGCTGATTGGATATGAACATTGCTTCGTTGTTTTTAATGGTTAAACTTTATTTTACATTGCAAATATATACATTTTTCTGAATATCAAAATTATTTTTTAGTTTTTTTATTAAATCTGTAATTCTTTTTTAATCGAAACTCCTTTTTTCACCTATCTCTTTTTATGATCTAAAAGATAAACTGATAAAAAAGTAAATTTATTTTACTAAAATAAATAAAAAGGTATAATATTTGCCTATAAGATTTTACATCTTAACAAATAATATTATGAGAAATTTCATTAAACCTCTACTGTTTTCAGGAGTTGCTATGCTTAGTATTATCTCCTGCGATGACAATGATGACAACATGATGACTGAGAAAACAACTTATGAACTGGTTTCTTCAGACAGTAACTTAAGCAGTTTAAAAGCTGCCATTGACAAAGCAGGTCTTTCTGCTACTCTAAACCAAAGCGGAACGTTTACATTATTCGCCCCAACAAATGCCGCTTTTGCAACATTTTTACAAGCAAACGGATATGCAAGTCTTAATGACGTTCCTACAGATGCTCTGAAAACTCTGCTGATGAATCACGTTCTGAATTCTGAAGTAAAAGCTGCAGCAATTTCTACCGGCTATGTTTCTACTCTTGCTATGGGATCTGCTTCTTCCACAAGACCAATCAGTATGTTTATCAATACGAATGGCGGTGTAAAAATTAATGGGGTATCGAATGTTGTTGCCACAGATATTGATGCCAACAACGGAGTAATTCATAAAGTAGATGCGGTAATCGGTTTGCCAACAATCGTTACTCATGCAACGGCAAATCCTCAGTTTACGTCTTTGGTTTCTGCTCTTACAAGAAGTGATATGCCGAATTTTGTTGGAATTTTAAGCGGAACTGCCAATTCTCCGTTTACGGTTTTTGCGCCTACCAACAGTGCTTTCTCTTCTCTTCTTACTGAAATTGGAGCGGCTAATCTTGCAGCGATTCCAAAAACGACTTTGGAAAATACTTTGAAATACCACGTCGTTACTGGAGCCAATGTAGGATCTAATAATCTTACAAACAATATGATGGTTCCAACTTTCCAGGGTGGAAGTTTTAAGATTACCACAACGGGCGGTGCAAAAATTACAGATAACAACAACAGAGTTTCTAATATTATTGTAACCGACGTACAATGCAGCAACGGAATTATCCATGCAATTGATAAAGTTTTGCTACCCTAATTGTTTTTTTTCATATAATATTTAGCAAAATAGGCTGCCTCATTTGTGAAGCAGCCTATCTTATTTTTTAATTTTTATATTTAATCTTTAGATCCCAGATCATCCATCGGATCGTCCATTCCTTTGATGATATTGGAATGGTAAACTCTTTCTGATCCTAAGAAGTAAATATTGTGCCTTGCTTTTGCTATAATTCCGTTATACTCTTCTTCCGTCATTCCTTCAGGAATATCTGTTTTTTCTTCCGCAGGCTTTCTATATACCTGCAAAGCTCCGTTCTTATTCAGCACTGAATTTGCGGAAACCGCCTGTTCGAGATTATCGGCATAAACAATTACATTATTTTTTCCGATGCTGTGCTTTCTGTAAGCATTAAGCATATCATTGTCATGCGCAAAGGTATATTCAAAAAATCCTTTGGTCTGCTCATCTTCCTGATAATTGTCGGTTGACAGTCCGCTTTCAAGGTTTGATCTGGAAATAATGATATTTGCTTCATCAAAGCCGTTTTCTTTTAAATCTTTTTTAATTTCTTCTGTATCTACCGTTACAGGAAATACGGAAACTACTGTATAAGCCATAATACTTTGTTTTTTGATTATGGAATACAGTACAAAAGCTGTGCAACTTATCTGGTGAAAAGGTTAATTTAATTTAAAAATTTATCCAGAATATCTACTGCGCACTTTGGAAGATTGGTTCCCGGACCAAAAATAAAATCGGCTCCGTTTGCATACAGAAATTCATAATCCTGCTGAGGAATTACGCCTCCTACAACAATGGTAATATCATCTGCTCCGAGTTTTTTAAGTTCTTCAACCACCTGCGGAACCAGAGTTTTATGACCTGCCGCCAAAGAAGAAACTCCTAAAATATGAATATCATTTTCTACTGCCTGTTTTGCCACTTCTTCCGGAGTCTGAAATAATGGTGCCACATCCACATCAAATCCCATATCTGCAAATGCTGTTGCTACCACTTTTGCTCCTCTGTCGTGACCGTCCTGTCCCATTTTGGCAACCATTAATCGTGGACGGCGCCCTTCTTCCTCCTCAAATTTCTGAGTAAGGTGTAAGGCTTTTTCAAAATATTCGTTTTTCCCTGCGTTCATGGCATAAACTCCTGAAATTGTTCTGATGTTGGCTTTGTATCTTCCGAAGCTTTCTTCCATCGCATCGCTCATTTCTCCCAGCGTTACTCTCCTTCTCGCCGCTTCAATACATAAGGCTAAAAGATTTCCTTTTCCTGATTTGGCACTTTCACGGATTTCATCTAAAATCTGATGTACCGCTTCAGAATTTCTTTCTGCCTTTATTTTATTTAATCTTTCGATCTGCTTTCTGCGGACTTCCGTGTTATCGATGTCTAAAATTTCAATAGCATCTTGCTTTAATTCTGATCTGAAAGAATTAACCCCGATGATAAATTCTTCACCACTGTCAATTTTTGCCTGTTTTCTCGCTGCCGCTTCTTCAATTCTCATCTTTGGAATTCCAGCTTCAATGGCTTTTGTCATTCCGCCTTCCTGCTCTACCTCATCGATGTATTTCATCGCTTCTTCAATCATTTGCTGCGTTAAAGATTCAACCAGATTGCTTCCGCCCATCGGATCTACGACATCGCAGATTCCGCTTTCCTGCTGAAGAATAATCTGTGTATTTCTTGCAATTTTTGCTGAATAATCTGTAGGAAGTGCAATCGCTTCGTCCAAAGCATTGGTATGAAGAGACTGCGTTCCGCCCAACGCTGAAGATAATGCTTCAATCGCGGTTCTGGTAATATTATTGAAAGGTTCCTGTTCCGTTAAAGACCATCCTGAAGTCTGTGAGTGGGTTCTTAAAGCTAAAGATTTCGGATTCTGAGGGTTAAACTGCTTTAATAATTCTGCCCAAATATATCTTGCTGCCCTCATCTTTGCAATTTCCATGAAGTGATTCATCCCGATTGCCCAAAAAAATGAGAGTCTCGGTGCAAAATCATCAACATTCATTCCTGCTTTTATTCCTGTTCTTACGTATTCTAAACCATCTGCAAGTGTATAAGCCATTTCCAGAACCGGAGTGGCTCCGGCTTCCTGCATATGATAACCGGAAATTGAGATGGAATTAAACTTCGGAATATTCTGAGAAGTATATTCGAAAATATCTGCTATGATCTTCATGGAAGGTGCAGGCGGATAAATGTAGGTATTTCTCACCATGAATTCCTTCAAAATATCATTCTGGATGGTTCCTGAAAGCAAATCCTGAGAAACGCCCTGTTCTTCTGCCGCCACAATATAGAAGGAAAGAATCGGCAGAACGGCTCCGTTCATCGTCATGGAAACTGAAATCTGATCCAAAGGGATTTCATTGAATAAAATCTTCATATCCTCCACAGAATCAATCGCTACTCCCGCTTTTCCAACATCGCCCACAACTCTCGCGTGATCGGAATCATATCCTCTGTGTGTCGCCAGATCGAAGGCAACGGAAAGACCTTTTTGTCCCGCCGCCAGATTTCTTCTGTAAAAAGCATTGGATTCTTCTGCCGTGGAAAAACCCGCATACTGACGGATCGTCCATGGTTTCTGAACATACATTGTAGAATACGGACCTCTTAAATAAGGTGCAATTCCCGGAGAAGTCTGCGTTAATTCCTGATTTTTAACGTCTTCTGCCGTATAAGAAGATTTTAACTGTAAGCCGTCTTTCTCAAAAGGATAGACCTCTGTTTTCTTTTCGGTAATAGTGAATTGAGGAGTTTTATTCTGAACTGCCCTTCTCATAATTTCAGATTTAATAGATGGCTAAAATTACACATTTTTGAGGGAATATTTTTTAAATAAAAAAAGCGAAACTGCAAAACTGCAAAATTGCTTTTTATGTACTCACTAATCGTAATTTTTTAATATCAATTAAAGAAATAAGTACAAACTACAAACAACTGCTAAAACCTTCTTCTGAAATTTAATGAAGGAGAAAAACATTTCCCTTCTGCAATGGCGGTTTTCATATCTGTACATTATATTCTTCCAACTGTACATTACATTCTTGCAACTGAAAGTAATATTTTAGCACCTGTAAGTTATATTCTTGCGCCTGTAAGTTATATTCTTCCTACTGTAAATTACATTCTTGCAACTGAAAGAAGTATTTTAGCGCCTGTAAGTTATATTTTTATATCTGTAAACCATATTGAGATATACAGAAGTATGGTTTTCATTAGATTCTATATTATTTAATACACTTTTTTACATTTTCGGGAATGTCAGATAAAAAAATAATCCGGATAAAGTTTATCCGGATTATTTTGAATCTATGTTAAGAATATTACTTCTTGATTAACTTAGTACTGTAAGATTTCTCCCCATTTTTAATCGCAATTACATATACCCCTTTTACTAAACTGGATACATTAATAATCTGATTGCTAAGATCTCCCTGAAGCACCAGTCTTCCATCGGCACTGTAGATTTTATAATCTGCTTTACCTTTGATATTCTTCACCCCAACAAAGTCTTCTGCCGGATTCGGATATATAGAGATATCGGATTCTGCATTATTTTTAACCTCGTCCGTAGCAAGAACTGTATCGGTAATCTTCACTCTGAAGTCCATTGTTCCTCCTGCAGGACTTACAGAACCACAAGCTGAAGTAAGAGGCGTATTAAAATTACCCGCAACTCTCATTAAAGTCGTTTTATCTCCTGAATAAGCAGTTGTAGGAACTGTAAAGCTAACAGAAACCGCTCTTACACCGGAAGCATTAGGCGTACCACTGTTTGAAAGAACTTTTTCTGAAGCTTCGAATACACCATTTCTGTTATAATCGATCCAAACATTAAGTCCCATCGGATTACTAACATAATCTGAAGTAGACAAACCATATACTGCTACAGAATATGCTGTTCCTTTCACAAGATTAATTACATTGGCAGGAACCTCAGTAATATCTTTATAAGATCTGAAAGTAGCATCCACATAATTAACATTTGACAACTGAACACGCCCTATTGCTCCAAAGTAAGGAAGCGGACTGTTCAGTACACAATAATCATATCCTGTTCTAAGACCTTTTGTTTTGAAAGTATAAACTCCTGATAAAGTTCCGGGAACATTATTTACCACAGCAGAAACTCTTACTTCATAGCTGGTTTCATCTTCAAGGCCCGTTAAAGAAATTGAATTAACACTGCTTGAAGCTGTCATCCAGGTTGTATCGCCTACTTTTCTGTAGTTTACTGAATATGTTGCTCCGGGTACTGCATTCCATCCTACAATAGCTGATGTTCTCAGTACGTCCAGATCTCTTGTTTTCAAACCTGTAGGCGCATTCGTAGTAGAAGTCGGCGCAGCCGCCACTGTAATTTGTGGAGAAACCGCATAAAATACATTTCCAATTGCAGAAATTCTTAATTTAACAGCACCAGTTAAACTAGCAGGCATTTGCCCTATATAACTTCCAGTATTTGGTGTTGATGCAACCAAATCTGTCCATGTAGTTCCATTATCCGTTGTATAATCAATCTTTACATTTGATACATTATATGGTGCAGCATTTGTATTTACCGCATCCCATAAGATTGTATTTGAAGCGTTGTTGTAAAGTACTGTAGCATCAGTAATTCCATTAAATTTAAATGGCCCGTCGTTACCCACTGTAACTGTTGTTTCTGAAGAAGAAACCATTGGTCTTACCGGGTTTTCGTCTCTTACAGTAACTGCGTATTTTAAAACTCGGGGAATATAAGATACTGTTTCCCAATCAGTTTTATTAATTAAATTACCTGCCATTACAGTAGATAATTTAGGGAAATATCTTCTTCCGCTGGTTGTTCCAAAGTATGATCTTGTTAATGCTCCCACCGGATTGAATCCCCATCCGCTGTCTCCGGAAATAGAATTGGTTGTTCCTACAGTATCATACTGCTCCCAATTGTATTTAAACACATCATTCTGTGCATCAGTAGCTGAAGCTTCCAAATAATAAGCTGTTCCTTTAGGAATGGTGTAAGCTGTAAGAGGTGCAATAACCGGAGCGGTGTTTGTAGTGATCGTCTGTTCCGTACCACAAGCACTTTTGCTATCAAGATTTGTTAGAATCTGATCAATTGATGAATAGTGAAAATACGCATCAGAATTCAATTGAACGTTATCTGGGGTAATTCCCGCATATGCCATAATAGTTGTTCCTCCTCCGGGTTCAACATTTACAGCCGTTCCTTCTGTAATATTAGAAAACGTATGGTTTCCTCCAAGCTGATGTCCCATTTCGTGTGCAACATAGTCGATATCAAACGTATCTCCTACAGGATTTGTATTCTGAGTAAATGCTGATCCTTTTGCTAAAGTAGTGCTTGTTGCAGGATTTGTACAAATACATCCTATACAGCCTGCATTCCCATTTCCTCCTGCCGCATTGAAAACGTGACCGATGTCATAATTTGCATTCCCAACTTGGGAAGTTAGGGTTTGCTGTAAATTTAAATTTAAATTACCGGTATAAGGATCTGTCGTTGGATCTGTATAAATAATTCCCGGTAAATTCTGGACAAGTAATTTTATACCAAATTCTTTTTCGAAAACACCATTCACACGGGTCATTGTTGCATTCATTTGGGTTACTGTATTTGTAATTCCTCCTGAAGGGTCAAACAGTTTTGTATATTCTCCCGTTGTAGAAAGCGCCAAACGATACGTTCTGTATTTTGTAATAGAAGGTCTGTTTGTAATTCCTACACTAGAAAGATTTTTTTTTCCGTTTTCTAAAAGAGATTTAATATCCTTGATATTTTTTTCTTCTGTACCACATTCAAACCCTTGGTCGCTCTGTGTTCTCTTGGATTTATAAAAAACGCCGTATGTTTTTTTATCCTTAGTAATAGGTTCTATAAACTGAAATACACCATCTTTAATAATCATTGTCTGGATTTCAGTAGGCGATGTACTAAATCTAAGATATTTTGAAGGATCATCCACTCCTACACCTACGTAAGATCCAAGCCCGTAGGTATCTGCCATAGATTTTTCCATAACAGGATTGCTATATACCGCAAACTTTTCAACTTTACCCTCTACAGTCGGTAAAGAAATAATAACAGGTTTTGCTCCATTTCCTGTCTCAACAGCATCTTTCAAAAGGTTTCTAAGTGTTGGTAAGTCTACTTTGTAAGCATACTTCACTTCAACTTCTTTTCTAATTTCAGAAACTTTCTGAGAAGATGGCTCCCATCTTTGTGCATAAGCAGAGGTAGCAATACCCGCTAAAGCACAAACCAGTAAAATTCTTTTTTTCATAATAGCCAATTAATATTTTTAAATATTCTAAACAAATATAACTTGAATGGAAAATTACAAAAAAAATGGCTAACATTTAATATATCAGCCATTTTTAACATTTTGATTATTTTTTCAGGTTTTTAATCCCCATTTCATACAAGGCAAAAGAAATCAGATCTGCATTTTCTCCGATTACCTGTTCTGTAGATCTTCCGGCTCCGTGACCTGCGTTTTTCTCAATTCTTAGTAAAATCGGGTTGTTACAAGCCTGTTTTTCCTGTAATTCTGCACCAAATTTAAAAGAATGCGCCGGAACTACTCTGTCGTCGTGATCACTGGTGATAATCATGGTTGAAGGATAACACGTTCCTGCTTTTACATTATGAACCGGAGAATAAGATTTTAAATAGTCAAACATTTCTTTGTTGTCTTCCGCAGTTCCGTAATCGTAAGACCAGCCTGCTCCTGCGGTAAATTTATTATATCTCAACATATCCAAAACTCCCACTCCCGGAAAGGCAACTTTGGCTAAATCCGGACGCATCGTCATCGTAGCTCCTACCAGCAAACCGCCGTTTGATCTTCCTGAAAGTGCCATAAACTGTTTGGAAGTATAGCCTTTGCTCTGTAAATATTCTCCTGCTGCGATGAAATCTTCAAAAACATTTTTTTTCTGCATCTTCGTTCCTGCATCATGCCATTTTTTACCGTATTCTCCGCCACCACGAATGTTCGGAACGGCATAGATTCCGCCATTTTCCATCCAGATCGCATTTACAACAGAAAACGCAGGCTGTAAACTGATGTTGAATCCTCCGTAAGAATAAAGTATCGTAGGATTTTTACCGTTAAGTTTTGTTCCTTTCTTATAATTAATCATCATCGGAATTTTAGTTCCGTCTTTTGAAGTGTAGAAAACCTGTTCAGAAACATAATCTTCGGGATTGAATTTCACTTTTGGCTTCTGATACACTTCAGATTTCCCTGAATCTGCGTTAAATTTATACGTTGTTCCGGGAGTGATGTAATTCGTAAAAGAAAAGTACAGTTCTTTCTCTGTTTCCTTGCCTCCGAATCCGGAAACATTTCCTTTTCCGGGAAGGGAAATTTCACGAATCAGTTTTCCGGTTCTGTCATATTGTTTTACCTGATCAATGGCATCAATCATGTAAGTTGCGAAGAAATATCCTCCTCCTGTTGTAATTCCTAAAACATTTTCGGTCTGAGGAATAACATCTTTCCATGTTTCGGGAGCCGGATTTTTGATGGAAGTTTTTACCAGACGCATATTCGGAGCATCTTTATCCGTAAAAATATACAGATCATCACCCTGCGTATCAACAATGCTCACATTGATATCAAAACCTTTATTAATCTGAACAAAATCGCCGCCGTTCTTCAGATCCTTTATATACAGTTCATTTCCGTTGGTTGCGTTGGCTGCAGAAATAATCAGATATCTTTGATCTTCGGAAACTCCCGCTCCTAAATATCTTCTCGGTGTTTTTTCTCCGCCAAAAATCAACTGATCATCGGATTGTTTGGTTCCCAGTTTATGAAAATACACTTTGTGCTTGTCTGTCATTCCGGAAAGTACGGTTCCTTCTTTTGGTTTGTCATAGCTTGAATAATAGAAACCTTCATCACCCTGCCATGAAATTCCGCTGAATTTTACATCAACAAGGGTTTCATCAATCTGTTTTTTTGTAACAGCATCGATGATGATGATTTTGTTCCAGTCGCTTCCTCCTTCCGAAATAGAATACGCAGCCAAATTTCCTTTTTTGTTGAAAGAAAGCTGTGAAAGTGAAGTGGTTCCTTTTTCTGAAAATTTATTCGGATCCAGAAAAACTTCGATTGCTTTTGTTTTGTTGTGGGTTCTGTATAAAACCGACTGCGCCTGCAATCCATCATTTTTATAATAATAGGTATATTCTCCTTCTTTGAAAGGTGCCGAAATCTTTTCATAATTCCAGATGTCTCTCAACTGGTTCTTGATTTCGTCTCTGAAAGGAATTTTCGAAAGATAATCCTGACTGTGTTTTACCTCATCATCTACCCACTTTCTGGTGGCTTCAGAATCATTCTCCAAATCCCGGTACGGATCTGCAACGGCAGTTCCGAAATAGGTATCGGTTTGTGTTCCTTTAACTGCTTTTGGATAATTCATTTTTTGTGAATAAAATGTTGCCGAAAAAAGAACTCCGGCTGTTAATAAAATGGGTGTGATTTTCATATTAAGCTATTTTGCCAAAAATAAGGAATCTGTTTTAAATAAAAAAAGCTGTCCTAAAACAGCCTTAATTTTTAATTGAAATTTCTCAGATAAAATTCATTTAGCTTCCAGTTTAATTCCTGTGGACCTCCGTTCCAGTAGTAAATGGCGTCATCAACCTTAATCTGATAAAGGTTGAATTTCTGTTCTGTGGAAACGATTTTGTCTGCTTTTTTTAACTGATTGGTAACATCAATAAGGTATTTCTTCATTTCTCCTGCACCTATTTTTTTAATATCTCCCATATTAAGCATCAGATTATGAGAAGGCACTTTAAAACTTGCTTCGTATGTAACTTCAGAGAATCCGTTTCCTTTAAATCTTTCATCATTTACGGTTTTAATTTCTTTTATCCTGTATTTCGCCTCGGCAAAATTCTGCATTAAAGCGCTGAAATAATTTTTAACTTCAACGGAGCACGCAGATGCCACATTTACAGAAAGACCGGAAAGAAAAAGTTGGGTATAATCATCAATCTTTTCGTTGTAGGTGTCTTTAAGTTTCATTTTGTGGGTACTTTCTTTTCCCAGAAAATTAATAAGATAACTGTTGAGTTCTTTTACAGATTCATCATCATATTTAACGAAAGAATTAAAGTAAAGATTAAAAACACTTTCAGGCTTTAGAATATTTTGGGATTTTAAGCTTTGAAAGCAAAAGAGAAGTATTGCCAGAAAGGCAATATGAAGTTTTTTCATAAGTACGTTACATTTTTCAATTTTAGTGTATAAAAACACCTGAACGATCAAGAGTTGATGTAAAAGTACATTAATTATACTATGAAAACTTTTTTTTCCTAAATTATTTTTAAACAAGCATTTACAAAACAACATAATCAATTGATTTAAAAACATTTAAACATCACATAATTTAAACAATGAATTAAGCTCAAAATAAAAGTCTCCGAAATACTCCGGAGACTTACAAAAGATTTTATGGTAAAGATTTTATAAACTTTCTTCTTCGCCTTTCATTTTTTCGGCATTTTCTGCCATGATAACGGCATCGATCATCTCAGAAATATCTCCGTTCATGTATGCATCTAAGTTATACATGGATTTGTTGATTCTGTGATCGGTAACTCTTCCCTGAGGATAATTGTATGTTTTGATCTTTGCAGAACGGTCTCCCGTAGAAACCATTGTCTTTCTCTGTGCCGCAATATCTCCCTGAACTTCCTGCAATTTGATGTCGTACAATTTTGCACGAAGCATTTCCATCGCCAATTCACGGTTGGCTAACTGCGAACGAGCCTGCTGACAAACCACCACCAATCCTGAAGGTTTGTGCGTAAGCTGAACTTTAGTTTCCACCTTGTTAACGTTCTGCCCTCCTGCTCCACCGGAACGCGAAGTCTGCATTTCGATATCTGCCGGATTAATTTCCACATCCACTTCTTCAGCTTCCGGAAGAACTGCAATGGTAATGGCAGAAGTGTGAACTCTTCCCTGAGATTCTGTTTCAGGAACACGCTGTACACGGTGAACTCCGGATTCGAATTTCATGATTCCGTACACGCCTTCACCTTCCACTTTCATGATGAGTTCTTTATACCCTTTCGCCGCTTCGTTGGAATCTGTAACCTCATGTCTCCATCCTTTCGTCTTGAAGTACATGGAATACATTCTGTAAATGTCTTCCACGAAGATGGCTGCTTCATCACCTCCAGTTCCGGCACGAAGTTCCACGATAACGTTTTTGTCATCAGCAGGATCTTTAGGAATTAATAAAACTTTTAATTCTTCTTCCAGTCCCGGAATTTTTTCCAGTGCTTCATTTTTTTCGATTTTTGCCAGTTCCACGAAATCTTTATCAGATCCGTCGGCAATAATTTCGTCGGACTCTTCAATCGTATCCAACGCTCCTTTATATTGATCGTAAACTTTTACAATTTTCCCCAAATCGCTATATTCTTTGTTCAAAGAAGAATATCTTTTTTGGTCTGAAATAACATCAGGCTGTATAATAAGGTCTGCCACCTCATTATATCTCTGTTTTATAGCTTCTAATTTTGGAATTAATGATTTAGACATTATGAAAATTTTGTGGGTGCAAAGATACGGATTATTAATTCAATTTTAAAACTAATAGTTTGTCATCCTGAATGAAGCGTATGCGTATTGAAGAATCTTTTTTTAACTCAATGTTTGCAAGAGTTTTTGAATTTGTTGCTTTTTAAGCGCAATGTTCACAAGGATTTTCTTTTAAATGATAGCAATTACTTTTCGGTCGCAAAGGCGTTTCACTCAGCAAGTGATAAAAATGTGTAAATGATTTCTTACGTAATAGCTTGGTGAAATTAAGGCGTCTCCAAACGATATCAAAAATATAATTCTGCTATCATTGGCTGAGTGAAACGCCCTTGCGAACAATTTTTTTCAAAGTTGGTTCCATTATCCTTGCGAACCCTGCGTTAAAAACAACATGTAATTGTAATGATTTAACACCAAAATTTAAAAGTTCAAATAATATTCTTAATGATTCAATTCTTTTAACGCAATGTCCGCAGGATTTTTCTTTTAAAATGATGATGTTGATTTCGGTCGCAAAGGCGTTTCACTCAGCGAATGATAAAAATGTATAAATGATTTCTTACGTAATAACTTCTTGAAATTAAAGTGCCTCAAATGATTTCAAAAATATAATTCTGCTACCATTAGCTGAGTGAAACGCCCTTGCGAACGGAGTCTTTTTCAATGCTGGTTCCATTATCCTTGCGAGCTGTGGGTTAAAAACAATTTTTGATTGTTTTATGATTAATTTAAATTAGCGTGATAATTTATTATCAATTATATACAAAACAATTCCCACCGCAACAATTCCTAATCCGATGATGCTTTCTTTAGGATTATGAATCAGCGTGAAATACAAAATGTAAATGCTGAATAACAAAAAAACTGTCGGAAATACGTAAAACAGATTGGATTTGAATATCTTTCGGTCTTCTTTTTTAATGAAATACGCCGTAGAAATTGCCAGACTGGCAAATAACTGCAGAATAAAGGCGGTATAAACAAAGATCTCCTTAAAACTTCCCGTTAAAATAATCAACGTTGCAATCACGGCATGGGCAAAAATCGCACGGACAGGAATTCCCTTTTTATTTCCGACCGATAGAGACTTCCAGAGTCTGTTTTCTTTTGCAAAAGCCTGTGTCAAACGGGAACCTACCCACAAATAACCGCTGATGGTGGCGACTAACTGTAAAGCAATAAAAATATTAACTATTTTACCAAAAGTATTTCCCAGCATATTATTGGCAGCTTCTCCCATTACATCTTCTTTTCCCGCCAACTGATCTACCGGAGCATGCTTCAGCATGATAAAATTAACCAAGAGATAACAAACGGTTACGAAAACAGTTCCTACAATGAGTGATTTTGGTAGGTTTTTCTGAACATCTTTTATTTCTCCCGCAATGTAGGAAGCAGAATTCCAGCCGGTGTAAGAATACGTTACAAAAACCAAAGACGTTGCAAAAGCCGGAAGCATGATTTCCTTTTGCCATGAATCATCTAATTTCAGGCTGTTCCCAATTGTTTCTGAGTCTGAAATTCCGATTCCAATGATAATGAGAACAATGATGAACGCAATTTTTATCAATGTAAAAAAATTATGAAATCTGCTTGAAGCCTGTAAGCTGAATGACAAAAAAACGGAAACCAGAAAGATGATTCCGATGGCAAAGCTGTTTCCAAAAGAAACATCGAAAGCAGAAAGATATTTCGACATCGCCAAAGCTGCCAATGCAACGGGAGAGGAAAACCCGATGATGAGGGAAATCCAGCTCACGAGATAGCCTAAAAGCGGGTGATAGGTTTCTTTCAGATAAATAAAATCTCCGCCGTTTCCTTTGAAATGAGAACCTAATTCGGCATAGCAAAAGGCTCCGAACAAAGCAAGAATTCCTCCAATGAACCAAAGGAGGAATATGCTGTAGGTATTCGTAATGTCGGTAAGCTGAAAACCGAGTGTTGTAAAAATTCCGGTTCCGATCATATTCGAAACAACAATTGCCACTGCGGTTTTCCAGCCGATCTGGTGTGAAGTTGAATTCATTAATTAAAATGTAAAATTAAGCCTTCCGAAGAAGTAATTTCCGAGTGTTCCCATCTGCACCGGAGCATATTTGAAAACCCCAAAATACGAATTTTCATAAATCTGAAGATCCGGAAAGACATCAAACACATTATTGGCTCCGACGGTTAAGTTAATATTTTTTGTGAAATCATATCCTACACTCACATCGGTTACTACTTTGGGATTAAATTCCTGAACTCCTCCAAACGGATATCCGTCGCGGATCACTTTCCCGAAGTAAGTATTTCTCACCAGAAAATTAAATTTTCCAACTCCGTAATTCAATCCTAAAGAAGCTTTGGTTTTGGGTGATAAACTTTCGATGATATTGATCTGATCCGGTCCGAAAAATTCATTCTGCGGTGTCTGAAGATTAGCAGGGAAATGGAAATCTGTAATTTTTGTTTCGGTATAATTTCCGGCAAGATTGATATTTAAATTGCCTCCTCCTATTTTCCAGTCGTAGGCAACTACCAGATCTACTCCTTTGGTTTCCGTATCAACGGCATTGGCAAAAAATCTTCCGCTTTCCACACCATAAACCGCCAATCGGTCATCTGTAATATTACTTGTAATCACGATTCGGTCTTTCACTTTAATTAAATATCCGTCAACCGTAATAGAAAGTTTATTTACCGGCTTTAAAGTAAATCCAACGCTTCCGTTCACCGAAGTTTCCTGTTTTAATTTGTCGAAGCCAAGTGCTTTTGCTGCTTCGCTGTCGTTATTAAAAATTCCTTTGGTAACAATTGAATTTCCTGTGGTGGAAATATCTGCATAAGAATTGTTAAAATACTGCTGCTGAAGAGATGGCGCTCTAAAGCCTGTTCCCACCGCAGCACGAACTGCATAATTTTTTACAAATTCGTACCTTACCGCCAATTTTCCGTTCAGTGTACTTCCAAAATCTGAATAGTTTTCGAATCTTCCGGCAAGGTCTACATTTAATTTTTTATCCAGATCATAAGAAACATCGGCATAAACCGCAGTTGAATGTCTGGATTTTGAAAGTGCGTTTTGTGGTGAAAATCCAATAAACGACTGCGCTCCTCCTGCTCCGGAGATATTATCCGGATTGGTAGTTGCCGTCACAGGATTTCCGAAAATATCATATCTCATATAGGAAGCCTGATCTCCTGCTTTAATGTCGTACTGCTCAAACCTGAATTCTCCACCGAATGCGATATTGAAGTTCCTGATGTTTTTTGAAACATCAAGATTAATTGTATTCTGAAGAAAACTGTGTGCTCCCGCATAAAAATCTGTTGGTGACTTGGCTCCTAAAGATGCATTAACGGTGTTGCTTACATCATAATTGAATGTATTGCTTCCGAATGTATTGCTAAGGTCAAAAAACCAGTCGTCTTTATTATATTTTGCTCCGACTGCATAAGAAATGTCATAGATTTTCGAGCCTAAAGCCGGCTGAAAACCGTTCGGATAAATAGAATAAACATTGTTTGAAGTTTCACTCGGCAATCTTCTGAAACCGTAACCCTGCCCTTCTTTAATACTGAAGCCTCCGAAGGAATATATTTTAAACTGATCGTTCAAAGGATATTCGGAATTAAAAAATAACTGCGCCTGCTTTATTTTTGCATCACCGATCTGGAAATTAAAATCATCCCGGGTTAAACCATTGGCAAGAATTTTCTGATCGTCCAGCGCTTTTGCAGCATTAAAATCCGGAGCAAAATCATACGCGAAATTATCACCGTAAATATCAAGATTATGATTCTGCGTTCTTGTTGTTTTTCCTCGTTGGTTTAATTGCAGGGATAAACTGATATAGCCGTCTTTTTTCCCTAAAGAAGTTCCGTAGTTGGCTGCTGCCTGATAGGTTTCGCCATCATTTCTTCCGGAAATTCCGTAATTAAGGCTGGCTGTTCCGCCAAGATTCTTTTTGAGGATAATATTAATAACTCCTGCAATGGCATCGGAGCCGTATTGTGCTGCTGCACCATCTCTCAGAACTTCAATTCTGTCGATGGCGATTACCGGAATGGTGCTTAAGTCTGTTCCTACAGAGCCGTTTCCGACTGTATTCTGATAATTAACTAAAGAAGTAGTATGTCTTCTTTTTCCGTTAACGAGAACCAGAACCTGATCAGGTCCCATTCCTCTCAAAGTAACAGGATCGATATGTTCTGTACCGTCTGAAGCCGACTGCCGGACTGAGTTGAAAGACGGGATAACATAATTCAGTAAATCCTGAACGGTAATTTGCGGTGAAGACTGCTGTATTTTTTCGATGTTGATGATGTCTACCGGAACCGGTGTTTCCAGTTTTGTGCGTTTTGCATTTCGGTTTCCTACAATTACGACATCTTCTATCTGCTGTTCTTTTTCCTGTGCCGATAAAAATCCTATTGCTAAAAGGAGTACGCTTACGCTGAGTTTTTTCATTCTATTCAGTGCTTTAAAAAAATTAATTTAAAATGGTTTGCCGAAACAAACATAAAGACCTTCAAGAAGCTGGAATTCATACGGAATACAGAATCACTTATCTTCCCCCAATCGGGTTGGAATTAGCACCTTTTCATCAGAAAATGTCGGTTGCTAAGGTTTCTCAGGGCCAAATCCCTCCACCTTTCTTGATAAATCTACTGCAAAAGTAGACTAATAATTTTTAATCTGCAAACCAATTTAGAATTTGAATTTTTCAGAGCTGCCAAAATTGTGAATAAGATGTGGATAACGCGTGAATTATGTATTAGGAACATATTAATTTCATGTTGGTATGCAAAAATTAATTGTAGATAAACAATTTTTCAATTGTGAGTAAAATATGAATAACCTATTGGTAAAGTATGAATATGATATGGAAAACCTTCTATTTTAGTGTGGAAAAAATTGTGAATAAAGTATTGAAAAGCCGTTAGTATCGTATTAACAAACTCTGTTTTCACTGCGGATAAAATATGAATAAACAAAAAAAGAGACCGCTTTCGCGATCTCTCCATATAAACTTTTGAAGTTATCCACAGGTTATTTCACAATCATTTTCTGGATTGAAACTCCCGTATCTGATTTTAAATGAACCAAATACGTTTCTGCAGGATAATTTGTTTTTAATTCGTACGTTCCGTTTTCATTATTCAATTTAAATGAATCCATTTTTTTACCGCTCATATCGTAGATAAAGACTTCCCCATTCTTCGCTTTGTGGTAAATTAATTTAGCCACACCATTTTTCACAGGGTTATCCGCAATCTGTAAAGAAAGCTTATTTTCGGCATTCATGTCTGTTGTGGATAAAATTCCCACATAATTACCGAAAATTCTGAATTCTCCCGGCTGAAGAGTAATCGGAGCCGTTGTAGAAGTTACATTAGAAACAGAGTTATCCATTAGATTCTGCCACTGACCTACATACGGAAAATACGGAACCACACTTTGAGCTGCCGTTGTGTAATTTGCTAACACCACTACATTTTTCACTCCGTTCGTAATTGCGTTGTCGTAAACGTAAATTCTCGTAATTAATCCATTCGGATCGTTTGCCAGATTATTGGATTCTACAGTATATGTTTTTGACTTGAAAACCGGATAGATATTTCTGAAATTGATAATCTTCGCCCAGGTATCATAAACCGCTTTTCTGTTCACATCTGTATCATATCCTAAAGTAAATGCAATCGGCTTTTCATCGGTTCTGCAACCGTTATTAATGGTTCCGTTTGTACATCTGTTGATACTGAATTCGTATCCAAGTTCTCCGAACTGCCAGATCATTTTCGGACCGGGAATAGTGAAGAACGTCGCTCCGAAAGCTTTCATTCTGTCTAAAGCTGTATTAAGGTTTTTAACATCATAGCTTCCGTTTACCGCACCATAAGCAAGATTTTTAAACATTAATCTTTCTTCATCATGACTTTCTCCGTAACCTACCGCTCTCATTTCAGAGAATCCATGCAGCGTATGATTCATTCTGTCGAAATTACTGTTTTCTTTATAGCCCATTGTATTCTGGTTATAAGATCCGTTCTGGTTATTCCACATCATTACTCCTTTTCCTTCTGCAACTCTGTAGTTTGCCCACTGCTGCTCTTCGGCATCAGTTCCCAAATGTTCAAAAATCATGTAAGAATTCGGATCAAGAGCCCATTGTTTGTCTGCATAGTATTTCAGGATATCTACTCTGTCCTGCTGATAAGCGTTTGTACAGGTTTCGTCGTTTTCAGAACAGCTTTGCGTGAACCCTTTGGTTAAATCCCAACGGAAACCATCTACATGATATTCCGTTAACCATTGCTGAAGGCATCTTTCAACGTAATATTTCGTTGAAGTACTTGTATGGTTAAAATCATTGAATACATTATAAGAATGTTTAGGAACCTGATTGAAGTAAGGATTATTGGCAGCAATATCTCCGTAACCATCTCCATCCGGATCAACATTCCAAAGTCTTGCGAGCGGAGAACGACCTGTTGCATGATTGAAGGCAATATCCAGAATTACAGCAATTCCGTTCTGGTGACACAAATCTACAAATTCTTTGAATTTTTCCGGTGTTCCGTACGCTTTGTCTAATGCATAATGGAAAGACGTGTTGTATCCCCAAGAAAGATTTCCTTCGAATTCCATGATAGGAAGCAATTCGATCGCATTAATATTCAGATTTTTCAGGTATGAAATCTTACTAATTAAAGACTGCCAGTTTTTTTCCTGCGTAAAGTCTCTTAACAACAATTCATACACGACAAGATTTTCTTTTGCCGGACGCTGAAAATTCGTAATCTGCCAGTTATATGGAGTCTGCCCTGTTTTAAACATAGAAACCTCAAAGCCTTGTCCGGCAGGAAATGCTGGTAAATTCGGATAAGTTGTAGAAGAAATGTACTGATCGTCATAAGAAGAAAGAATCTGTGGAGAGTAAGGATCTGCTACTTTTCTCAAATCATTAGTCCTGTATTGGAAGGTATACAATTGCTGAGGCGTTAATCCACTCAGTTCGATCCAGTATAAATCCGGATTTGCAGTATCTCTTTTCATCAAATAAGCATCGTTCACAGCCCAGTTATTAAAACTTCCGATCACATGAACGAAATTTTTAGACGGAGCATACAAAGCCAATCCTACTTTTGTGTTATCGGTTGGATGATAATTGATCCCCTGTCTTATCCATGACGGAATTGCTTCTGAAATCACATTTCTCGGAACCTGCAAAATAAAAGTTGAGCTTTTTGAAGCCGAACCCTGCGTTGCAATCAGCTCCATATTAGCATCTCCTGTTACCGTGTAGTTATAAGAATACGAAGTTGAAGCCGCAGAAGTAGAATTTACAACCGTTCCGTTGGCTTTAAGCTGAAAAGTTGCATTCACATTGGTTGTAGCCGTGATGTTAATGGAATTTCCCGTCGGAACAGACGTTAAGCTGTTTGCAGCAGGATTTGTCATCGTTAAATTCAGAATTCCTACGTTGACAAAAATATCCGGAGTTGTCTGGTGTGCTCCGGTTTTATCTTTCAGTAAAAAACCAAATCTTCCGATCCCTGTTCTTGCATAAAAAGTAGTTGGCGTAAAAGACAGAGAGTACGTGTCCGTAGCAGCATTATAACTTAATCGATTAATTTCACTGGAATTATTCCAGCTTCCGTTCGTAGGGCAGTCCTGACTATTCTGATAGTTCGTATCTAAAGACCAAGTCCAGATATAAATGGCATTGTTTGAAACTCCCCATGCCGTTTCGTCAATCTGATTTCCGGGCACGGTTAATGTTATTGCATCCGTTTCATTAAACGGATTAGGGGTAATTGTATAGCTTATCTGACCAAAGATATTGGCTAAGATAAACAACAATATACCGGAATAGAATTTTTTCATATAATTCATCCTTTTAAGGTTAATTCAATACTAAAGTAAATTATTTTTCGAAAAAAAAATCAACTTTTATTGAAAAACAAAACTTTACACATATTAAATAATATGCTTTGAATAACACTTAACTGTTTGAATGATAGAAATAAAAAAAACCACTTATCTCGATAAGTGGTTTATATATGTTGTTTTGCTTTGATATTGCTTTCTCAGAATTCAGGTGAGAAAACAATGACAATCAATTAATGATGTCCGTGCCCGTGACTATCGTGCAAGAAAGGTCCGTTTCCTTTAGGATTGCTGTAGATTACTTCTACTCCTTCCTGCTCGTTTAGCTGCTTGCTTCTGATATCTTCCGGATTGAAAGGTTTAATTTTTCCGAAATATTCTTTCAAACCTTCTGTCAACCACATTGGAATTACCAACCCGAAGAACATAAAGATACACCAAAATCCTACAAGGAACATTGTAATGAAGAAAATTGTCCAAAGGAATTGGTAAAACGGCCAAAATGCTGATAAAATCGTTATCATTTTCTTAAAGATTTTAGGCAAAAATAGGACTTTTTATTTTTTTACACAAAAGATATACGTCCTATTTTATTATTTATTTTGATTTTAAACTATTATACCATTACTTCAAGCTGCTAATTTGACTATTTAAAACTAATTGAGCGATATCTTTTGTAATCTGTGTTGGGGAATGACAGTCGCAATTGCTGAATCCTAATACATATATATCTGCATCGGGAATATATACTCCCATAGATTTGAATCCGAAAATACTGCCTCCGTGCTCTCTTGTAGGAGTTCCGTTGATCTCTTTTAAATGCCATCCATATCCATAGGTAAACTCTTCTCCGCTGTTTAGTTTATTTTTTGTATAAAGTTTTTTAGTATGTATTTCATCAAGAATAGTATATCGATTAATAGCATCTTGCCATTTCAGCATATCTTCAACGGTTGACATTAAAGATCCGGAAGCGAATGGAACACTGTAGTTGATAACTGTCTTGTTTACAAACCCATCTTTCTTTTCATGATATCCATAAGCTCTGTTTTTGATTATCTTTCTGTCTGTAGCATAAAAAGAGTTGTTCATCCCAATTTTTTCAAAAATATTTTTCTTCACGAAATCTTCATATGTTTCTCCGGAAACTAACTCAATTAAATATCCAAGCAATACATAACCGGAATTATTATAATCAAACTTTTCTCCGGGACTAAAATCAACAGGTTCATTTTTAAAAAAATCAATCATCATTTTGGGAGTCATTTCCTTTTGTGCTATTTCTGAGATTGATTTCATTTTTGTAAAATCTTTGATTCCTGAAGTGTGGGTAAGCAAATGATGAATGGTGATAGACTTTCCATTCGGATAATCGGGAATATACTTAGAAATAGGATCTTTTATATTTAATTTACCTTTGGATTCTAAAAGTAAAATAGAAAAAGCTGTAAATTGCTTGGTCATAGAGCCTATCTGGAATACATTTTGGACAGTCATATCCGTATTCAGTTCCAAATTAGACTTACCAAATGCTTTTTCATAGATAATTTTTCCTTTTTTAGAAACAAGGAAAACACCACCGGGAGCATCTGAATCTTTAAACTCTTTTTGTATCAAACTGTCAATCTTAGCATCCGTCTGAGCAAAAGATATACTGAAAACAGTTGTACTAAATATAAATGTAAGTAAAAAATTTTTCATAATACTATTTTGTATTGCAAAGATAACTTTAAATAAGGTACCATGCAATACAAAGTAGTAATTATTTATAAACTAATTTTAGTGCGCAAGATCTGCAAAGAAATCATTTCCTTTATCATCCGTAATGATGAACGCAGGGAAATCTTTTACTTCGATTTTTCTTACGGCTTCCATTCCTAATTCCGGAAAATCTACCACCTCAACAGAAAGAATATTGTCTTTCGCTAAAATAGCAGCCGGACCTCCGATGGAACCTAAATAAAAACCTCCGTATTTGTTGCAGGCATTGGTAACGTCTTTTGTTCTGTTTCCTTTTGCCAGCATAATCATACTTCCGCCGTGGCTCTGGAATTCATCTACATAAACGTCCATTCTTCCCGCAGTTGTAGGTCCGAAACTTCCTGAAGCCATTCCTTCCGGAGTTTTTGCTGGTCCCGCGTAATAAATCGGGTGATTTTTGAAGTATTCAGGCATTGGCTGTCCTGCATCCAGTAATTCTTTGATTTTTGCATGGGCAATATCTCTGGCTACAATTAAGGTACCGTTCAGCTTCAGTCTTGTTTTGATCGGATATTTTGAAAGTTCGGCTAAAATATCAGACATTGGCTGATTCAGGTTGATTTCTACTGCTTCTTCCAGATGTGGCGGTGTTGCCGGTAAAAATCTCTTCGGATCCTGCTCCAACTGCTCTAAGAAAATTCCGTCTTTTGTAATTTTTCCTTTGATATTTCGGTCTGCTGAACAGGAAACTCCCATTCCAACCGGACAGGAAGCGGCGTGACGCGGTAATCTGATTACTCTCACATCGTGCGTTAAATATTTTCCGCCAAACTGTGCTCCGATAGCACTTTCCTGACAGATTTTCTGAACTTTTGCTTCCCACTCCAAGTCTCTGAAAGCCTGTCCTGCTTCATTTCCTTCTGTCGGAAGATTGTCGTAATATTTTGCTGATGCTTTTTTAACAGCAGCCAAATTGGCTTCCGCAGAAGTTCCGCCAATTACCAAAGCCAAATGATAAGGCGGACAAGCAGCCGTTCCCAAATCTGAAATTTTCTCTTTAATGAATTCTTCCAAAGATTTTTCGTTCAGTAAAGACTTTGTTTTTTGATACAAAAAGGTCTTGTTTGCCGAACCTCCTCCTTTCGTTAAAAATAAAAACTCGTAATAATCTCCTTTTTTAGCGTAAATATCAATCTGCGCCGGAAGATTGGAACCTGAATTTTTCTCATCAAACATCGTTAAAGGAACCACCTGAGAATATCTTAAATTTCTTTTTTGGTAAGTATTGTAGATTCCTTTGCTTAAATATTCTCCGTCATCTACGCCTGTAAAAACGTTTTCTCCCTTTTTACCCATCACAATTGCAGTTCCGGTATCCTGACAAGATGGTAAAGCTCCTTCTGCGGCTACTGCTGCATTCTGTAATAAATTATAAGCCACAAATCTGTCGTTGTCCGTAGCTTCTGGATCATCAATAATTCTTCTTAAACTTTCAAGATGCGAAGAACGAAGCATGAAAGAAACATCCGCCATTGCTTCTTCCGCCAAAAGCTCAAGCCCTTTCGGATCAATGGTTAAAATTTCTCTGTCTCCTAATTTTTCAACTTTTACATAGTCTGAAGTCAATTTTTTGTATACCGTATCATCCTTTAGAATCGGATACGGATCCTGATATCTGAAATCCATTTTACTTTTTTCTTTGGGTGCAAAAATACGGCTTACTCAAAAAAGCATGAGTAAAATCAGTAACTTAGATTGATATTTATAATGATTATAAATTGCGAGGGTTTTCTTTTCTCATTAACTTTATACGAAGATATTTTAACCACAAAAGACGCAAAAGCTTTTAAACACTTTAGTTATTTTAAGTTTAATAAATAATGCTTTAGAAGAACACATTAGTTTTAAAAATCTTCGATTTTCGTTTTGTAAAATTTAATTTTTTAAAATTTAATAATTCTTTGTGCTTTTGGGGTTAAATCAAAACTAAACAAATTTCAATCACATGAATTACAGAATAGAAAAAGACACCATGGGCGAAGTGCAGGTTCCTGCAGATAAGTTTTGGGGAGCCCAAACGGAACGTTCAAGAAATAATTTTAAGATTGGTCCGGAAGGTTCCATGCCTCATGAAATCATCGAAGCTTTTGCTTATCTTAAAAAAGCGGCGGCATTTACCAATACAGATTTAGGAGTTCTTCCTGCAGAAAAGAGAGATATGATCGCGAAAGTCTGTGACGAAATTTTAGAAGGAAAACTTAACGATCAGTTTCCTTTGGTCATCTGGCAGACCGGTTCGGGAACACAGTCGAATATGAATGTAAATGAAGTGATTTCCAATAAAGCACACGTTAACAATGGTGGAAATTTAGGTGAAAAATCGGAAATCCATGCGAATGACGATGTGAATAAATCGCAATCTTCCAACGATACTTATCCGACAGCAATGCACATCGCGGCTTATAAAAAAGTAGTGGAAACCACCATTCCGGCTGTCGAAAAACTAAGAGATACTTTAAAAGAAAAATCAGAAGCGTTTAAAGATATTGTAAAGATCGGAAGAACACATTTGATGGACGCAACGCCTTTAACATTAGGTCAGGAATTTTCAGGGTATGTCGCTCAGTTAAATTATGGTTTGAAAGCAATGAAAAATACTTTACCTCATCTTTCTGAGCTGGCTTTAGGCGGAACTGCGGTTGGAACCGGCTTAAATACACCTCAAGGTTATGATGTAAAAGTAGCAGAATATATTTCGAAATTTACGAATCTTCCTTTTGTAACCGCAGAAAATAAATTTGAAGCTTTGGCGGCTCATGACGCGATTGTAGAATCTCACGGGGCTTTAAAACAACTTTCGGTTTCTTTATTTAAAATTGCTCAGGATATCCGATTATTAGCTTCCGGACCTCGTTCCGGGATCGGGGAAATTCATATTCCGGAAAATGAGCCGGGATCATCTATTATGCCGGGAAAAGTTAATCCTACCCAAAATGAAGCAATGACGATGGTCTGCGCTCAGGTTTTAGGAAATGATACGACCATTTCTTTTGCGGGAACGCAGGGAAATTACGAACTGAATGTCTTCAAACCTGTGATGGCTTATAATTTTTTACAGTCTGCCCAACTGATTGCCGATGCATGTATTTCCTTTAACGATCACTGTGCGGTCGGAATTGAACCGAACTATGAAAGAATTAAAGAACTGGTTGATAAATCTCTGATGCTGGTAACGGCTTTGAACACGCACATTGGTTATGAAAATGCTGCAAAAATTGCCAAAACCGCCCATAAAAACGGAACTACCTTAAAAGAAGAAGCGGTAAATCTGGGACTTTTAACCGCAGAACAGTTTGACGAGTGGGTAAAACCTGAAGATATGGTAGGAAGCCTGAAATAAACTAAGAATTAAATTGTTAAATATTGTAAAAAACCGCAGGACAAATTTGTCCTGCGGTTTCCTGTTATATATAAATGTTACGTGTTTTTACCATTTGTAAGCAAGACCTATAACCAAAGCTTTGTCATTTTCAAATTGATTATCCTTGAAAAAATTGCCGAAATCTTTCTTCACGAAAATGCTGAAATCGCTGTATGAAACGGTAAACTGCGCTCCATAAATGAAAGGATTTACCTGATAATTCCCTCTTTCTCTCTGGCTGATTTCTTCGCCTTTAATAATGTTGTTTGTCGACATTCTTACTCCTCCATAAACATTTGCGCCTACTTTAAAGCCCTTCTGATAATCTCTGTACTGGATATCCATTCCTGCACTTTTCAGTTTAGAAAAATTATACTGCAACCCCAAAGGAACGATGACGTAGCCTGTTCTCAATTTGCTTTTGCTTAAATTTTTATCATAAGTCGAAAGATAAACATCCGAATTCATGTCTTTGGCAAAAAACCGGTTATTATCAATATTTAAGGTTCTCCATGAAAATCCAAGCCCGGAAATTAATCCCCAATGACTTGTTCTGCTGAACTGATAATTGAATTTCAGCCCAAATTCAAGATTTCCTGCGTATCCTAAATTTTTATCCAGATCATTATCTGCTTTATTGTTGGTGAGAATCATGGCTCCGTAAGAAAAATAGGCGGTGAAGTTCTTAGTAGGACGGAATTTCTTTAGAAGTTTTTCTTTAATTTCTTCGTTGGAAGTTACATCAGAATTCAGAAGAGAATATCTTACCTGCTTTTGAATCACAGAATCCAGATCAAAACCGAGCTCTTCAATTCGCTGATCAATTTTTTCTGAAAAACGATCGGCAACAAGAGCCTTTTGTTTGTCGAATTCAGCTTTATCCAGATTTTTAGCCTGCAGAATCAGCAATTCTGCTTCCATCAGCTTTTTTTCTTCCTGAATAATTGAATCAATTTTTCGGGCATATTCATCTACTTTTTCTTTTACTATCGGGCTTACTTCCGTATCTTCTTTAGGCTGAAGATTTAAGGTAAGATTTTTCTGAGAATAGGCTGTACCTGATAAAAGGCACAATAGTCCCATCATGATCATTTTTTTAATCATAGTATTATTTTTTTAGTTGTTAAAAATTTGAAGTATTATTTTCCGTTCAGATCAATGGTTGCCACGTTGCTTTCTTTGGTTTTCATGATAACATCTTTATGCTCTACCGAGAACAGTAATGTAGAAGGATCAACATATCTTTTTCTTTTCCCCTGAGTTTTTGCAGAATCTGACTTTGCTATAATTTTTTCAGGCTCGGTTTTAGCAATATTGGCAATAATTTCAGGAGCGTTTTCTTTTGTTAAAGGCATTTGTTTTTTCTCAACAATAATTTGTGACTTTACAGCTTCATTCTTTTTTTCAGCCTGAATATTTTCTGCCGCAAAAGCTTCTTTTTGTTTCTGATCTGAAGTTTCAGGAGACTGTACTGTTTGTTCCTGAGTTTTATTCTGAATATCTGAATTTTTAATTTTAGCAATTATTGCAGATTTTTCGGTTCCTTTACTTTCTTTATTAAAAAACAGAACTGCTCCCAAACTGAATGTTAAAACCAGACAAGCCGCCACCAAATACCAATTTATTTTTGTTTTTGAGTTTCTTCGTTCTGACTGGGCTTCAATTTCAGACCATAAATTTCTCGAAGGAGCAATTTCTCTTTCAGAAATCTGCTTTTTGATATGATGTTCTATATTATTTTTAGTAGTGTTCATTTTTCAGTGCTTTTTGTTGTTGAAAGTAAATTTTTCTCATTTTTTCCTTTGCCCGAAACAGTTGTGTCTTACTTACGGCAACTGAAATCTGCAAAGTATCTGCAATTTCCTGATGCGAATAATCTTCGAGAACATAGAGGTTAAAAACCATCCTGTAAGCATCCGGAAGCTGATCCAAAAGTTCCTGCGCATTGAAATCAAAAGCAATATCCTCTTCATAAATTTCTTCCAGATAAGACTGGTTGATGTCGTCCAGATAAAAAACGGTTTTGCGGCTTTTAATAAAGTTCAGACATTCGTTCACCACAATTCTTCTTGCCCAGCCTTCAAAACTTCCGTCATTTCTAAAGGTCTCAATACTTTTAAAAATTTTACAGAACGCTTTTATTACACAATCTTCAGCCTGATACAAATCTGTAACGTAACTTCTGCCGATGCTCAGAAATTTCTTTACATTCTGATCATAAAAAACTTTCTGCGCTGCCGGTTCCTGCCTTTTGAGGCGGCTCAGCAAATCATCTTTTTTATTTCCAAACAGAAGCTTCATAATTATTTGTTTCTATTAGTAAGACAATTAAAAACTGAAAAGGTTACACCGAAGGAAATTATTTTTTGAAATTTATTAAAAAATATCATTTTAAATATTTTTCATATCTTAGGGACTTATTACAAACTACTATAAAACAAAACATTATGAAAAATCTAAAAAAAATCCAAAGAGAGAACTTAAAACAGGTTTTAGGCGGCCATACCTGTCCTGCCAATACGTACCACATCACATATAACGGATATCATGCATGCTGTCTTCAGATTCCGAGCGGAAACCCGTGTCTTTCTACAAAATGTCTGGTTCCGATAGAAATGTGCGATTCAGAATTAAATTAATAATACATACAAAAAGAAAACGGTCAGAAATTTCTCTGACCGTTTTGTATCTTAAAAAAATCTAAGTCTAACTTAGCATTTTCTGTGCTTTTTTAACGCCTTCTATCAAAGCATCAATTTCACTGAATGTATTGTACACCGCAAAACTGGCTCTTACGGTTCCCGCGATATTAAAGAAATTCATAATTGGCTGTGTACAGTGATGTCCCGTTCTTACAGCAATTCCTAATTTATCCAGAATCATTCCCACATCGGAAGCAATTCCGACACCTTCAAGATTGAAAGAAACAACGCCGGTTCTGTTGGCTTTTTCACCATAAATTTTAATGCCTTCCAGTTCCAAAAGCTGTTTTTGAGCATAGTCCAACAAAGCATTTTCATGGTTCTGAATATTTTCCTGCCCTACTTTCAGAATAAAATCCACGGCAGCTCCCAAAGCAATGTTTCCACCTACATTGGGTGTTCCTGCTTCATATTTAAAAGGAAGACCTGCGTAAGTAGTTCCGTCAAAAGAACAGGTGGCAATCATTTCTCCTCCTCCGTGGAATGGAGGCAGATCTTCAAGAATCTGCTGTTTTCCGTACAGAATTCCTGTTCCCATCGGAGCGTACATTTTGTGTCCCGAGAAAACAAAAAAGTCGCAGTCCATTTTCTGAACATCAAGGGTAAAATGAGGCGCAGACTGAGCTCCGTCGATAACGATGTAAGCATTGGTATTCTTTCTTGTTTTTGCAATGATTTCTTCAATCGGATTAATAATTCCTAAAGCATTAGAAACCTGATTAACGGAAACTACTTTTGTTTTTTCACTCAGAAATGTTTCAAATACGTCAAGCTGAAGAATTCCGTTTTCATCCATAGGAATGACTTTCAGCTTCGCTCCGGTTCTTTCACAAAGCATCTGCCACGGAACAATATTGGAGTGATGTTCCAGATAAGAGATAATAATTTCATCGTCTTTTTTTAATTTCTGGGTTAAAATATAGGCGATCAAATTGATTCCTTCGGTAGTTCCCTTGGTAAAAATTACCTCAAAATCATGTTCAGCATTGATGAATTTCTGGATTTTTCTTCTTGAAAGTTCCATTTCTTCAGTTGCCAACTGGCTTAATGTATGAATTCCACGATGAACATTCGCGTTGATTTCAGTATAGTATTTGTTCCAGACCTCCAAAACGGAATCCGGTTTTTGAGAGGTTGCCGCATTATCCAGATAAACCAATGGTTTACCGTTCACTTTCTGATCTAATATAGAAAACTGACTTCTGATTTCCTGAATGTCAAACATTTATTAACTTTTTAATTAAACTGTTCTTATTTAGAACTCTTCAAATTTACGTCTTTTTTTCGGATTGTGGCTGAGAGTTGATTGTTGTTGTTTGATAGAAAAATTCGATGTGAAATATTCTTTTTTGCTTTTAACGCTAAGATCGTTGAGAATTTTTATTTTATTAGACATTTTTGGTTCGCAAGGGCGTCTCACTCAGCGAGTGATAGCAATGAAAATGATTTAAATAAATTTTGATTTCTATATTTTTTATTAATTGATGTTTTTAGTTTTACAAAGACGTTTCACTAATAAAAGATTAACCAAGATTTGAACTCATCATATTTATCTTTTAGTCATAAAAAAAACCTGCCAAAATTTGACAGGTTTTATATTTTTAAATAAGAAATTCTTATTCTGCTGCTGCTTCTGTAGCTTCAGGAGCTGCTCCTTCTTCAGTTGCAACTTCTTCTTCATCTTCATCATCCATTGCTGCTGCACCTCCTTTCATTGCATTTCTAGACATCTTAACAGCTACTACAACTGCGTTGTCCGGGTGCATGAAAGAGTATCCTTCAGTTTTGATACCTCCAACATAAAGTTTGTTACCAATTCTTAACGGAGTAACATCTACAACGATCTCATCCGGTAAGTTTGCAGGGATTGCTTTTACTTTCAGTTTTCTGAAAGACTGACGAAGAACACCACCAGCTACAACACCTTTAGAACGACCTGTAATTCTTACAGGAACTTCCATGATAACTGGCTTATCATCAGATAACTGATAGAAATCTGCGTGAAGAATTTTGTCTGTAATCGGGTGAAACTGAATATCCTGAAGAACAGCCGGAATTGTTTGACCATCAACCTCAATAGATACCGTGTGTGCTTCAGGAGTGTATACCAAACCTTTGAAAGATTTCTCAGTAGCAGAAAAATTCAAAGGAGTTTCACCTCCGTAAACAACACAAGGAACTAATTCAGCATCACGTAAAGCTTTTGTAGACTTTTTGCCCACGCTTTCTCTTTTTGTACCTTGAATTGTAATAGATTTCATTTATAAAAAATTTAAAAAATTGTTTCAAATTAAATTTGCAAACCTCTAAATATCAGTTAAATAACAAACTTACTGCTAATTGACTGATGCTCGTGAACCATCTTCATAACGTCCGCAAATAATGGGGCGCAAGATAGCACTTTTATTTTAGATGACAAATTATTTTTAACAGGAATTGAGTCAGTTACAATAACTTCCAATAATTTTGATTTCTCAATATTCTCGTAAGCTTTTCCTGAAAGCACTCCGTGCGTTGCCATTGCTCTTACAGATTTCGCTCCTTTTTCCATTAAGATGTCTGCTGCTTTACAAAGTGTTCCGGCAGTATCGATCATATCATCAATAAGGATAACATTCTTCCCGTCCACATCTCCGATAAGGAACATTTCTTCTACAACGTTTGCTTTTTTTCTTTCCTTATAGGCAATAACTACATCTGCACCCAAGTGACCTGCGTAGTTTTTCGCTCTTTTTGCACCTCCCATATCCGGAGAAGCAATGGTAAGATTTTCCAGATTGAGATCTCTGATGTAATCTACGAAAATTGTAGAAGCATACAGATGATCCACCGGAATTTCGAAGAATCCCTGAATCTGATCTGCGTGGAGATCCATTGTCATGATTCTTGTAGCTCCTGCTGCTGTTAAAAGATTTGCCACCAATTTAGCACCGATTGGCGCTCTGGGTTGGTCTTTTCTGTCCTGTCTTGCAAGTCCGAAATATGGAAGCACTACGGTAATGCTCTTAGCAGAAGCTCTTTTGGCAGCATCAATCATCAGAAGAAGCTCTAATAAATTGTCTGCCGGCGGGAATGTAGATCCAATCAGGAAAACTCTTCCCCCTCTTACGGATTCGTCTAAAACAGGTTCGAATTCTCCGTCGCTGAATGTCTGAAAGTTGATTTTTCCTAATTCTTTCCCATAATTTTGGGCAATTTTTTCTGCCAAGTCCTTACTCGTCCTTGTAGAAAACAGATAACTTAACTGATCGGCCATTTTTACTTTTTAAAGATTTTGCAAATTTAAAAAAAAACCACAAGAATTGCTCCTGTGGTTTCTAAGTTTTTATTTATCCAATTATTATGGGAATTTTACGCCGGAATAATTATTTGGATTTACCTGTGGTAAGGTAGATTTATATTTAGCATTGATAGCTTTAATAAATTCATTGGCAATAATAGCATAGCCTCTTCCTGTAAGGTGAACCCCATCCAGAGAGAAAGCCCCGCCTGTTACGAATTTTGCTGTATATCTTATTCCATCATACAAAATTCCGGATTGAGAATTAAGCTCTACCATTTTAGCATTTGCATCTACAAATGCAAGTCCTTTAGCATCTGCAATAGACTTAATTGAAGTATTATAGGCAGTCATAGCTGTTGTGACATTTGCCGCTTCAGTTTTTGAAAGCACGTGCTGGTTTTCTAATGGATAAGAAATACCATATACATTAATTGCATCAGGAGCATTCGGATTCGTAGATCCGATTACCGCTCTGGTCGTAAGAAGGATATAATCTTCTGCAGTTGCCTGTCTCGCCTGTCCGTAGATCTGTCCGAAAGCAGCAGCTGTAGCCGCTCCTAAAGACGGCGTAAGTGCCGCAGTAAGCTGTGCTGATAAATTTGTTAAAGAAACATCTCTGATCAAAACAGGATTTGAGGCAGTAGAAGATAAAAGGTTGATCCTGTCTCCTGCACCAAAGGCTGTAAGCGCCTGTTTAAGCGGACCGTACAAACTTGTGTTAAGTGTATTAAGATTGGCACCTAAAGCAGCCGGAGTTAACGGATTGTAAGGAACCGTTGTAAAGAAAGGAATAGCGGTTACGCTTGGAATATTAGCAATTACTCCTTTCGCACCGTTCGCTGTAAGCGCTGTTACATAAGAATTGATGCTGGACGCTACCACGTTAGGATCAGAAATATCATTAGATCCATACGTTGCGGGATTAATATTTCCTGTCTGAACTACAGCAGGTGTGTATGTTGTAACGCCGCCTGTGGTTGTAGAATTTGTTCCTCCACTGGTTGCGTAGCTTAAAATATCGTTATTTCCGATCCATAGAGAGAAGAAAGTAGGATTTTGAGCTACTGCCGCCGCTACAGGACTTACCCCTGTAGAAAATCTTGCATAAAACGGATTAAGAGATCCATAGCTCGCAATACCCAAATGGAAAGATTTCGCTCCCGGAATCCCTAAATTCTGATAAGGTGCACCTGAAGAAATGTTATCTAACGCCGCTGCAGGAGCAGATGGCACCGGTGTAAGTGACCCATTTACTACACTAAGAACCAGTTTACCTGAAAATCCCGGAAGATTATTAAATCCACCAACGTTATTTGGCATTAAAGGCTGTTTAAAATCTCCTCCTCCTGCAAGTTTCATCTGCATTGCAATCATTGAAGGATAAGATTCATTTTGTCCATCCAAATAAAGAGCTCCGTCTCTATACCCTGAAGTAAGAGAGTTTCCTAAAGATACGTATTTGGAAAAATTGGCTTCTCCGGAAGTTACTACCACATCCTTTACATCAGTATCGAAGTCTGTATCACAACTTACATTTAACAACAACGCTGAAATAGCGAATGTAGAAATTAATATTTTTTTCATAATTCTTGATTAAAAATTAAAATGCGTTATAAGACAAACCTAAACCAAAGTAAAATGCCTGTGCTTTAGCCTGCCCGTAAAGGTTATAAAATGCATTGTTTATATTTCTTGACTTCTGGAAGTTGTAAGCTCCTGAAAGGTCTACTCCTAATTTATTGAGTTTAAATCCAATCCCTCCGGTAATTACATTAGCGTCAAAAGATGGTGTTTCCGGACTGAAGTGTGCGTCGTCATAAGGTGATTCATCATGATAATATCCTAATCTTCCTGCAACTTTATCTGTAATCATATATTGCGTTCCGATTCTGAAAGCTTTAGAATTGTGGAAGTTTTTAGGCGTTACATTTTTGGTAGGATCATCAGCCTGATTTCCTGCCAATGCGTTTTCAAAATCTAATGTAAGTTTATTATACTTCTCCCATCCGTAGTAATTGAAATCTCCGGACACCTGCCATTTCGGTGTTATTTTATAGGTAACCCCAATTGTATATTCATCCACCAAAGGAAGAACAGCCTTAAAATTATCCTGTCCGTTAGCGTCTAATCTTACTGAAGAATATAATGCCTTAGAAATATTAAATGTAGCTTTTCCTTTGTCTGCATTCATATAAACCGGAGATCTGTAAGCAATACTTACATCCAGTTTTTCTTCAGGTCTGAAATAGAAACCTAAACCAAAACCGTGTCCTGAAGCCTTATCATCTTTTAGATTTAAATTTCCTCCTAATTGAGTAACTGCTTTCGTCCAGTCTACACTTCCTTTAGCATAGATATAGCTCGCTCCGAAAGAAACCCAAGGTGATAATTTCACAGAAACCATCGGCTGAAAATAAAACGCCTTCAGTTCTATATTCTCTACAATTTCTTTTCCAGCCCAGTTATCCGGCCATTCTACCGTACTTCCGTAAGGCGTTGAAAAATTAAAACCTAAAGAAAGATTATCTAACACTTTGTAAGCTACCGCAGCATAAATAGGAGTTCCCATAGGATTATCCGTAGAATAAGATTCCAAAGTAGTAAGATTCTGATAGGTTACTTTAGAACTTATCCCGAATCCGCCCGCAGCAACACTAAGTTTTGAAGGAATGAAAGACATTCCCGCAGGGTTAAAGAACGTAACACTCGCATCTTCAGCATGTGCACTGGTATGCGCCATTGCCAATTGTTTCACCCCTTGCAGAGAAACTCTGAAGCCTCCTGCATAAGATAATACGCCTGCCAATAAAGCTGTTGATATCAATATTTTTTTCATAGACTATTATTATATAATCCAAATATAAAATTATTTTAGATACATCTGTTAATAAATCATAAAATTTTAAACATCAACACAAAAGAAAACTATGTTTAAAATAGCACTTTAAGTAAACTCTTTTGTAAATACATCACAGTTAAACATTTAATCAAAATTAAATCATCCGGATACGATTTTGTTTAGTTTTAAACAAAGCTATTCCCGATAATTTGATTATTTTAGACCTCATAAAGATAAAAATCATAAATTTGCAAATTAAATATATTATATATGAGTTGTGGATGTAAAACATCCGGCGATTCTGCACATTCTTGCGGACCCAAGAAGACCGCGAATGGCTGTGAAAATGTAAATACCTGTGGTAATAGTTATAAATTAAGTGTTTTTGACTGGCTTTCTAACATCAACAATCCCGCACCGAACCGATGTGATTTTGTAGAAGTTAGGTTTAAAAATGACAGAAAATCGTTTTATAAAAACGTAAACAATATCCCTTTACATATAGGTAGTGTAGTAACAGTAGAATCGAGTCCCGGACACGATGTAGGTGTGGTAAGTCTCACCGGAGAATTGGTAAAGATTCAGATGAAAAAGAAAAAATGTTCTGAAGAATCGGCACTAAAAATATACAGACAGGCGAATCAGAAAGATCTGGAAGTCTGGCAGGAAGCAAGAAAAAAAGAGGACAGCGTAAAAATAGACGCCCGAAAAATAGCACACAGATTAGGTCTTGAAATGAAGATCACCGATGTGGAATATCAGGGAGACGCCTCTAAAGTCACTTTTTATTATACGGCAGATAACCGTGTAGATTTCAGACAGTTGATTAAAGAATACGCCGGAGCTTTCCGTACAAAAATCGATATGAAACAGATCGGTTTCAGACAGGAAGCCGCAAAAGTAGGCGGAATCGGATCTTGTGGAAGAGAACTTTGCTGTTCGACTTGGTTAACGGATTTCAGATCTGTAAATACCAACGTGGCAAGATATCAGCAACTGAGTATCAATCCTCAGAAACTTGCCGGGCAATGTGGTAAACTTAAATGCTGTCTTAATTATGAATTAGACAGTTATCTGGATGCTTTAAGCAATTTCCCGTCTTCTTCCACCACTCTGGATACCGAGAAAGGAAGAGCTTTCTGCATTAAAATCGACGTTTTCAAAAAGAAAATGTGGTTTGCTTATGTAGAAAATTCAATTGCGTGGTACGATTTTGATATTGATCTGGTTAAAAAGCTGATCTCCAAAAACAAACGTGGAGAAAAAACACTTCCACTGGAAGAGCTGAAACAGCCGGAAACTCCTTTTGCAAGCATCGACCTGATTCAGGAGAATAACGTAGACCGTTTCGAAAAGAAAAACAGAGGCAACAGAAATAAAAACCAAAACAGACCGAATAGCAACAATCAGAACAGCCAGAATCAGCAGGGTCAGAAGAAAAACAACAACCGACCTGAGAGACAGGAACGTCCTGAAAGAAATGAAAAATCTGTTGAAAAGCCTCAAAGACAGGAAAAACAGCAACAAAATCCAAAAGCCAATTCTAATAATAATCAACCGAGAACGCAAAAGCCTCAACAGCCTAAACCTCAGTTGGAAAAAGTAAATGCTTCTTCTGGTGGTGAAACCGAGAAAAAAACCAACCCGAATAAAAAGAAATTTAAAAAGAAGTTTCCTCCAAAAAAAGATAACAATGCGTAAAATTTTAGGATTATTTACTCTTATTCTTTTCTTTAGCTGTAATTCTTCCTCCGAAGGAGAAGTTTTTATGAATTCCGTTGATAACAAATGGAATAAGAAAAGTGAACAAAAATTTAATCTTGAAATTTCAGATCCTCAAAATCCGAAAAATATTATATTTGTTGTAAGAAATAACGACGATTATCCTTACAGCAATATAAGGTTTATTGTCAATTTTACCGACCTTCAAAGCAAGAAAAAACAGACCGATACATTGAATTATGTATTGTCAAAACCAAACGGAGAATGGCTCGGAACAGGTTTTGGGGACACAAAGGAAACTTTGTTTCAATATAAACTGAATTATAAATTTCCCGCAAAAGGAAAATATGAAATCGGTCTTACTCAGGCAATGAGAAACGACAACCTTCCGGGAATTGAAGACATTGGAGTAAAAATAGAAACGGCTAAACCGTAATCATCAATGGAAGTGAACAAACAAAATACTGGGAACAAAGGGAAAACCTTCCCTCTTCCTCCTAAAAAGAAAGACACTACCTGGAAAAGGTGGGTTAAATTTATCTGGATCGGATTCTTTGCTTTGGTTTTAGGAATTTCAGGGCTATTCTTTGCCGTATCGCAAGGTTTCGTAGGAGAAATGCCGGATGTAAAAGAGCTTGAAAATCCGGATATTTATGTTGCCTCACAAATCTACTCTTCAGACGGAGTTCTTTTGGGTAAATTTGAAAAAGAGAAAACACAGCCTATCATTTATAAAGATCTCCCGCCTTACTTAATCTATGCTTTACAGGCAAAAGAGGACGAACGTTTTAAAGAACACTCAGGAATTGATTTACAATCAGTTGTAAGAGCGGTAGCTTATGGAGGTAAAAGAGGCGGTGGATCCACAATAACCCAACAGCTTGCAAAATTACTTTTCACCGGAAATGCTTCTCAAAACAGAATTGAAAGAGCATTCCAGAAATTAAAAGAATGGGTTGTTGCCGTAAGTCTTGAAAAAAGATATACGAAAGAAGAAATCATAACACTGTATTTCAATAAGTTTGATTTCTTATTTAATGCTAACGGAATTGAAATGGCTTCGAAGATTTATTTTAATAAAAAAACTTCTGAGCTTACTTTACCGGAGGCTGCAACATTTGTTGCCATGCTTGAAAATCCAAGAAAAAATAATCCATACAGAAATCCTGAAAGAGCAAAAACAAGAAGAGATGTTGTTTTGGATCAAATGCTGAAAACAGGATATATCGATCAGGCAACATTTGATAAAGCTACAGCAACGCCAATTACAGTTGATTTTCATCCTATAAGTAATATTACAGAAGGCTATTCCGCTTATTATAAGTTTTATCTGAAAAAAGAAATCGACAAATATCTTGACGATTACGAAAAAGAAACCGGTAAAAAATTAAACCTTTACAAAGACGGTTTAAAAATATATGTAACTCTTGATTCCAGAATGCAAAAATATGCAGAAGATGCAATCAGAGAGCATTTAACGGATCTTCAGAAAAGATTTGATGCTGAACAGAGAGGAAGAAAAAACTGGCCATTCTATTACCTGAATGATAAGCAGGTGAATGATCTGATGCTTCAGGCAATGAGAAGAACAGGACGCTACAAACTTCTTAAAGCAGACGGAATGCCGGAAGATTCTATTTTAATGGAATTTAAAAAACCTGTTAAAACCTCAAGATTTACATGGGCTGGAGAAGAAGAAGTAGAAATGTCTCCTTGGGATTCTATCAGATGGCACAAGAAAGTTGCTCAGGCAGGATTGATGTCTGTAATTCCGGGAACAGGAGAAATTAAAGCCTGGGTTGGAGGAATCGATTGGCAGCATTTCCAATATGACCACATTAAACAAGGTAAAAGACAGGTAGGTTCAACATTTAAGCCTTTCGTTTATGCAACTGCGATTATGAAACTAGGTTTAACCCCTTGTTCTACCATTTCTAATGCAACATTTACAAAAGGAAACTATCGTGTTCCGGGAAGAGGCGGAATGCTTACTTTAAAAGACGCATTGGCGCACTCACAAAACCCTGTTGCACTTCGTCTTGCCGAAATGACGGGAACACAAAGTGTAATTCAGACGGCAAGAGATTTGGGAGTAACAGAAGAAATCTCCACAAGCTTACCAATGGCTTTAGGAGCTTCGGATATTACCATCTACGAAATGGTAGGAGCTTACAGTACGTTTGCTAACTACGGAAACTACAACAAACCGGAGATGATCTGGAGAATTGAAGACGCCAACAGCAGAGTAATTAAAGAAGTAAATGTAGAACCTAAAGAAGTGATGAATCCACTATACGCTTATACCATGATTGAACTGATGAAAGGTGTAGCGCAATACGGAACCGCTTCTGGAGAACTGGGAAGAAAAGGAATTTCAAAAGATATAGAAATTGCCGGTAAAACAGGAACTACCCAGAACAACTCAGACGGTTGGTTTATGGGAATCGTACCGAAACTGGCAACCGGAGCATGGGTTGGATGGGAAGACAGAGCCACCCACTTCTACGGAACAGGAGAAGGACAGGGAGCTAAAATGGCATTACCGATCTGGGCAATCTACATGAAGAAAGTCTGGGCAGATAAAAGCTTAAAAATCTCTCCGGATGATAAATTCGTGAAACCTTCAGAATGGAAAGACGGCTGTTCAAATCTTAAGGGATTAGGTGCAGGTTACGGAGATGATGGCGGATTACAGACTCTTGATGAGATCAAAAATCCGAAACCGGCAGATCCAAACGGATCGAAAACACCGGGTAAAAAAGAAGAAAATGTAAATGAAAACCTAAATACAGGTGAAGACATAGACTTCAATAATAAATAAATTCTTTTTTAGAAATATACAAGACCTTTCAATCATTTGGAAGGTCTTTTCTTTTTAATTAATACCTTTGAATTATGAATCTTGAAAACATACAACAACCCTTTATAAAAAAGTTTCCCGGAGATTTTTCCGGCAATACCCTACAGAGAAATACTCCGAAGGTTTTATTTTCCACTGTTCAGCCGGTTGGCTTTGATCATCCAAAATTAATCGCTTTCAACGAAAAACTTTCAGAAGAAATCGGGCTTGGCAAATTTGAGGATAAAGATCTTAATTTTCTTGCCGCAACACATCTTCCCGAAAATATCAAAACCTACTCCACTGCTTATGCGGGACATCAGTTCGGGAACTGGGCAGGACAATTAGGCGACGGAAGAGCCATTCTTGCCGGAGAAATTGAAAACAATTCAGGAAAGAAAAACGAAATACAGTGGAAAGGAGCCGGAGCAACGCCTTATTCCAGACACGCAGATGGAAGAGCCGTATTAAGGTCGTCTGTTCGTGAATATCTGATGAGCGAAGCGATGTTTCATTTGGGAGTTCCTACAACCAGAGCATTAAGTTTAGTATTTACAGGAGAAGACGTCGTAAGAGACATTATGTACAGCGGAAATCCGGAACTGGAAAAAGGAGCTGTGGTCATCAGAATCGCAGAAAGCTTTCTTAGATTCGGTCATTTTGAATTGATGTCTGCTCAACAGGAATACAAAACATTGCAGGAACTTGCAGATTATACCATTCATCATTATTTCAAAGAAATTTCTTCAGAGGGGATTCAGAAGTACAAAGATTTCTTCGAAAATGTATGCAGAAGAACAGCAGATCTTATGGTAGAATGGTATCGTGTAGGATTTGTTCATGGGGTAATGAACACAGATAATATGTCGATTTTAGGTTTAACGATCGATTATGGCCCTTATTCGATGATGGATGAATACGATTTAAATTTCACCCCGAATACCACCGATCTTCCAGGAAGAAGATATGCTTTCGGAAAACAGGGACAGATTTCCCAATGGAACCTATGGCAATTGGCAAATGCACTTCATCCTTTAATTAAAGATGAAAAGTTTCTGGAAGATGTTTTAAATGATTACGGAAGCTATTTCTGGGAATCGCACGACAGAATGCTGTGCAGAAAATTCGGTTTTGATCAGTTACTAACAAGCGATGAAAAATTCTTTACCACATGGCAAAGTCTGATGCAGGATCTTCAATTAGATTATACCTTATTTTTCAACGAACTCGAAAAATATGATGACCAGAAAGATCTCAGACAGCAATTTGAAAACGTTTCTTACACATTTTTAAATGATGAGAAACTTTCGAAACTGGAAGATTTTATGAAAGCTTATCAGTCAAGACTAGAAAAAAATATTATTTCAAGGGAAAAATCTTTGAAAATCATGCATAAAGCCAATCCTAAATTTATTTTAAGAAATTATCTTCTCTACCAGTGCATTGAGGAAATTAATGAAGGAAAAACAGAAATGCTGAAAAAATTAACTCACGCTTTAGAAAATCCTTATCACACCATTTATCCGGAATTTTCAGCAAAAAGACCTTCTGGCTATGATGGCGTTTCGGGATGTTCCATGCTATCGTGCAGTTCGTAAATTTAAACAATATCCATTTAAAATGTTAAATTTTTATTAAATAAGAATTTTATATGTATATTTAATAAAAATTTTGATCATGAAAAAAACTTTACTTTTATCTTTTTTACTTCTTGGGATTATAATAAGTTCACAAACACTTTTATCAGAATCATTTGAAGGAACAACATTCCCTCCAACTGGATGGACAAGATCAAACACAAACAGCTCAAGACCATGGGATTTTACAAATGTAAATTTCACTTCTGGCTCTGCACTAGAAACAACTTTTAAAATTACAGGTACTAAATCTGCTTGTATAAACTGGATTGCTTCATCTAACACCGCCAACCTAACAAGTCCTGCCTTTAGCCTAGCAACAGCTTCTAATCCAGCATTGAAATTCAATGTAAAGGTTGGTTGGTCTTATATGATCAATCAAAATGCCGGTAATTTATTGTTACAAGTTTCTACAAATGGAAACACTTGGACTACTATTTGGAATGAGGACACAGAGCCGGGGTTTACAGATGATGGGGATGCAGATCCAGATACAGATTTGTACAATACAGTTGCTGTACAAAAAAGTTTATCTTCATATATTGGACAATCAAATGTTCAAATAAGATTTCAGTATACAGGTAACGATGCAGATGCTGTATCAATTGACGATGTACAAGTATTGGCTGCTGTTCTTTCAACTAATGAAGTAGAAACCAAACCTAAAGCTTATCTTTACCCCAACCCCACAAAAGGCGAGATTTTTATCAAGACGGATAAAAAAATAAAACTTTTAAGCGTGTACGATCTTTCTGGAAAACAAATTCTTACTTTAAATCCTGAAAGAACAGATCTTAGCGATTTGCAAAAAGGCAACTATTTTATTGCTATTGATTTTTTAGATGGAACTTCTGTTGCAAAAAAAATTATAAAAGAATAACATCATAAAATGTAATACACAGAATCCGCCTCACAACAAAATCTGAGGCGGATTTTTAATACGCAAAACTTTCTGTTGTTTTGGAAAAAGAAAAAGTTATTCTTTTCAGGCAATCTTCTTTCTCAAATTATAGGATAAGCATACAACCCAAACTCCAATTCTACTTTTTTCCAGACCCATGAGCATAAATCGCTTAAAACCACAGCTCCAAATGATGGTTTCGTTCAACGCTTCGGTCTTCTGTTAATTCTTCTAATTGGAGATATCCTTCGCGTTTTTTTTGCCTGATAATATGATATTCTGAGGACAACCTCTTTTGGTCTTCCGCGTTCTTTCACGCGTTTTCTCCATTCTTTGTCACATTGGACAGATGTAAAACTTTGTATTCTCTAAAATAATGCATTATGGACGAGTTTATGCTGGTCGTTCTTCATGCCCTGCTCATGGCTCATTTTTTTTGTTGATTTTAATTGAATTCGTGAAACTTCGCTTTCATGCGCGTGAAAGTAGTATTCATTAGTCTTGCTGTAAGAACTCCTTGCTTTTAAAAACACTTACTGAGCTTCGTATTTATCGAGATATTTCTCAAAATTATTTTAGCTTGGCATTCTTGTCGGAATCGATTTTCTCTAGCAGCCTTTTAATTTAGCATTGATATCTTGCATCGTTTGCGGATTTTTTTCTTTGCTGATAGATTAATTCTAGCTATCCGATCTTTATCTTCTTCACGGGCAACACTTTGGACAGACCTCCAGAATTCCTCCAATTGAAAAAGCTTCTTAACTTTATAGGCTTTAATGGGACTTACCCAGAAAAATGTGTCGCGGTTTGCCTGTTCCTCAATTTTGATTCCATACACAAAACCTCTCGCAGAGCCATCAGAAGTTATTCGGCAAGAAGCAAAATGATACGCGAGAAAATATCTTTGAGAGTGACTTCCAGCTTTTGGATGCGAAAATGATATTATAGTCCATCATAGTAATATATGAGAGTCACATAAATTGATGTTTTTCCAAAGTATCTTCTCAATCTTCCACAGGGAGCAATATTCCTTATATAGGCCAGTATCATCATCATAGAATTATTACCTCGATTCCCTTCTTTGTTGTAAACTTTCAAAAATGGTTTCATGTCGACTTACTCTAATATTATAGACGATCAAAACGGGATAACGCTCGGAGATCAAACCTGAAAACTGCGCAAAAACAAAACAACCTGATTTTGTTTATAACTTCTGCAAGTTATAAACAAATGTCACCTTATCAAAAACAAATACACTAAACATCAAATAATACATAAAACATTTGCCTCAGTTGTGAAAACGAATTGTTTTATTTTACTTTTGCAGAAAGTTTTTGCAGGTGTCAAAATTCAAGACAAAATTTATCCATTTTTTCAAGTTGCTTTTTCCGACAACGGGAGTTGAACTTATTGTTTTTCTGTTTTTTCTCGTTGCGTACGGATATATGGGATCATACATTGCCATTCATCATAAAATTATTTTTGACGGAAGAATTCCTTGGGATGCCTATTTCAGTTTTGATAATAAATCGATTGTAATGACGGGCGGAAGTTTTGAGAGACATCCCCTCTCTTATTATTTTTTTAACTGGATTAGAGAACTGGCTCTGCTTTTCTCTAATGGCAAAATAGATGGAAATTTTCGTTTTGCTTTAGCCTGGATGAGTAATCTCGCGGTAAGCCTAAGCGTTCTTCAGGTGTTTAAATATCTTAAAAACATTATTGGACTTCCATTAATTTTAAGTATCTTATTAATTCTGTTTTTCGGAGCCTTTTCAACGAATATACTACTTTCCTTCACGCCGGAAAATTTTACCTACACTTTATTTTTCCTGACTCTCTTTCATCATTATTCAGCTATAAAATTAAAGAAAGAGGAGAAAATTCCGCCTTTAGCTTTGGCTTTTTCAGGAACTACCATAGGAGGTTTAACGGTAACGAATATTGTAAAAGTATTCATTCCGGTAGCTTTTGAGAAAGGACTTTTTAAGGATTGGAAAAAACTTGGGAATGCGGTTTTAAGAGCAGTTTTTACCTGCTTCTGTTTTGTTTTATTATACTTAAACCGAATCGATTTTAAATATCAGAATATATTCAGTAAAACCAATGAACAGTACGAAAAGTTCTCCAATGTAAATTCTACTCCGACTTGGGATATGATCCTTTCGTACTTTTTCGGGGGAAATATACTTTTTTCAAATTTTCTGATCCGCGATAAACATAACATGAGCGGTTACCACTATAAAGGGATTATAATGACTGTTTATTCATCATGGATTCCTTATATTTTTATTGCCGTTTTATTGATCCTGATTTGTTGGAGTTATTTTAAAAATTTCAGAAATAAACTCGTTCAGGTTTTAATGATTTCATTCCTGTTTGATGTTATCATTCACTGTGTTATGAGATTCGGACTTCATACTTCTTACATCTACGGAGGGCATTTTGTTTTTGTCTATCCGCTGTTGATCGGATGGCTTTTTTACAGCTATAAAGAATCACCGAAAATGCTGTCTTTTTTATCCGTAATCTTTATAATTTTATGCGCTTATCTGATCATCAATAATTATTTGAGAATGACCGAATTCTTTTGGTTTTTAAATAAATTTTATTAAAATTTTACTTTTTATTTTGAAAAATTAAAATCAATAAAAAAAGCTGAGAAATAATTTTTCCCAGCTTTTCTATTTTTCTATTGCTAAATGTAAATTATTTTGCTTCTGCACAGAAAATTCTGTACTGTACTGCAAGTGCCGATTTAAAATATTCTCTCACTTTAGAAAGATCAGAAGCCGCGCTTTGTTTTGTGAAATAACTTCCCGCTAAAATCTTATAATTCGGTCTTAAAGAAGCATCCGTTTCCACTTTCAGATTAGGAAATCTTTTTCTGAAATAAGCCTTTACCTCATTGGCTTCCTCATTACTTTTTACTGTTGTAATCTGAATTTTATACCCTAAAATTCTTGGATTTTTTCTGCATATTTCAGCATTGGTAAGTTCCCTGTTCGGAACATAAATTTTAGTTGGTTTTGAAGGACTGAAATCTTCTTCGTCGTCTCTTGAAGAAGTTGCCAAAGTTGTTTTGGAACACTTATCTTCTATGCCTTCCAGAGCCGCATTTACCTTAGAATCCATCGTTATGGTAAGTTCAGTTCCCGCCAAAGTATCTTTTCTTACAACTTGTTGTGCATCAACACCATAAAATGCAAGCACAGACAGCATCGAAATTATTTTGATTAAATTTTTCATTTAAACTTGTTTGCGCAAATTTATACAAATTAAAAAATTATACCAAATTCAGTTATTTAGAATAATTACAAATTAAACGGAAATGACATTTTCCCCTTTCCATATACCGTTAAATTCCTGTTAAAAATATTATTTTTGCGGGATTGATTGAATGTTCAATATTTACTAACATAAGATAATTTAAATGATTAGTTGGAGAAAGCATTATAGACAGACGTTGATCGCAATAGGCTTATTGCTATCGACCAGTGCTTCAATTTACGGGCAGGACGGCGATCCTAAGAATGGTGAGAAGCTTTTCAAAGCGAATTGTACTGCATGTCACGCACTAGACAAGAAACTTGTAGGTCCTGCTCTTGGAGGAGTAGTTGAAAGACTGAAAAAAGATCAAAATCTAGACATTGACTGGTTTCAAAAATGGATAACCAACAATGAAAAACTTAGAGCTTCCGGAGACAAGTATGCTAATGAAGTATACGAAGCCAACGGAAAAGCGGCAATGCAGGTTTTTGAAGGGAAACTTTCAGAAAAAGATATCAACGATATCTTGGCATACACCTCAAATCCTCCGGCTGAAGAGCCAGCTCCTACAGCAGGAAAAGATGCCAAAGCAGGAAACGAAGCTCAAGCAGCGCCTGCAAACAACACTACAACAAGCGTAGTAATCATTTCACTTTTAGCAATCGCAGCTCTATTGGTTTGGATCTTGGTAAAATTAAGACAATTGGTAAAATTGGGTCAGTCAGACGACTTAGCCGGTCTTAACGAAACAAGGGTAAAATCTTTCAGCGAAATCTATGCAAAATATCACTATGTAGGAAAGGGATTAATCGCAATCCTTGCACTTCTGGCAACTTACGGAATCTGGAACTGGATCATGTGGATCGGGGTTTACAAAGGATATAAGCCAGAACAGCCTATTTATTTCTCCCATAAAATTCACGCTGGAGAACAGAAAATCGACTGTCAGTTGTGTCACTCCAGTGCCAAATACGGTAAAGTATCCGAAATCCCTTCGATGAACGTTTGTATGAACTGTCACAGAACAATTTCTGAATACAATGCAAACCACTACATGGAGCCAGGAAAAGATAAGGCTTTCTATGACGGAGAGATCAAGAAAATCTATGCCGCTACAGGTTGGGATCCTGAAAAACAACAGTACACAGGAAAAACTCAGCCGGTTGAATGGACAAGAATCCACAACATGCCAGACTTTGTATACTTCAACCACGCACAGCACGTTGTAGCAGGTGAACAGGCGATCATCAATTCTTTCAACAAAAAGAACCCTAACAACAAAATTGATGTTGTATGTAAAGCTTGTCACGGAAAAATCGATACAATGAATGTTGTTCAGATGGCTAACGACTTTACAATGGGATGGTGTATCGAGTGTCACAGAACTACAGAAGTTGACATGAACAACGGTTATAATAAAGAATACTTCAAAAATCTACACGACAAGTTGAAAAAACAGTACCCTAAAGATGGTGGTAAGATTACGGTAGATGCTATTGGAGGTCTTGAGTGTGGTAAATGTCATTATTAATAACTAAAAATTAGAAGTATCAAATGGCTTCAAACAAAATACAATTCAGAAGTATTCACGAACTTAAAGATCCGGCTTTAAACAATAAGCTGGCTCAGAAAGAGTTCCAGGAAGAAATTCCGGTAGAAGATTTCCTTGATGATGCGGAAAAGAACGGTTCCGCAACCTCAAGAAGAGATTTCTTAAAACTATTAGGTTTCTCTACTGCAGCAGTAACACTGGCTGCCTGTGAAGCTCCGGTAATCAAAACGATTCCTTATGTGGTAAAGCCGCATGAAATCATTCCGGGGATTCCAAACTATTACGCTTCAACGTATTTCGACGGTTTCGATTTCGCAAGCGTATTGGTAAAAACAAGAGAAGGAAGACCTATCAAAATTGAACCAAACCCGGCAGCAGGAGATTTAGGTAAAACGAATGCAAGAGCTCAGGCAAGTGTACTTTCTCTTTATGATAATGATAAAGTAAAGCAGCCTAAATTTGAAGGGAAAGACGAAACTTTCGACAAAGTAGACAGCTTCGTTATCAAAGGACTGGATGAGGCTAAAGCAGCAGGTAAAAGAATTGTTTTACTATCTCATTCTTTTGCATCCCCTACTTTCAAAAAATTATTTGCTGAATTTAAAGCTAAATATCCTACAGCAGAATTAGTAACCTATGATGCTTATCCTTATGCTGCAGCATTAGACGCGGCTCAGGAAGTTTTCGGAACAAGAGCATTACCAGTTTACGACCTTAAAGGAACTGAATTAGTGGTTGCATTCCAGGCTGATTTCTTAGGAGATTACAACGCAGGAGGTTTAGAATCTTCTTACGCAGTGGCAAGAACTCCGGGAAAAAATATGTTGAGACACATTCAGGTTGAATCCAATATGTCTTTAACAGGAGCAAACGCAGATTCAAGAATCAGACTGAAACCAAGCCAGGTAAACAAAACGTTAGTTGAAGTTTACAACGCAATCGTTGGTGGTGGTACTTCTGACAAAGCTGCATCTGAAATCGCAAAAGAATTATTGGCAAAAGGAAGCAAAGCAGTTGTTTTCGCTGACGGTTCTAAAGGAGCTCAGGTTTTAGCGCACTTAATTAACCAAAAATTAGGATCAGTAGCTTTCACAGGGAAAGCAAACTTCTTAAAAGATTTTGACAAAGCAAGATTCGAGGAATTCCTTGGATGGGTGAACGGAGGACAGGTTGGAGTATTGATCGCTAACAATGTAGATCCTATTTACTCTTACCACAAAGGAGAAGATTTCAAAAAATCATTATCTAAAGTTCCTTACGTAATTGCTGTTGCAGATAAGAAAAATGAAATGTACAAAGCAGCGAAAGCTGTAATTCCTGTAGCCAACTGGCTGGAATCTTGGGGAGATATCGAACCACAGACAGGAGTATATTCATTAATGCAGCCTACGATCCAGAAAATCTACAAATCAAGACAGATTGAAGAATCTTTATTGGTTTGGAAAAACGGTAAAAACAATGCTGCTAATAATTATTATGATTATTTAAAAGCAAATGCTACTTCTATCTTAGGAGCAACTTCTTTCAACAAAGCTTTATATAATGGTATCAATGCTTCTTCAAATGCGACAACATTATCGTATGCAGGAGGAAACGGTGCACAGGCTGTTGCTGAGTTAGGAGGTTTCAAAGCTTCAGATTTAGAATTGGTATTGTATACGAAGACAGCAATGGGAGACGGAACTCAGGCAAACAACCCTTGGTTGCAGGAATTACCGGATCCAATCACAAGAATGTCTTGGGATAACTACTTAACAATGTCTCCGAAAGATGCAGAAAGATTGGGTATTGATAACGATCTTAACGCGAGAATGCAGTTAGATGGTTCTCTTGTAAACCTTACTGTAAACGGAGTAACAATAAAAGATGTTCCTGTATTCGTACAACCGGGACAGGCAGACGGATCAGTAGGTCTTGCACTTGGATACGGTAAGAAAAACTCAGGAGCTACAGCAGATACCGGTGTAAATGCTTATCCTCTATTTGACGGTTCTAACTTAGTTGTTTCTAATGTTAAAATCGAAAAAACAGGAGAAGATCACGAATTCGCAGGTATCCAGCTTCAGAATACATTAATGGGACGTTACGAAATTGCTAAAGAAGTACCTTTGGCTGATTTCTTAAACGTAGCTTTTGATGATGAACACGACGGATGGAACAAACCTTTGGAGTATCACACCATTAGCGGAGCTCTTCCGGCAAGAAAAATTGACCTTTGGGATGCTTTTGATGACACCGATGGCCCTCACTTCAACTTATCGATTGACCTGAACTCTTGTACTGGTTGTGGAGCATGTATCATTGCTTGTCAGGCAGAAAACAACGTTCCGGTTGTAGGAAAAGAAGAAATAAGAATGTCAAGAGATATGTACTGGTTAAGAATTGACCGTTACTATTCATCAAGACAGAAGGTAGAAGTTTATGAAGGATTAAAAGAAGGAATGGCAGTTCCTGAATTATACGGAACAGCTTTTAACAAAGAAGGTGGTGCACTGAATCACCCGGCTGATAATCCGGATGTAATCTTCCAGCCGGTAATGTGTCAGCACTGTAACCACGCACCTTGTGAAACAGTATGTCCGGTAGCGGCAACTTCACACGGTAAGCAGGGACAAAACCACATGGCTTATAACAGATGTATCGGTACAAGATATTGTGCAAACAACTGTCCTTATAAAGTAAGACGTTTCAACTGGTTTACTTATAACCTGAATGACAAGTTCGATTTCAACATGAATAACGATCTTGGAAGAATGGTTCTGAACCCGGATGTCGTGGTAAGAACGAGAGGGGTTATGGAGAAATGCTCTATGTGTATCCAAATGACTCAGACTACTATTCTTGAAGCTAAAAAAGAGAATAGAATCGTGAAGGACGGAGAGTTCCAGACAGCTTGTTCTAAAGCTTGTTCTACAGGTTCAATCAAGTTCGGAGATATGAATGACAAAGAATCTGAAGTTAGAAAGCAATACGCTTCAAACAGAAGATATTATTTACTGGAGGAGATCGGAACAAAACCAAATGTGTTCTATCACACTAAAGTAAGAAACAGAGTAGAAAAATAAAGTTTAAATAATAAATAGGTAAAAAATGTCAGGACATTACGAAGCTCCGATAAGGGAACCTCTAATTATTGGTCACAAAACTTATCACGATATCACGGAAGATATTGCACGACCTATCGAAGAAAGAGCAGGTAAATTATGGTGGATTTCATTATATGCAGCCTTAGTTCTATTCATCTATGGATTCGGATGTATCGCTTACACTATCGGAACAGGTATTGGAGCATGGGGACTAAACAGAACTATTAACTGGGGATGGGATATTACTAACTTCGTATGGTGGGTTGGTATCGGTCACGCCGGAACCCTAATCTCAGCGGTATTATTATTATTTAGACAGAGATGGAGAATGTCTGTAAACAGATCTGCAGAGGCGATGACGATCTTTGCGGTTGTACAGGCGGCAATCTTCCCGGTTATCCACATGGGTAGAGTTTGGGTAGGATATTGGGTATTCCCTTTACCAAACCAGTTCGGTTCTCTTTGGGGGAACTTCAACTCTCCTCTACTTTGGGACGTTTTTGCGATCTCTACGTATTTCTCGGTATCAACAGTATTCTGGTTCATGGGGTTGATCCCTGACTTTGCAATGATCAGAGACAGAGCGAAGACACCTTGGACTAAGAAAATTTATACTTTCCTTGCATTCGGTTGGGGTGGTAAAGCAAAACACTGGCAAAGATTCGAAGAACTATCTTTGGTTCTTGCAGGTTTAGCAACTCCGCTTGTATTCTCAGTACACACTACCGTATCTTTTGACTTCGCAACTTCGGTTATTAAAGGATGGCACTCCACAATTTACCCTCCTTACTTCGTTGCCGGTGCGATTTTCTCAGGATTTGCAATGGTACAGACGCTATTGTTAGTTGCAAGAAAAGTATGTCACCTTGAAGATTACATCACTATGTATCATATCGAAATTATGAACATCGTAATCATCTTAACAGGTGGTATGGTAACTGTAGCTTACGCAACTGAATATTTCATCGGATGGTATTCAGGATCAAGATTTGAAGATTTCACATATCTTTCTCCTGGTGCTGCTGTTGGACCTTACTGGTGGGCTTTCTGGTCACTAATTATCTGTAACCTTGTTGTTCCTGCTTCTTTCTGGTTCAAGAGACTTAGAACGAATATTATCTGGACATTCATTGTTGCGTTAATTATCAACATCGGTATGTGGTTTGAGCGTTTCGACATCATCGTTATCAACCTTTCAAGAGATTACTTGCCTGGTTCTTGGACGATGTTTAAGCCAACAATCATTGATGTGGGAGTATATTTAGGAACAATCGGATTCTTCTCTGTATTATTCTTATTATACGCAAGAACATTCCCTGTAATTGCACAGGCTGAATTAAAATCGATTTTGAAAATCTCAGGTGAAACTTATAAAGCAAAAGAAGGAGATGAGCACCACTAAAATTGTATACGGACTTTATGCGGACGACGACGATTTAATGAACGGCGTTAAAGCATTCAACGATAAAGGAATCAAAATAAACGAAGTGTATACTCCGTTTCCGGTTCACGGACTAGATAAAGCTTTAGGGTTAAAGAAAACAAGAATTTCTGATGCCGCTTTTATCTACGCTTGTTATGGAGTTACAATCGGTGCTACTCTTACATGGTATGTAATGAACCACGACTGGCCTCAGAACATTGGGGGTAAACCAGCTTTCGACTGGGCTCACAATATGCCGGCTTTCGTAGTACCTATGTTCGAACTTATGGTATTCTGCGCAGCACACATGATGTCATTAACTTTCTTGGTAAGAAACAAAATGTATCCCGGAGCTCCTGCACAAAACCCGGATCCAAGAACAACGGATGATAAATTCTTAATGGAATTTGTAACTGAAGATGTAGAATCTGTAAAGCAGTTGCTTATTGAAACTGGAGTTGAAGAAATAACTGTTAAAGATGCTTAAAATGAAAAAGAATGTATTAAAAATTACAGCAGTTTTAGGTTTAACAACAGTTTTACTTAACTCTTGCGGACCAAAAGAGAATACTCCGCTGGTCTATTTCCCGGATATGTATTTTCCGGTAGCATACGATCCATTGATGAAAGCTCAGGACGCTTATTCAGATCATGAAAATGAAATTCCTGCTTTTGTTAAAAATAATTTTGCAACAGGTCTTTCTCCTGTAGAAGGATCCGTAGCTCAAAATAAAGATGGTGTTTTCGAAGAAGGATTACTTCCAAAAACACCGGATGAATACAATGCTGGTTATGATGCTTCAAAAACAGTAACAGGATCTCCTTTAAACCCAGCAAACGCTGCAAAAGATCTTGAAAGAGGAAAAAGCCTTTTCGAGAAAACCTGTTCAGCTTGTCACGGTGTAGGAGGAGACGGACAAGGGCCAATCGTTCAGTCCGGAGCATTCTCTGGTGTACCAAACTATGCAGACAGAGATATTACTGTAGGATCTGTTCATTATGTAATAACCAACGGTAGAAACGCAATGGGATCTTATGCAGGACAACTTAGCGCAGGAGACAGATGGAGAGTTGCCATGTATGTAATGGATGCTTTCAAAAAAGGAGCTGCAGCACCTGCGGCGGCTACAGCAACAGCTACTACAGCGGCTGCCCCTGCGAAATCCGAAACGATGACTACCGAAACTAAAAAATAAGAAAAGAAATGTATAGTTTTTCACCAAAATTAAAATCAACTTCTATAATCCTTCTTGTTGTAGGTTTAGTTCTTTTTGCTGTTGGTTTCTTTATGAATAAAGGAATTACTACTGAAAAAATAGAACACATGATGGAAGCGGTTCATGCTTCTGGTCATACAGCTCCTACGCATTCTAGTGAAATGGTAGGACCTCAGGATCATGCAGCTCACCTTGAGCATGCTACTCTTCAGGTTCACAACCAGCCTTTAGCGGCAATACATTTTGTAGCTGTATTTTTCTTTGGAGTAAGCTGCTGCGTATTATTCTTCTATTCTATTCAGCACGCTGCACACGCAGGTTGGCCAATTATCATTACAAGAGTAATGGAAGCTATTGCTTCTTATATTCCTTACGGTGGTGCTATTCTAATCATTCTAATGATTTTAAACATCACACACCAAGGTCACCTTTTCCATTGGATGGATCCGGAATTAACAGACCCAAATTCTGCTCATTTCGATGTGATCTTATTTGAAAAAAGAATTTTCTTAAATATCCCTTTCTATGCAGTAAGAACTTTCATCTATGTAATAGGTGCTTCTTTCTTCGCTTGGAAACTGAAAGCTCAGTCTAAAAAAGTAGACGAAACAAAATCAAGAGTAGAATATCAAATGCTTTACAGATGGGCAGTAGGATATATTGCATTCTTCGGTTTTGCTTCTGCAGCTTGGGCTTGGGACTGGTTGATGTCTATTGATCCTCACTGGTATTCTACCATGTATATCTGGTATTCAATGGTGAGCTGCCTTTCAAGTGGCATTGCGGTAATTATTCTTTTAAGTGTTTATTTAAAGAAAAACGGATTCCTTCCACAGTTCAACGATAACCACTTACACGATTTAGGAGTATTCCTTTTCGCGACAAGTATGCTTTGGACGTATACATGGTTTGCACAGTTCATGTTATACTGGTACGCAAACATTCCGGAAGAGGTTAACTATTTCTTCGGAAGATTCCAGCACTACTCTCCTACTTTCTTACCAATGCTTATTGTAAACTTCTTATTACCGTTATTGGTATTGGTGAGCAGCAGCATCAAGAGAAACTACAAAGTGGTTACAACAATGGCTGTAGTCGTAATTTGTGGTCACATCTTAGATTACTTCAACATGGTAATGCCGGGAACAGTAGGACCATACTGGAAAACTCCTGAAGTATTTATCTTAATCTTAGGAGCAATCTTATTCGTAGTTGGATTATTTATGTTCACTGTGCTTTCAGCATTATCTAAACTTAAACTGATCCCTACAGGTAACCCTTACCTTCACGAATCTGAAATTTATGAATATCCTTTCTAAGGAATTTGTAACAAGATAAAAACAAAAAAGACTGATTGTAATGATCAGTCTTTTTTTTGCTTTTTTGTGCAGAAATAAAAAAACAATGCAACCTTTTTAAGTTTTCGTTGTCATATAATCAAAGAATGATTTAACTAAAAAAACATTAATTGTATCAATCATGAAAAAAAATCTCCTGTTATTATTTTTAACAATCCTCGTAAACTTCGTCAATGCACAAAGTATCACTTTCGTTTCAGAAAAAACCAATAAGCCCCTTCCGAAGGTTTCTGTGTTTGGCAAAGACGGGAGCATTTTAGCTTATTCGGATATCGACGGAAAAATCGACAGGCAGTCCATAAAACCGGATCAGGAAAAGTTTCAGCTCATCTACGATAATATGTCTGTTGCGACTTTATCCTATGCGGATTTCGACAAAGAAATTATTAAAGTGGATGACAGGATAAAAGATATCGAACGCGTTGTCATAAAAAATAACAAGCCTGCAAAATATATTTTCGTAAAAGGAAACTTTAATACGTACGTTACCGTAAACAACAAACTAAACTGCTACACAGACGGAATAATTACTTACATTTTTGATAATAAAACAAAAAAACTGAAAAGTGCAAATGTAGAACAATACAGAGCATTCAGGATTGAAGATAAAAATGTTGATAAAAAACTGACAGCTTCCTTCGATTATGGTAAAATGATGAATGTTCCTGAAATGAAAGATGTCGGAAATATTCAGGAATACAAAAAAAAGAACGCCGTCATTAAAGAGCTGAAAGGAGACCGAAAAGATCAGATCGAAATTGCTCACAGTGCTTTACAGGAAAAAGAAGTCAACTTTTTAGGATACCGTTTCTACGATGTAAAGGTTATCTCTAATGCTTCTTACGAGAAAGAAAGCAATAAGACCTTAAGAGATCTTTTGGAATTTAACGACATTCGGTTCATCAAACTAAAGCATAAGAGTGAACCGGACTACAATCAGTTGATTTATTACTGCAATTTTTATCCTGCAGAAATAGAATTCAGAGACGATAATGATATCGAAAGTGTAAATCTGAATACCAATAAAAGCAGCTATACTACAAAATACTGGGAAGATTCATCTTTTCCGAATATGCAGACCGTTTTCAGCTCATTTTTCAAAGATCAGTTGAAAGAACAACAAAATAAAAAATAAAACACTCTATTAATAAAGGTTTTATTATTTTTGTGGTAAACCGAAAAAAAATGAAAAAGTTGTCTTTTCTACTAATTTTCAGCATGTTGCTTTTCACAGCATGCAAGCAAGATCATGTAGATGCTACCAATACTAAAACTTTGCAGTCGAGTATCAATGATATGACGGCAAGTTTACCTACCATTAAACAGATTAAATTTAACGAGGCACTCTACATCCTGAAAACTTTCGGAGTAGACGCAGATGGTGATTTTGCTGAACTGAAAGCCTTAGGACAAATGATTGATGGAAAAAAAGTTCCCGAAATCATGGCAATGGCAGATCAGGTAGCCCAGAAAAACGGAATCGAATGGGCAAGTACAGCACCTCCTTCGTTAGGAGCATTAGGAGAAATGAATATCTTTGGAAACGAAACAGCTAAAGAAAGCGATCCGAATGACGTAAAAGCAAACTCGTTAAGCATTTCTACAAGACCAACGGGAGATGACGGAACCGGAGCTCCAACAGCAATTCAGATTGTTCCGAGATTGGTAGACAATGCCGGAAATCCGGTGTCTTTTACAGGAGCAGGTCTGGAAGCAACACTGGAAGTTTTCAGCAATGGAGTAAAGCTTTCTACGGCTAAAAATTTAATGCAGGATAACAATTTCAAAGGATTTAATTTAAAATTCTCTTCACTTCCTGCAGCTCAGGTTGTTGATAATAAAATCGACATCACGGTTTCTGTAAAAACAACTGCGAAAACTTTCAAAATGACAAAAATCGGACTGGATGTTAATCCTCTTTTACTAAAAGTTCCGGCTGCTCCGAAAATAGATTCAACAGCAGTTATTCAGGATCCCGCTGTAATCGATCCGAATAATCCGAATGCAACGGTTCCTTCCACAACAGATCCGAATGCAGCCACACCTACAACTCCTGCAGCACCAAAACAGCCAGCTTCAGATCCGAAAAGTACCGTTTCAGGATTTTTAAATAACGTAAGCGCTCAAAACCTAAAAGCTGCGTACAACTCTGCAAGCAACCCGAGTTGGGGAAGTTATGAGTCATTTTCGAACCCGACTTCAGGATTTGGTTCGGTGAAAAACGTAAGCGTAAAAAACATCACCACCAATGCTTCCAATGCAACTTCTGCAAGTGTGAGTGCAACGTATGATGTAACGGATAAAAGTGGAAAAACAACTTCACTGAGAGCAACTTTCGGACTTAAAAATGTAAACGGAGACTGGAAAATTTCCAGCTACAAAATCAATCCATAAAAAATGGCATCGCAGCAGCTCATCACAAAACTGGAAGAAACCATTGAAAATATTCCAGATTTTCCGATTCCGGGAATTCAGTTTAAGGACATCTCTCCTATTTTCCTGAACCCGAAACTGTATGAAGAAGTGATTGCAGATCTGGTACATTTCAGCAAAGGAAAAGTTGATGCGGTATGCGGAATTGAAAGCAGAGGTTATCTTTTCGGGATTGCCATCGCTGTTGCATTAGAAGTTCCTTTTATTTTAATCCGAAAAGCAGGAAAACTTCCGCCACCGATAATTTCAGAAAAATATGATCTCGAATACGGAAGTGCTGTTATTGAAACCCGTGAAGGACAGTTAAAATCCGGACAAAGAGTCCTGATTCATGATGATCTTTTAGCAACAGGAGGAACGACCGAAGCCGCTGCAAAATTGGTTGAAAAACAAGGTGCAACCGTTTCTCAGTTCAGTTTCCTAATCGGATTGAAAGATTTAAAAGGCGAAGAAAAACTGAAGAAATTTAATGCAGAAATTTATCATATTTTAGAATATTAAACTGAATTAAATTAGATGCTTCGACAAGCTCAGCATGACAACGCTAATAATTTAACGTTACATCAAAACATATAGTATTAGAGATGTCATGCTGAGCTTGTCGAAGCATCTTTTTAGTAAATTCACGATTCATAATTAACAATTCTACTTGATTAATTCAAATAAAATCAACAATACGTACAAAGTATTTTGTAAATCATTCAGAAACAATTAAATTTGCATTTCAATTTTTAATAATCTATGGCAAAAATTACAAACGAGCAGGAAGGTAAAGAAACTGTTGAGTTTTTTAAAGATCTTGACAGAGAAGCTTTAAACACAGAAAGGTTCCTTGAAAAATATTCAAAACCTTTGGGAATTGTTTTCGGACTACTTATTTTGGGAGTTCTGGGCTTCTTCGGTTACAAACAATTTGTTGTAGCTCCTAAAAATGCAGAAGCTGTAAAAAGTTTTCTGGCTGCTCAGAAAAATCTTGCTGACGGTAAAGATAAAGAAGCTTTAGGCGGAAAATCTGCTGCAAATCCGGGTTTCTTAGGAACTTATAACGAATATTCTGCAACCAACGTAGGAAAGCTTTCTGCTTACAACGCTGGATTGATAAAATTCAAGGAAGGAAAATTTCAGGAAGCTTATGATCTTTTAGACAGTTTTTCATCCGACAACAAAACGTTGATGGCAATGAAATACGGAGCAATGGCAGATGCAAAATCCGGTCTTAATAAAAATGATGAAGCCCTTCAGTTATTAGACAAAGCCGCTTCAGCTTCAGACGATCCTTACACAACGTATTATTTTACAAGAAAAGCAGGTATTGTAGCTTTGGGATTAAAGAAAAATGCAGAAGCAAAAAAGTATTTTGCAACAATTGACGAAAAATATCAGGACTACGACAACGGAATGTCTGATTCTTATATTGAAATGACTAAATATTACTAAACAATGGCAACAGTTAATCTTTCTGATTACAAGCCACTTAACATAACCAATGCCGATGATTTTTCTATCGGCATTGTTTTTTCTGAGTGGAATGATTTTGTAACCTACAATCTTCGTGATGCAGCTCTGGAAATCCTTCAAAAAGAGGGAGTAAAATCTGAAAAAATTTCTCTTTTTCCGGTTCCGGGAGCGTTTGAGTTAAGCTATGCAAGTATGCAGCTTTGTAAAGAACGAACTTTTGATGCAGTAATTGCAATCGGATGTGTGATCCGTGGAGAAACACCTCATTTCGACTATGTCTGCTCCGCAGTTGCACAGGGAATTAAAGACTGTAACATCATGACAGATACCCCGACTATTTTCTGTGTTTTAACAGACGATACAAAAGAACAGTCGATTGCGAGAAGCGGCGGCGATCTTGGAAACAAAGGGGTTGAAGCAGCAGTTACGGCTTTGCAGATGATAGATTTTAAAAAGAATCTTTCTGGCAGAAAAGGAAACATCGGATTTGGAAATTCATAATTTTTCAAAGTAAAAAATATTTGAAAGAACTATTGAAGAATAGTTCTTTTTTTTGTCTCCGAACAGTTACCTCCTGAATATTATATTGTTAAAATAATTTTAAATATTTATAAACTTTCTAATTATTGTGGTATTTTAAAAAAATATACGCTCAAATAATATTCAATACTTATTTTTGTAAGAATTCATATTCAAATCATAACAATGTTTGTTCAGAAAACAAAACCATTCCTTTATTTAGGAATCTTTTACCTTATCATTTCTTTAATCATAAGGATTGTATTTTTCTTTCATCCCATTACCACAGCCAGTTTTGGAGTGTTTGAAGTGTTAAAAATAATTTTGGTGGGTGTCCTCAATGATGCTTTGGTTTTTATTTTAGCCTGCACCTTTTTAGCCCTCTATTTTTTATTTCTCTCCAATTCAAAATATCAGAAACCTTACGGACAGATCATTTTGGGAATTTTAGTACTTTTTTTCCTGTACATTCTTCTGATTCCGAACAATATTTTCAAACAATACGGCGGCTCGGTTGCAGAAATCGCGCTGGCTTTTATCGGCTTAAAAATTATCTGCTTCGCATTAATGCTTTTCCTCCCAAAACAACGTTTAAAAATAAGAAACATACTTTATTTCATAACCCTGTTTCTGTATGTTTTACTCATCGTATTCAACGCAGTAAGTGAATATTTCTTCTATAACGAATTCGGATTGAGATACAATTTCATCGCGGTAGATTATCTCATCTATACCAACGAAGTGATTGGAAACATCATGGAAAGCTATCCCGTTGTTCCTCTTTTCTCAGCAATTTTTATCGTAACACTTTCCATTACATTCTTCATTTTTAAGAAAACAAAAAAAGAACTTTCAGATCTTCCGAATCTGAAGCAGAAATTTATTTTACTGGGATCATTTGTTCTTTTGATCGGAGTAAGCTTATTTGGATTGAATTTCACAACAAAAATGAAAGGAAACAGCGTTTTTGAAGAAGAAATTCAGGCAAACGGTCTTCCGAAATTCTATTGGGCATTTACCCACAACGAGCTGGATTATTTCCAGTTTTATCCAGAAATTAATCAGAGTCAGGCAGAAAAAAACTTTTTAAGCCAGTTTGCTCCACCTGTCCTGAAAAGAAATATTGTTTCTGCAGAACCGGAACTGAAAAAAAATGTGGTTTTAATTTCCATTGAAAGTTTATCTGCAGACTTTTTAGCACATTATGGAAATACGCAGAAAATCACTCCTTTTTTAGACAGTTTAGCCGATAAATCGCTAATGTTTACCAATCTTTACGCTACCGGAAACAGAACCGTTCGTGGTCTGGAAGCATTAACGCTCTGCATTCCGCCTACAGCCGGAGAAAGCATTATTAAAAGAGAGAACAATAAAAATAAATTTACCACAGGAAGTGTTTTCAAATCAAAAGGATATGATGTGAAATTTTTGTACGGAGGATACAGCTATTTCGATAATATGCAGGATTTCTACGCCGGAAACGGTTATGATATTGTCGACAGAAATAATTTCAAGCCGGAAGAAATCACGTTTGCAAACGTTTGGGGCGTTGCCGATGAAGACATGGCAAAAAAAGCCATCCAAACCATGAATGCCGAAGCAAAATCCGGAAAGCCGTTCTTCAATCACTGGATGACGGTTTCCAATCACAGACCTTTTACCTATCCTGAAGGAAAAATTGATATCCCCGGAAATGCAAAATCTCGTGAAGGCGGTGTAAAATACACAGATTATGCTCTGAAAAAATTCTTCGAGATGGCTAAAAAACAGGACTGGTATAAAAATACAATCTTCGTTATCATTGCAGATCACTGCGCTTCCAGTGCAGGAGACACAGAACTTCCGATGGATAAATATAGAATTCCGGCAATGGTTTTCTCGGAAGGATTTATCCAGCCGCAGAAATTTACCCAAACCATGTCTCAGATCGATGTGATGCCGACTGTTTTCGGTCTGCTGAATTTCAGTTATCAGTCGAAATTTTTAGGGCAGGACGTTTTCAGCAAAGAATTTCAGCCGAAAGCTTATGTAGCAACGTATCAGGATTTAGGATTTGTAAAAGATAATTATTTAACGGTTATTTCACCTTTAAGAAAAATTAAGCAATATGCTTTGGTTCAGCAGAAAAACAATCTAGCTCCGGAATTTAATATTTATTTTGATGAAAATCCTTTAAAAGAAAAGGAACAGAATAAGCCGATGGTGGATGCAACGATTTCAGTGTATCAGTCGACTTCTTTCTGGCTGAAAAAAAATCAGCTGAATCGATAAATATTTTGAAAATATCATAATCCGCACAAAAATTGTATGGTTTAAATTTTTAAATTTACCAACAAATAAAAAATACAAACTATGAGATGGACGGACGACAGAGGTGGTAATGTGGAAGACAGACGTGGACTTGGCGGCGGAGCCGTTGTAGGAGGCGGACTGGGAACGCTTATTATTGCTGCAATTATATTCTTTCTGGGAGGTGATCCTTCCTCGATTCTTTCTTCGGGAGCGGGTTCCGGATCTCCGAGAACGGAGCAGAGAGAACTGACTGCGGAAGACAAAAAAATCGGAGAAATGGTAGACATGATGGGAAAATGGAACATCACGACATGGGATCAGGTTTTTCAGGAAAACGGAATGCAGTATACTCCACCAAAAATCATCCTTTTTTCGGAAACCACACAATCCGGCTGCGGAGTGGCACAGTCTGCAATGGGACCGTTTTACTGTCCGGCAGATCAGTCTGTTTACATGGACATGAGCTTTTTTAATGAACTTCAGCAGAGATTCGGAGCTAAAGTAACGGAATTTACGGTAGCCTATGTTTTGGCGCATGAAGTGGGACATCATGTTCAGACGCTTTTAGGAACAACGCAAAAAGTAGATCAGCTAAGAAGAAGCGGAAAATATTCTGAAGCAGAAATGAACAGAGTTTCTGTTGCCACAGAACTTCAGGCAGATTTTTACGCAGGAGTGTGGGCAAGAAGAACAGATGCTGAAAAGCATATTCTTGAACCCGGAGATATTCAGTCGGCTATTGAAGCGGCTGAAGCGGTAGGTGATGATAATATCCAGAGAAGATCACAGGGATACGTTAATCAGGAAAGTTTTACGCACGGATCCTCTGCGCAGCGTAAAGAATGGTTTATGAAAGGATATAACACCGGAGACATCCGACAGGGAGATACTTTCAACCAGCTTTTAAAATAATTAATACTCAAAAGAAATAAAAACCCTGAAGATTGGTTCTTCAGGGTTAATTTTTTATTGTAATTCTATCGGGTTGCTATTTCTTTTTGCTTCCTCTTTTACTCTTTCTTCCATCCTTTTTCTGAAATCTCCGGAATTTCCTCCTCCGAATCCACCGCCGCCACGGTTTCCACCACCGCCGTCAATTCTCACCGGCGCACCCATTCCGCCACCTTGTGTCATAAATGACATCGGGTCTTCCATAAACTTTTTCTGCTGTTTTACATAATCGCCTCTTTTCACTTTAATGGTATTTCCAAACTGACTCATTGTCGGAAAGTCTGCGATTTTATAATTTTTCATCAAATCGAAAGAATATTCACCTTTATCATCCTCCACTTTCACGATAAGTCCCGGAAGTCCGCCGAATTTATATGGTCCGTCCTGATAAGGCAGATCTGTGGTAAACCATGCCGTCCATTTTCTGCCTCCAAAATCCGTTTCTGCTTTCTGAACTTTATAATCTCCGATTTTTGTGGTTTCCGAAGAAATTTTCCAGTTGATCGGGCGATCTTCCTCGTAAGTATAAATATCTCTTCCTATTCTGTCTTTAAAAGTCATTTTCTGGCTTTTTTTATCTTTTTCAACAGAATAATTGATGTTGGATCGTAAAGCTTCCATCTGATCCCTGTTGAAACCTCTTGCTCCTCCACTTTGCATGGCAGCCTGAATGACAGAATCTCTTTTAATTCTGTTTTCGGAATAAAAAACAGATTTTTCCGGAGAAATGTCCAGATACGCATTTTCTGTTTTCGTATCTGTTTTATTGGACGCATCGGGTTTCATCGTAACCTGATATACAAATCTGTTGGTCTGTGCAAAAGCCGTCTGCATGAATAAAGCCAAAGCAAGAATGCCTAATTTTTTCATTTATAGTATATTTTTATTGTAAACTGTAATTTTAAAGACTACACAAAAAAACAGTGAAATCTTTGTTTTATTTATAGATTTAAAATCCCGATCAAAGTTAAATCAAAAACAGGCTTTACGACGTCTATTAAGAAAATTTAAATATTTTTAACAGTAATTTTATCACTGAAATACATCTATTAAGAACAGAATCATCAAAATAGATATCTTCGATTTGAGATTGCGGAAATTAGTTCGTATTTTTGCATCATTAAATCATTCTAAATAAATACAATGATAAAAGTATCAGATCAAGCAAAAGCAAAAGCCATTCAGCTGATGACAGAGGACGGTTTTAAGCCTTTTGAAGACTATATAAGAGTGGGGGTAAAAAGCGGAGGATGCTCTGGTTTAGAATATGTTCTTAAGTTTGACAACGAAAAAACAGATACCGACCAGATTTTTGAAGACAATGATATCAAAATTATTGTAGATAAAAAATCAATCCTCTATTTAGCAGGAACCATTCTTGAGTATTCGGGAGGTTTAAACGGAAAAGGATTTGTTTTTAACAATCCGAATGCATCCAGAACTTGCGGATGCGGTGAGAGTTTTTCTTTGTAAAAAAGACATTGGATGCAGATTTCAGATTTGGATAAAAAATCAGATCTGAAATCTGTCTTCTAAAATCTTAAAAAAAAATAATGAATAAATATACTGAAGACGATCTAAGAGTCGATCTGGAAAATAAAAAATACGAATTCGGCTGGGAAACAAAAATCGATTACGAAGATTTCCCAACGGGTTTAAATGAAGACATTGTCCGTGCAATTTCTGCTAAAAAGGAAGAGCCGGAATGGATGACGGAATGGCGTCTGGAATCGTTCAGAATCTGGCAGAAAATGACGGAGCCGGACTGGGCAAATATTAAATATGAAAAGCCGGATTTTCAGGCGATTAAATATTATGCCGCGCCAAAAGTAAAACCTGAGCTGGAAAGTCTGGACGAAGTAGATCCTGAATTGCTAAAAACTTTCGAAAAATTAGGAATCAATATCGAAGAACAGAAAAGACTTTCAGGAGTTGCGGTAGATATTGTAATGGATTCCGTTTCTGTAAAAACTACGTTTCAGGACACGTTAATGGAAAAAGGAATTATTTTCTGCTCCATTTCAGAAGCGATCAAAAATCATCCTGATTTAGTAAGAAAATATCTTGGAAAAGTAGTTCCGAGAGGAGATAATTTCTATGCAGCTCTTAATTCCGCAGTATTTTCTGACGGAAGTTTCTGCTACATTCCGAAAGGCGTAAGATGTCCGATGGAATTGTCTACGTATTTCAGAATCAATCAGGCAGGAACAGGTCAGTTTGAAAGAACGCTTGTGATTGCGGATGAAGGAAGTTATGTTTCTTATCTGGAAGGCTGTACAGCACCGTCAAGAGATGAAAACCAGCTTCACGCAGCGGTTGTTGAGCTGATCGCAATGGATGATGCAGAAATTAAATATTCCACTGTACAAAACTGGTATCCGGGAAATGAAGAAGGAAAAGGAGGGGTTTTCAATTTCGTAACGAAAAGAGGACTTTGCGAAAGAAATGCAAAAATCTCATGGACTCAGGTTGAAACCGGTTCTGCGGTAACATGGAAATATCCTTCATGCATCCTGAAAGGAGATCATTCCATCGGTGAATTCTACTCTATCGCCGTAACGAATAATCACCAATATGCAGATACAGGAACCAAGATGATCCACATCGGTAAGAATACCAAATCTACCATTATTTCCAAAGGTATTTCCGCAGGAAAATCCAATAATTCATACAGAGGTCTGGTAAAAGTAATGCCTTCTGCAAAAGGAGCTAGAAATTTCTCTCAGTGCGATTCTTTACTGATGGGGAATGAATGTGGAGCTCATACTTTCCCGTATATTGAAATTAAAGATCCGACTGCACAACTGGAGCACGAAGCAACGACTTCAAAAATCGGGGAAGACCAGATTTTTTACTGCAACCAGAGAGGAATTGACACAGAAAGAGCTATTGCCTTGATCGTGAACGGTTTCAGCAAAGAAGTTTTAAATAAACTGCCAATGGAATTTGCTATTGAAGCTCAGAAATTACTGGAGATTTCTCTGGAAGGTTCTGTTGGATAATTTTATTTTATCGCAAAGCTAAACTAAGCTTTTTTAGTCGCTTACTATTTATTCTCAAGATAAACAAAGGCGCTAACGCTTAGGAAAGTGATACAAAGTTTTTAAATTGAATTCCTACAATTAACTTGTGTATCTTTGCGAAAATTATACAAATGACAGAAAATGAAATTTCAAAAATTGTTTTTGAAAGTGGATTAAAAATTCACAGAAAATTAGGAATAGGCTTGTATGAAAGCATTTATGAAGAATGTTTATTTTATGAATTGAAAAAAGCCGGGATTAATGTGGAAAAGCAAAAATCTCTCAATATTCAATACGAAGAACTATTTTTAGAAAATGCTTTCAGAATGGATTTACTAGTTGAAAACAAAGTGGTTTTAGAGATAAAATCTGTTGAAAATTTAACCAATTTTCACGCTGCACAAGTAAAAAATTATGTAAGACTTGGAAATTATAAGTTAGGAATGCTTATCAATTTCAATTCTCAACTTTTTAAAAACGGAGTTATGAGAATTGCAAATGGTCTTGATTAATTTCAGATATAAATGTAATTAAACAAATAGTATTTCATTGACAAGCGTTAGCGCCTTTGTTTATCTTATAAAAGCAAAGGAAGATTAAAAAAATCTTAGTCTAGCCTTGCGATAAATTTAAACGTATGTTAGAGATAAAAAACTTGCACGCCAAAATTGAAGATGGCGACAAAGAAATTTTAAAAGGAATTAATCTTGAAATAAAGCCGGGTGAAGTTCACGCTATTATGGGACCGAACGGAGCCGGAAAATCTACGCTTTCTTCTGTAATCGCAGGAAAAGAGGATTATGAAGTTACAGGCGGTGAAATTATCTTCGGAGGTGAAAATATCATCGAAGACGCTCCAGAAGAAAGAGCACACAAAGGGATTTTTCTTTCTTTCCAGTATCCGGTAGAAATTCCGGGAGTTTCTGTAACCAACTTCATCAAAGCAGCGATGAACGAAAACAGAAAAGCTAACGGGTTGGGAGAAATGCCGGGAAAAGAAATGTTGGCAATGATTCGTGAGAAATCTGAAAAATTAGGCATCAAAAAAGATTTCCTTTCAAGATCTTTAAACGAAGGGTTTTCCGGAGGTGAAAAGAAAAGAAACGAAATTTTCCAGATGATGATGCTGGATCCGAAACTGGCTATTTTGGATGAAACAGATTCCGGATTGGACATTGATGCGTTAAGAATTGTTGCAGATGGTGTAAATGCTTTCAAAAACGAAGGGAATGCAGTTCTCCTGATTACCCACTATCAGAGATTGCTGAACTATATTCAGCCTGATTTTGTTCACGTTTTAGCCAACGGAAAAATCATCAAAACCGGTGATAAATCTCTTGCGTTAGAGCTTGAAGAAAAAGGGTACGACTGGCTTTTAAATTAATTAAAAGATTAAAAAATTCAGAGATTTTATCTGATCTCTTAGTTTAACAATTTCAGCCAAACAAAAAAAGAAAAAATGGTGCAAACCACAGATATACCAGTAATGGCATTAAAAGAACAGATCATACAAAACCATAATGAATTTTTGGAGAGCCTTCGTCACAGATTTCTGGATGAAGATCGTAAAGCAGCTCTTCAGAGGTTCGAAAAAGCTGGTTTTCCTACCAAAAAGGACGAAGAATATAAATATACCAACCTAAAGGAAATTACTGAGAAAAACTACAACTTTTTCCCAAAAGAAAGTCATAACATCACCAAAGAGCAGTTGGATCAGCTTCATTTAGGTGAAGAGAATTTCGACTGGATTACTTTCGTGAACGGTAAACTTCATAAAGAATTATCTAAAGTTTCCATTGAAAATGTTGAGTTTCTTTCATTCAATTATGCATTGAATGATGAGAAACACAGAGATGTTTTCGAGAAATATTTCAACACGATTGCTGAAGATCAATCTGCTTTCACGAATTTAAATCAGGCATACTGCAAATACGGTTTCTTTCTTAAAGTTCCGAAAAATGTAGTGATTGAAAAACCGATTCATGTTTTTTACATTTCTCAGAATCAGGAAGAAAACACGTTCTACAATACGAGAAACCTTTTAATCGTAGAAGAGGGCGCCAAAGTGGAAATTATTGAAAGTCATCATAATTTTGACAGCACGTATGTGTTAACAAATTCTGTTACGGAAATTTTCACCTATCCGAACGCAAAAGCGGACTGGCATAAAGTTCAGAACGATAACGATACTTCTTATCTGATTGACAATACTTTCGCAAAACAGGAAAAAGACAGCTTAACGACTGTAAATACGTTCTCTTTCGGAGGTAAGCTGGTAAGAAATAATTTAGATTTTATTCAGAACGGATCGAATATCAATTCATTCATGAACGGAATTACCATTATCGGAAAAGATCAGTTGGTAGATCATCACACGGCGGTTCACCATAATCAACCAAATTGTGAAAGTTACCAGAATTACAAAGGTATTTTCGACGGAAAATCTCACGGGGTTTTCAACGGAAAGGTTTTCGTAGATAAAATTGCCCAGAAAACGAATGCTTATCAGCAAAACAACAATGTTTTACTCAGCGAAGGAGCAACGATTGATACAAAACCTCAGCTTGAAATTTTTGCAGACGATGTAAAATGTTCTCACGGCTGTACAGTAGGACAATTGAATGAAGATGCGTTATTTTATCTGAGAGCAAGAGGGATTTCTAAAAAGGAAGCTCAGGCGTTATTGTTATACGCTTTTGCGAACGATGCCATGCAGAACATTGACATCGAGCCATTAAAAGAAAAAATTTCAAAACTTCTTGCCGAGAAGCTTCAGGTTGATATAGAGTTTTAACAATATATAATTGATCAATACGAAGGCTGTTTCATTTTTGGAACAGCTTTTATTTTTTTTACTCTTAAAAATTTACATCACATAAGTTATTTTTTTCAATGGATTGATAAATTCATAGAATATCTGCATCAGGAATGGATTATTTCAGTGAATCTCATTTTGTTTTTTAAATATTCAGGTAAATTCTTTTAAGAAAATCATTAATTAAAAAATTTTCTACATTTACGGCAAACACATATAAAATGCTGATTAAAGTCTATGGAAGTGCCATTCACGGAGTGTCTGCACAAACCATTACGATAGAAGTAAATGTAGATACAGGCCATTTTCCCGTACAAGGTTTAGAACAACTTGTTCTAAAAATTCTTTTGTAAGAGGTTTTCTTTGTAGGATTTCGTATCTAACATGAAATTTTAGAATGTGCAAATTTACAGACTCTCTGTCGTCATTATCAAAAAAACCGTCTCAAAAAAGAGACGGCTTAAACGTTAAAAACCTAAATCTTCGAAAGGCATTGCCGTACTTATGTACAATGGTTCGCCATTATCAAATAGTTTTTTTATAGAAAGATAATATCTATTGAATTCATATGGGATTCTTTCAGAAGGAAATCTCATTTGCAATACATAATATTCGCCTAAAATCTCGTGTACTTCATCATAAAAATGATCATCGGTATATTCCTTATCGGTAAATAGACTTCGGTGTACTTTTTCTTTATATTCCTCCAATCTATTGTAATATTCTTTAGGTACTTTGTGCTCTTTTTCTAAAAGTGTTCTTAATGTTTTTTCATAAGCCTCAATAATATTTCCATAAGAACCAGCCTCTAAAAAAAACTCTTTTTTACCTAAATCTTCTCCAAAAATAGATTTGAATATTTCGGTTTCTAAATGTCTTTGATCTTTTAACTTTGGTTTTAAAAATAACGTTCTACGATTTTTTCTTGCTACTTCCATCCCATCTGTTTTATAGTTTTTTATTGAGACTAAAACTATATAATCTATTTCTTTTTCCATAATTATATTATTTTTTAAAAATGAATACAATATCAGTTACTAATTCTATATCTCCTAATTCTTCTATTGCATCAAATTGATCGTCAGCATTATACAACTCTACTTTCCCATAGCCCTTGCTTTTTGCCCATTTTCCTGTAAAAGTTTTAAGGGCGGCTTGTTCTAAGAGTTCTTTTGTAAGAGGTTTACCTTGTAGCATTTCATACCCAACATGAAATTTTAGAGTGTGTAAATTTACGGATTCTCCGCCAGGATACTCTACATAACTGCTGTTTTTTTGCCACTGTCCAAAAATACCATCCAATTCTTTTCCAGCGTCTTTTGTTAAGTTAGCAAAGCCATCATTAATAATAGTTTCACCCAGGCTAAGATCAGTTAATCCTGTTATTTTATTGTTTTGTAGCGTCTGATTTAGACCGTAAGGTATGAAAATATCTCCATAAAAATATTTTTTATCTTCTATAAGCGGGAAAACATTAGGATCTGCAAATTTTACCCTACACCTAAACTTGTCTTTCAGTAACGGTTCACTTTCATCGAAAACTTTTTTTGTATCATATCGAAAATCATGAAGCTCATAATAATATTCTTTTTTTCCCTTTCTGAGTAATTTACCTACGTAAGTTTCCCCCGTTTGAGAATGTAGAAACCTTATCTCTTTGGAAGATTGCTTTGCAAAAAAGAAGTTTTCCATTGCAATTTGCCCTTCGTTTTTATATACTACTAACGCTTCATCCATAAATTCTTTTGCAGCGGTTCTTTCTCCTGAAAAAATCTCTGCTCCTTTAAAGAAAACAGTCACACTTTTTTGTGAATCTATTACTCTTTCTATATAAAACAGTAGCTTTCTTCCTCCTTGTCCCAATAAATAAGCAGGCAAAACGTGAGGTAAAATACCAAGAGCACCAATAGTAAGGGGTTTATAGGTTTTTTGCGTTCCTTTGATAATTTTTACACCATCTATTGTTGCTTCATAAGGTTCAAAAGCAATTTTTTTAGCTTTAATAGCGGTGTTCAGCTCTTCTGTTAATCCTTTTACATTAATGAAATCGGTAACCAAACGTGCCCACATCGCATAATGTATATATTTGGTAACGACCGGATGATTTTTTCCAAACTCCGGAATCATAGTAGCCCCAAAGGCAGCATCTATAGTTACACCCGCGGTGGCATATGCGACACCAATTGTACTTCCTGCCTCTATCGCAGCCATTATTTCTCCAACCCCTATCAAACAAAAAGCGAGTTGAACAGTAACTTCTGCGGCGAGTATAGCGGTTTCCCAAGTTTCTTCATTATATAAAAGATATACAAAGCAGGCAGGGAGTAAATAAATTTCTCCTTTTTTAAGATTATATTTTTCAATATTTTCAACAGGTGTAATGCTTATAATATCCAAAGGATTACAGGATACCTGCTTTTGCAGATCTTCAGCACTCATATCAGACAAAAAAGGAGCTGCAAGAGTAGCTTTTCCTATTTTTACAAATAGATTAAGGTCTGTGATAAACTTCAGTTTGTTATGTACCGTATCAAATTCCTCAATATTATGATTTCCAAAAGTTCTGTTGTCAAACAAAATCTGTCTCCCAAATTCAAGAGCATCAGCGTATTTTTTGCCCATTTCTCCTTTTTTAATGTAAGTCATATAAACACTGGTGATAATGGTACAAACCTGTGAGAACGCTTTAAATTTTAGATTATTAAGTAAATGAAAAAGTTTTCCTTCCTGTTCCAGACATATGATAATATCGAAAAGAGCCTGTTTATCCGAGCAGGTTTTAAACAGTGCAGCAACAATATCCCCGTCATTAAGACCTCCCGATATGCTAAATCTTGGAAAAGAAGATTCGTCTTTTTCACAATACATTTCAATATATTTTTTTCTCTGATCAGGATTTAAACTGAAAAAAGGAGTATCGATAAACCATTTGAACATGCTTCCTCCTGCAGTAAGGTTTTCTTCTACAAAAGAATTCATATCCTCAATACTTTTAATTCCACCGTCTTTCAGAATTTCCATTTTCTTTTTATAATTCTTCAACTGAGTAATTAATTGTTTTAAATCTTGAGAAGAAAAGTCTCTGCTGTTGTTGATGTGAATGCCAAAATAATTGTAGGGATCTGCTTTAGACATAATCCATTCATTATAAGCGTATTTTTCTTCAGCCCGCATTTTGGCAATAGTTCTGTTGACCTCCTGTAAAAGTTTTATAATTCCCTTTTCTTTTAAATTTACCCTGTATTTCAAAACCTGACTCGGTACCGTAAATCTAGATTCCTGTTTAGAGTTTTGTTCGCTGGTGACAAATTTATAATCTTCGATAGCATCATTAAAAGCAGATAAAATCTCTTCATACGTAAACAGAAATGCTTCTTTTTTGTCGGCTATAATATTAGTGATGACATATTCTTTAAACGTCATTTTACGATCATATCCTTCAAATTTATAAACATTTTGTGATGTTAATGCTTCCAGATAATATTGTGACCTATTGGTAATAGCCATATACAGCTCATTTTTGCTTCCTAACAGATAGAATATCAGTAAATCTGTATTACTCTGGTTCTTTAGAAATACAGGATCATTATATTCTTCAACCAGTTTATTGATATCCCCATAGGGTAAAAATGTATGGAAGTAAGTAGTCCCATTTTTTTCATCAAAATGACCATATTTGTTTTTAGGTGAAATTCCCAAAGCACTTATTCTGTCAATTTTGGGTATTTTAACCGAAGTGCCCTGATGAACTCCTAATGCTTTTATTGATTTCATCTTTTTAAGTTTAATTGTTGAAAATAGAAATGGTGGAAGTGCTCCCACCATTTCGTTAACCTTTTTTAATCTAAAGTACTTTCCGTTTTATCCGAATGACTTAATTGTACGTCCCTGTGATCAAAACTTGTTTCTGTTTCAAGTTCTGAAGGATTTTCACAATTATCCGTGTCGGTTTCAGGGAAGATCGGTAACGGCTGGTTAACCGGTAATCCCGTAGATTTGTCCTGAAGAATGGTAAGCGTAGTAGGGACTCTTGTAATCCAGTATTTACCTTGTGGTTTTCCTGTAGGCTCTCTCATTTCATCTACAATACTCATATACATCGGATCACCAATTACTGGTACTTCACCGCCATTCCAGATTTTTCCTGTCGTCATAAAGAACTGTACTGCGTCTTCAAAACCCGGTTTTACGGTCACCACTACTCTCGCCATACCTGCCTGTAAGAAACTTCTAAACAAAGGATCTACGGATTCGCTCACATACATTTCCTGCCACATTTTGCGGTTCGCCCAATAGTATGGGTAGAAAGTATAATCCATGATCTCCCATTCAAATGCCTGTTCCATAAACTTCGCAAGAGCAGTATATTTATCCAGATTCTCATTAAGGAAAACCTGGAAATTTTCCATTTTGTCTCCATCGGTAAAGTTTTGTCCTAACACATTCAGGTAATCCTGTAACAGATAAGCAATACAATTGTGCTTCAGCACATCATGCTCCATATATCGGTAGAAAGTCCCTTGCTTTTCTTTTGCAGCAGCTTCCTTTTCTTTCTGCTCGGCATCCAATCTTGCCTGTTCTTCCTGAAATTTCTTGTAAGCTTCTTCGTATGCTTTGATAATAGCATTAAAGTTTTCGGTTTGCCATTGTAGCATAAATGCATCAGAAAGTTTGCAGTAAAGAGTAACATTAAGAGTAACATCTTCAATATTTCTACCTCTGTACAAGAAATTGAAAGTTCCGGAAAGGTTTAACCCATTTTCCCAAACAGTATCCTGATTGATTCTGCCTCCAAAATTTAAATTTCTCTCTCCTCCTTTACCGTTGCTGCAATAAAACTCACTGTTATGCCATCTGGAATTTCGATCCATGTAATATTGGATCTTCATATCTTTGGCGGCATAATTTTGTGTGATATTGATTGATGTTCCTACTGCACCAAATGAGCCGGTTGAATTAGGTCGGCCGACAATTTCCTGGTACACTTCCACATTTTCTTTTGGAAGTTCGGTCAAAGTTACACCATAAATATCTGCCCAATGCTGAAGTAATTCTCTGGTTGCTGCTTTTGGACTTGCCATGTTCCAAGGTTCCGGAGCTTTTCTCGGGTCGACAGGAGCTGTAAGAACCTGGCCTTTAGATACTGCTAAAGCCAATCTGTGAAGTTTTGCCGGTTCGGGAACCATAAATTCAAACATGGTACGCTTGCCATAGTTGTAAATCTGGTTTTTCATCTTTTTATCGATCCAACGATATACTCCTGTAATATGTTGTGGAGGAATATTGGTAGTAAGAGATTTTCCTCGGTTATCAAATTCATGGACATTGGTTTCCGTGTATTCTTTGATAATTTTCTGTACCCTTTCCTCATTAATTTTGGTCAGAACTCTTTCCATTGCTCTTTCCGTAATCTCCTGAGATTTCGCAACAGCTTGTCTCGTACTGTCATGTTGAGCCGTATTGTTTGCATAATCTGCACCAATATCCAGTTTATACCCAGGATTGTAACTGAAATGTGCATAAGCAGTAATACTTTGTTGCTTATCCAATTCTTTCGCTACTTCTGTCTGCATATCTGTTCTGGAAGTTTTGGAAGTATCAGAAACTTTCTCTGTTTCTACCGATTTAGATGTAGTATCCGTTATTTCAGAATAATCTCTGGCAACAGAAGATTTATGTCTCAGTTCGCTTGCCATCACATTCTCAATATTGGAGACTTCTCCAGGAACATAAGCATGAACGCTTTGTACTACTTTCAGATAGTCGGCAATTCCCAATCTTTTGATTCCGAAGTTCTTTCTTTTTGAGGGTTCAGCAGATTCTTCTTCTCTTGGATTAGCTTTTACCAGTTTTAAAGTTAGCATTCCGGTATGAATCTCTCCATTGGCAATTTTCTGGACATCACCATAAGCTTCTCTCCCGTTCGCGAAGGTAATTTCAACTCTGAAATTGTATATACTGCTAAACTTATTAACCAAACTTGCAGGTAAGGTAATCTTGTTATCCACCACTGAAATATTGCCGTAATTTTCTTCAATATGCCCCAGATTTGTATCTGCGATAATTTTAGCATTCGCAACTTCCCAGGATATATCTTCCACCTCAAATGAAAAACTTAAGAAACCACGGCTAGACATCAATGACAGTCCATAGGTATTGGCAATAAGAGAATATGCCATTGGAGTTCTTGCTGTGTTCTGGATCACCGGAATAGATGCCCCTCCAAGGTTGACATACTGTTGTTGCGGCAAAGATGTGTTTTCAAGAGCCGTCTGAGTGGAAACTGAAATCTCCTGCTGTACATTCGATATAGCTTCATTAAAGCTTTGTAAACCACTGTCAATTTGCAAAACTCTTTCCCCGATACGCATTTCTCTGCCAGAAATGATTTCTGCTTTTCCTTCAATGTTTTCTCTTGAGGCATTTTCTGTATCAGCATCTGAAAACAACTCAATAAATAAATCAAATGATTCAGGAGACAATTTAGACTGAAGCTCTGAAATATCAATTTCATTTTTATAAGAGAATTCAAAGGCAGGCACTTCCAATTCTTTTAGACGCTCATGAAGCTTTTGTAATTCTTCTTCAGGAGCTTTTGTTTCTTCAAGCTGAACTATTTCTTCAGACAGTTTTGCGTATTCTTCCAATTGCGGCTGATATTTTTTTTGATATTCAGCATAGGTAACCTGTTCCGTTTTGTACTTGGAAGTATAATAGGATTTCTGAAGTTTTTCTAATTCAGAATTTAAATTCTGTAATGCTCCTTTTCTGTGAAGAGCTTTCTGGGCTACCAAAGCGGACTCTGCTTCATTAGTCAATCTCTGACTGGTAATTTTATTTACTATTACTGTAGATGCGGTTCTTGAGGCTACAGAAGATCCTCCTGAAACTGATTCATCTTCTACAAATAATTCTTTTGGAAGTACGATCTTACCGTTTAGCGCGTTTTCAAGAGGTTTTTCTCCATTAGCTTTTAATACATCCGCATCAATAGTCATGTTTTGAGCAAATCCTAAATGGATTGCTTTTAAAATATGGGTAATTGCCTCTTTTACATAGAAATCTTTCTGGGAAACCACCTGATAGATTAAGTTGTTCCAAAGAAGATCAAAAATCTTAAGACCTTCTCCGTTCAACTCTTTATTGGAATCGATTAATGTCGCATAATAGCTTTTGGTATATGCTAAATCCTGATCATTTACTTTTTCTTTTTTAGAAATCTTCCTTCCTATAATCAATAACTGACTAAAGATTCCTGTTTCAAGTTCTTTCTCTGTTTTGAATGAAGTATTTGCAAAATTCCCTGATTTCACAGCATTCTCCATTGCATTGATCTTAGCTGTAGAAGCAGCTCTACCAGATACAGCAGTATCGAAAATACCCGCAATTCCTTTTGGTCTGTGGATGAAGCCAAGATTTCTTCTTTTGGTTTCTGTAAGCTGTGGGTTTCTTAAACTCACGAATCTGAAAAGCGTCTGAGACGCATTGCTGTTTGTTGACATTTTTTGTAAATTTGTTTTGGTTTTATAAAGGTTAAGATTTGAAGCCTCTTTTTAGTAGAGTTACTTCAGGTTTTAGCCTTATTTTTTTAGGTGGTCTTCAGGCTAAATTATATCCACCTTGAGTTTTAAAGTCTAATTTCATTTCTGTGTTGTTTCTATAATGCAAATATCCATCAGGGAAGCGACAAAACTTGACGTATTAAATTCATTTTCAGATGTTTTTGTTATTTTTTTACAGTTTTCTGATAATCAGTAAGAAAGATTTACAGAATGTTTTTTGGAAAGGTTGAGAAAGAATTTTTAAACTTTAAAGTAAGCTCTACTTGCTATATTTAGAGCATATAAGCTATCTATCTTCTGATTTTTTTATAGCTATTTATATTGATTATTAAAACTTTATTAGAAAACCTAAACAGTAAATCATTAATTTAATTGCTGGAAATCAGCCTTGGTTTTTTTTCATTCTTAAAAATTTTAATTACAAAAAATATTTTTTTCGGCTGATTGATCTATTGAAAGAAAAGTCTGATCAAAAACTGAATATTAAGGGAAATATATTTTTACTTTTAAATATTCAGGTAAATTCTTTTAAGAAAATCATTATTTAAAAATTTTTCTACATTTACGGCAAACACATAAAAAATGCTGATTAAAGTCTATGGAAGTGCCATTCATGGAGTCGCGGCACAAACCATCACGATAGAAGTAAATGTAGATACAGGCGGAGTTGGCTATCATTTGGTTGGACTTCCGGATAACGCCATCAAAGAAAGCAGTTACAGAATTTCTGCTGCTCTGAAAAACGTCGGCTTTAAGATTCCCGGAAAGAAAATTACCATCAATATGGCTCCTGCAGACCTCAGAAAGGAAGGCGCCGCTTATGACCTGAGTATTGCCATCGGAATTCTTGCCGCTTCGGATCAGATTGTTGCCGAAAATATTCAGGAGTATGTGATTATGGGCGAACTTTCCCTTGACGGAACTTTGCAGCCTATAAAAGGCGTTCTTCCTATTGCGATTCAGGCTCGTGAAGAAGGTTTCAAAGGAATCATTTTACCAAAACAAAATACACGGGAAGCAGCAATTGTTAACAGTCTTGATGTTTTTGCCGCCGAAAATATTAAAGAAGTTATTGATTTTTTTAATGAAGGTAAACCACTCCCAAAAATCGAAGTGGATACCCGGAAAGAATTTCAGGAAAAAATTAATGATTTCCCATTTGATTTTTCTGAAGTGAAAGGACAGGAAGCAGCTAAAAGAGCGATGGAAGTTGCCGCAGCGGGAGGACACAACATCATCCTGATCGGACCACCCGGAAGCGGAAAAACAATGCTTGCCAAAAGAGTTCCGAGTATTTTACCACCTTTGACATTAAAAGAAGCTTTGGAAACAACAAAAATACATTCCGTAGCCGGAAAAATGGGTACGGAAACGTCACTCATGACGGTTCGTCCTTTTCGATCTCCCCATCACACGATATCAGATGTTGCATTAGTTGGTGGTGGCGGTTATCCGCAACCGGGTGAAATTTCACTGGCTCACAACGGGGTTTTGTTTCTGGATGAAATGCCGGAATTTAAAAGAACGGTTCTTGAAGTGATGAGACAGCCTTTGGAAGACCGCGAAGTCACCATTTCACGAGCCAGATTTACGGTAAATTATCCTGCCAGTTTTATGCTCGTTGCTTCGATGAATCCGAGTCCGAGTGGTTTTTTTCCGGATGATCCCAATAATACTTCTTCCACCTACGAAATGCAGCGGTATATGAGTAAGCTTTCCGGGCCGCTTCTGGACAGAATTGACATTCATATTGAAGTACAAAAAGTAGAATTTGAACAATTGGCAGAGCGCAGAAAAGGTGAAAAAAGTGAAGACATCCGAAAGCGGGTTCTTATTGCCCGCGAAACACAGAGAGAACGTTATAAAGATTTAAAAATCAGCTACAATGCTCAAATAGGACCGAAAGAAATTGAAAAGTTCTGCGAACTAGATGCCACATCTTTCAACCTCATCAAAGTGGCTATGGAAAAGCTTAATCTTTCCGCGCGAGCTTACGACAGGATTTTAAAAGTATCCCGCACCATTGCCGATCTTGAGGAATCTGAGAATATTCTTTCTCATCATGTTTCAGAAGCGATTCAATACAGAAGTTTGGATCGTGAATTCTGGAATGCCTGATCATACAATATTTCTTCATTTTAATTATAATTTTTGTGGTTTCGGGGCAGCTTCGCTGCCCCGAAACTTTTATTGAAATATTTTTTAATACGACAAGTTTTGTCGTTATAAACATTCATGTTTGCAAAAAGATCAAAATAAAACTCAAAATAGTAATGAAAACTGCTGTAGAAATTTCCGAAACAAACTCCAAAGAAAATCATTTCAAATCCATCGTTCTTCTTTCAAAAGATTTTGCGCCTCATGAAAGTTCGGTAGAAGAAATAGACACTGCCATTCTCAAAAATGATTTCGGAATCTTAATCATTAAAAACAGTAAGGATCAGACGGCAGAATTTTCATGGCAGAAAAATATTATTTCTTCCAATACGGAAAGTGGCTATTTTAAGGAAATAATGAATGATCTGGGAGTAACCGTTCATCATAATGAAGATTCTATTGCCATAATTAATGGTGGGGTTAAACAGTTTCTGACGATTCATTTTATGATTTAATTGTAAAAAATTTAGCTGAATAAAAAAGTCCGCCAAAATAATGAGCGGACTTTTTCATTTATGATAAGACCTTTTAAATGGATAACGGAACGTTTTAAATTCCTTTTTTTCCATCCAAAATCATCTGAATCATTTTCAGCTTTCTGTTTTCTCGTGTTTCTGGCTTTTTTGCTTCTTCAATCCAGCGGATATATTCCTTTCTGTGGGTATAGCTCATCTTGTCGAATAATACTTTCGCATCAGGATTTTCATTAAAAAGCAATACAATATCTTCCGCAATCTCCACTACTCTTTCTTCTTTGTCTTCAAGCAGATAAACAGAAACCTCATCACCGAAAGTTTTACCAAGTTTGTTTCTTATTTCCTGAGTTAAGCCTAAAATGTGACAGTCGGATTTCATTTTAGCGAGGCTTCCGCGATATTCCACACTATCATCAAAAACAGCTTTGATTTTTATCTGACCTTTCTTGCCGAATACCTCCTGTGTGAAAAAAGGAAATTCAACAAAAGCGGCATCCATTTCTCCGTTTTGCTTAATAACTACTTTAAATTGTACAGAATCTGTTTTCATAACTTAAAATTTAGCACAATAACCACCATAGATTGAAATCATCCAGTTTTCCGTCTTTAAAATAAAATATAAATGAATCCTCTATTTCTTTTCCCAACGGAATTCTGAAGCTCTTGATGTTCTTCTGATCGGTATCTTCTATTTTCAGTTTGGGAAATAACTTTTGAAAATCTTCAACAGTGGTTTCATGAGTAAGGATAATATGATGCGACTTGATCTTGAAACGGTTATTTCCGGATTTCGCACTGCTGAAAATAACCTTATGATTATTTGAAATAAATTCAGCATTGTTGGTATAGAAAGTGGTTATTTTACCATCAAAGTTTACAAGATCTTTTCCGTATGTTTTTTCCATCCACGTTTTATCAAGCCATTCAAAAGGGCTTCCGCAGTCCCATGGTTCCGTTTTAACAGAATCATTTTTTGGATGGAGTTTTTGGAATTGTTCCTGAGGTAAAACAATATCATTTCCATTCACCTGAACGTTTTCAATTTTCAGGAAATCATCTGTAAATGCTTTAGGTGTTTCATTTCCCGATATCGCTTCTTTAGGTAAACTGTCTTGTTTGATAATCGTTTGTAAAGAATCTTTTTCCTGTAAAGATTTTAAATTTTCCTTCTCTTTTTTCTGACAGCTCCATAATGCTAAAAACATCAGTAACCCTGTTAAGATTTTATCTTTCATCATTTAATAATATATTTTTTGATCGGGTTAAAATAGTAAAATTTAAGCATAAAAAAACCGCGAAAGTTTACTTTCGCGGCTCCCATATCTGTTTAAAGATTATTTTTTCTTTCCTTTTGCAGGAGTTGCTTTGGGCATTTTTGTTTTGGTGTCTGCAGGAGTGTTTTCGTCTCTTACCAATTGTAATTCGTCGATAAGTCTTCTTGCACCTGCGTATTTGTCGATTGTCCAAAGAACGAAACGAACGTCTACGTTAATGGTTTTCTGCCATTCCTGTTCGAAAACGATATCCCCACTTAATGCTTCACTGTTTCCGTCGAATGCAATACCAATTAAGTTTCCGTCTGCATCGATCACCGGAGAACCGGAGTTTCCTCCTGTAATATCATTGTTGGAAAGGAAGTTTACCGGCATATATCCTTTTGCATCTGCATACTGTCCGAAATCTTTCAGGTTGTAAAGATCGATCACTCTCTGTGGAAGATCAAACTCTTCGTCCCCTTTCTTGTATTTTCCTACAAGACCTGTCATATCAGTATAATAGTTATCGGTAATTCCGAAGTAGTTTCTGTCTGATCTGATCGGCAATTTATCTACCGTTCCGTACGTTAATCTCATGGTAGAGTTTGCATCCGGATAGAATTTTTTCTCAGGCATTGCCTTCATTAATCCCGCTAAGAATAATCTGTTGTTTTTAGCAAAATTATCATCAATTTTCACAAATCTTTCAGCGGAAGCTTTTTGATCTGCCATAATTCCGTTTGCAATTTTCCAAAGCGGATCTGCATCCAGTTTCAACGGATCCGGATTAAGCATAAAGTTTGTTGCAGAAGTTTTGTTTGCGAAGATGGAAGAATACGCTACATTCGAAAGATTTTTAGCATCCAGTCCCATAATGGTTTCAGAAGCTACATCTTTGTTTACTCTTGTCTGGTAAAGGTTTACCATAGAGTTCATCATTTCTCCTTCAAGCTTGATATTAATGTTTTCATAAGCAGATTTCAATGCTGCCTCTACTTTCGGCTTCATTGCCAGTCTTCCTGCCATATCCTGTTTTGCATATGCCTGAAGAACGCTTCCTACCTGTAATGCAAGTGTGAAATATTTAGAATTTCTGGAAAGCTGCGTCATGTACATTCTCTCCACATTTCTGTCTGAAGTCTGCTTGTAATAAAGTCCGATATCTTCTAAAACCGTTTCGTACTCAACCACATTTTCAGGTTGTACTGCCCAGGTTTTAAATCTTTCTTCAATCTTTTGCTTGTCTGTAATGGTTCCGTTTTTAATAACGGCATCAATTGTACCTTGTCTGTTTTTCCAGTAGTTCGCAACTGAGGCGTACTGAGAAGCGTAATTCAACTGAGTCCCTTTGTCTTTATCCATGTACTTCTTCATTACATCCATCGCTAATTTAGAAGCTTCAACCCAAGCCGGATAATCTTTGTTTACCATCTGCTGAATTCCGTAAGAAGTCAGGTAACGGTTTGTTCTTCCCGGGTATCCTAAGATCATAGAGAAATCTCCCGGCTTTACTCCTTTCAGAGAAACCGGCAAGAAATGTTTTGGTTTTAAAGGAACGTTGCTTGGAGAAAATTCTGCTGGATTTCCCGCCGCATCAGCATACACTCTGAAAACAGTAAAGTCTGCGGTGTGTCTTGGCCACTCCCAGTTATCGGTATCACCTCCAAATTTTCCCAGTGCAGAAGGCGGAGCTCCTACCAATCTGATATCTTTATAATCCTGATAAACGAAATAGTAGAATTCGTTCCCGTTGAAGAAGTCTCTTACAACTACTGTGTATTTTCCGTTCTCAGAGTTTTCAGACTGGATCGCTTTTGTTTCAGCGTCGATCACAGCTTTTCTCTCTGCAGCGGACATATTGTTGTTTAATTTAGCGTTGATTCTTTGGGTAGCATCATCCATTCTTACCAAAAATCTTACGTAAAGATCTTTTGCATTGAACTCGTCTTTCTGCTTCATTGCCCAGAAACCGTTCTTAAGATAATCTTTCTCTGGTGTAGAAGCTGCTGCTACAGCACCGTATCCACAGTGGTGGTTGGTAAAAATAAGACCCTGATTGGAAACAATTTCTCCTGTACAGAATCCTCCAAAGCTTACAATCGCGTCTTTTAAGCTTGAATTGTTCACAGAATAAATTTCTTCCGGTGTAAGATGCAATCCTTCTTTTTGCATATCTACCCCATTCAGTCTTTTCACGAGCATTAACAGCCACATTCCTTCATCTGCCCTCATCTGGACAAAACTTAAAAGGAAAGTGAATAGTAGTAATATTCTTTTCATTTTATAAAATAATTTTTGTGTCGCTAATTTACTAATTTTTTTACTGTCTGATGTCTGAGATGGTATGAAAATGGATTCCGGTGAATTATGAAAAAGAGATTCACTGCAATTTTAACATTTTTATGCCTGAGTTTTATCTTAAACTGCTCTTCCGTACCTGTAAAAAATCCACAGATCCAGAGAGAATGGATGCTGGTTTCTTTTAAAGATTATTCTAAAGAGGAATTAATAAAGAACAATGCAAAAATTGATCTTACCTCTGCTATTGAAAACGGAAAAATCAAAACTTCCGCCTTTATGGGGTGCAATAAACTGTTCTTTACATTTGAATTAAAAAAAGAGAATCAATTAAAAATTTCAGAAGTTACTTCAACAGAAATGGCGTGTCCGAATATAAAACTGGAAAACGATTTTTCTCAGAACATCAAAAAGATGAAAGATTATAAAGTGGAAGGACATTTTCTTATTCTAAATGATGATCAGGGAAATAGGATGAAGTTTATTGCGTCTGACTGGGATTGATTTCTTTGTTCTTACTTAATATCTTCGTCTTCATTTTATCTTGCTAAAAAATTTTTATCATTTTGCTTTACCCGCTTTTTTCGCTTAGCTGACTTAAAATTACCACAAAATGTCCATTTTCCACCACCATAAAAAATTCTGACCGGTTTTGACTGCTTTTGACTGCTTTTGACCGGTTTGAAAACCCATTTCTTCGGATCATGTTCGGGTCTTCTTCGGGTCGGCTTCGGAAAAATGGGATTTTTTCCGAAGGAATACCGAACAACAGTCGAAGGATTTCGGGAGAGTCTTATGAAAGTATTTTTGCTTCATTGTACGCTTCGGCTCCGCTCAGCGTACTTCAGTGCGACTTCATTGTAAACAGATTATTATAAATGAAATGTGTCATCGTGCGCTGAGCGGAGCCGAAGCGCACATCATCGTAAATAATTATTCCTAAAGTTGTTTAAGGACGCAATATTTTTTAACACGCTCTATCTATTTAAGGCGCAAAGATTTTATCTCCGGTAAAATTTTAATGCAGATATTTTTAAAGTAACCGTACGCTTCGGCTCCGCTCAGCGTACTTTAGTGTGACTTTATTTAAACAAATTATTGTAAACCAAACATTCACCATGAGCTGAGCGGAGTCGAAGCGTACACTATCCTCCCCAAAAAATTCGTTTTGGATTTTTTCCTGAAAAATAGTATCTTGTAAATCTCACAAATACAGACAGAATTTAATGCTAGAAAAGAAAGAACATAATTACGAAAAGGCAGTTTTGGTTGGGGTGGTTACACAGCATCAGGATGAGGATAAACTTCAGGAATATATGGATGAGCTGGAGTTTTTAGCCTTTACAGCCGGAGCAACGGTAGATAAACGTTTTACACAGAAACTCACACAGCCCGATTCCAAAACCTTCATCGGAAGTGGTAAAGCTCAGGAAATTAAAGAATACGTAAAAGAAAACAACATAGGAACCGTCATTTTTGACGACGAATTATCTCCTTCACAGCTTAAAAACCTGGAAAGAGAAATGGAAGTCAAAATCTTAGACCGAACCAACCTTATCCTTGATATTTTTGCACAGAGAGCAACAACCTCTTACGCAAGAACTCAGGTGGAGTTAGCTCAATATCAATATCTTTTACCCCGATTAACGAGAATGTGGACCCACCTTGAACGCCAGAAAGGGGGAATTGGAATGAGAGGTCCCGGAGAAACGGAAATTGAAACCGACAGACGTATTATCCGCGATAGAATTTCATTGTTAAAAGATAAGCTGAAAACCATCGATAAACAGATGGCAACCCAGAGAAACAACCGTGGAAAAGTAGTTCGTGCCGCTTTGGTAGGATACACCAACGTCGGGAAATCTACTTTGATGAATGCATTGTCCAAATCTGAAGTTTTCGCAGAAAATAAACTGTTCGCCACATTGGACACCACGGTAAGAAAAGTAGTGATCGGAAATTTACCTTTCCTTTTAACGGATACGGTTGGATTTATCCGAAAATTACCTACCCAATTGGTTGAATCGTTTAAATCTACCTTGGATGAGGTTCGAGAAGCCGATTTGCTGATTCACGTGGTAGATATTTCGCATGAAAGCTTTGAAGATCATATTGATTCCGTGAATCAGATTTTAATGGAAATCAATGCCCATCAAAAACCGATGATTATGGTTTTTAATAAGATTGACGATTTCAGCTATGAGAAGAAAGACGAAGATGATTTAACGCCATCTACAAAAAAGAATATTTCTCTGGAAGAATGGAAAAAAACATGGATGGCAAAATCCAAATATCCGACGGTTTTCATTTCGGCACTTACGAAAGAAAATTTCCCTGAAATGAAAAAGCTGATCTATGATGAAGTAATGAAAATCCATATTTCCAGATTCCCGTACAACGATTTCCTTTTCGAATATTTCGATAACGATGAGGAAGAAAGTGCAGAAAAAGATCATGAAGAGCAATAATTCATGAACAGGCTGTTTTCCAACAATACATTCTATTACTTTTTTCTGATCGTGGTAGGAATTAATTTTTTGGGAAGCATCGGAGGAATCAGCAAAGAAACAGATATTCTGATATTAAAGATTTTAGGAATGATAACAGTCGCAGTTTGTCTGTTGGCACTGTTATCATTCTTTACAGATCTTAAATTTAATCATCTTTTCTTTAAAATTTATCTCTACGGTAAAGGTTTGCTTTCTCCTTTTTGTTTATTGATTTATTTTCTTTACGAAAAAATAACCAACGACCTATATGTTTCCGGAACCTATTTTATGCCCGCTTTGTTCCGGCTGGTTTTAGGATTTGTCATGCTCGTTTTATACAACAAATACAAAATAGAAAAGAACCGATGAAACATTACTTTTTTCTCCTGTTTCTTCTGATTTCGCTTAGTGGTTTTGCTCAGAAATCAAAAATAGATTTCAAAGCGATAGAGAAAGACCTTAAAAGCGAAAAGTCTCAATACAACTACAACAAGCTGATTTTTAAATACAAAGCCTATCCGAAATCTTTAGATACGCTTGAAACACAGCATCTTTACTACGGAAGAAATTTCAGGGAAGATCTGCTCTTTACAACGGATGAAGCGTTTAAAAGTTTAGCCGATGCTTTCAAGAGCAATAATTTTCAGGACTGCATCAGACAGGGAAAAGCTTTGTATGATAAAGATCCTACCAATCTGGATATTCTGCTGATTCTTCTGAAAGCATATGACAGCATTAAAGACGGTGAGAATTTTCTGTATCATCTCAGTCAGTTCCGCGCGTTAACCGACGGAATGAAGTCTTCCGGAGACGGAAAAACAGAAAAAACACCCTATCTCGTGAATTCAGTAGGCGACGAATACATTCTGCTGAACATACTGAATCTCGGAAAAGAATATACAAGAGGATCAAAATCCGCAAAAGACGGAATTCTTGATATCTGGGAAAAAGACAGCAACAAAGTTTACATCAAAGTATTATATATCGATTATTAATCACAAAAAATTTTAAACACCAAATTAGTGGAATTATACTATTCATTTTCAGCCTTAATTGTTTTAGCATCCATATTTTCATACCTTAATTACAGATTTCTGAAGCTTCCGAGTACCATCGGAATTATGGTGATTGCCATTGTGGTTTCCATATTTTTAGTTTCCTTCGGAGAAACAGTTTTGCCAAGAACTTTCGGACATCTTCACAATTTAATGACAAGCATCGACTTTACAGAAGTTCTGATGGGCGCCATGCTAAATTTCCTTCTGTTTGCGGGAGGAATTCACATTAATATCGACGATCTCAAAGAGCAGTTTGTTCCTGTCGTTATTTTTTCAACGGCAGGAGTCGTGATTTCTACTTTTGTGGTGGGTTTCGGCATGTATTATCTGTTGCCGCTTGTCGGGATTTCTCTCCCTTTTATCTACTGTCTGCTTTTTGGCGCACTCATCTCTCCTACCGATCCGGTTGCCGTTCTCAGTATCTTAAAACAGGCAAATGTTTCAAAATCTCTGGAAACCAAAGTTGCCGGAGAATCGCTTTTTAATGATGGAATGGCGGTGGTGGTTTTCACAGTTGTTCTTCAGCTTGCGATTGGAAATGCGGTAGATCTTAACATCGAAAGTATTGGTTTGTTATTGCTGAAAGAAGCAGGCGGCGGACTTTTACTCGGGGTTGTTCTGGGATGGATTACTTCCCGACTGATGCGTGAAGTGGACGATTATATTATTTCCGTACTGGTAACGCTTTCTGTAGTGATGGGAGGTTATCTTATTGCAAGACAGATGCATATTTCGGGACCTTTAACCATGGTTGCAGCCGGATTGTTCATGGGGAATTTTAATGTAAGATTCAAAATGAAATCTGTAACACAGGATTATCTGATCAAATTCTGGGAACTTATCGACGAAATCCTGAATGCAGTTCTATTCCTTTTTATTGGCTTTGAATTACTGATGATCAAAGACTTAAGCCATTATATGATTCCGGGATTGGTTGCGATCATCGTTGTATTATTTGCAAGATTTATTTCAATTTGGGGACCTACTAAATTCATGTCTTTCAGAACAAGATTCAGTCCGCAAACGGTAAAAGTTTTGGTTTGGGGAGGAATCCGCGGCGGGGTTTCGATTGCTCTGGCTCTTTCTATTCCGAAAAATGAAAACAGCACGATTGTTTTAAGTATTACTTATTGTGTGGTTGTGTTTTCAATTATTGTTCAAGGACTTACGATTGCCAAAGTTGCCAACCCAAAGAAGATTGCAAAAGAAGAAGAGGAACAGGAAGGTGTTGCTTTACATAATGTTGACTAATCTATTAATTATCAAATGATTGAAATTTTAAAAGAAATAAAAGAAGCTTTAAATGAGCTTTCAATTCTGGAAAAAGCAGATTCTTCTGCTAAATTTTTCAAAAACGGAAAAGGAGAATATGGAGAAGGCGATTTGTTTTTAGGGATAAAAGTTCCAGATCAGCGTTCTGTTGCAAAAGAATTCTATGCCAGAATTTCGATGGAGGAACTCAGCAAATTACTGTCTTCCCAATATCATGAACACAGATTGACAGCTTTATTCATGTTAATTTCTAAATTTGAAAAAACAAAAGATAAAGCGGTAAAAGATGAAATTGTTGAGTTTTATCTGAATCATTTACAACACATTAACAACTGGGATCTGGTAGATTCAAGCTGTTATAAAATTCTGGGACGCTATGCTTTTGAAAATCAGAAAGATGAATTACTGAGAACGCTTTCGGATTCTGAAGAAATGTGGCATAAAAGAATTGCTGTTGTGGGAACGATGCATTATGTAAAAAAGGGATCATTTGATCTTACCAAAGACTTCGTTACCAAAAATCTGAAACACACTCATGATCTGATGCACAAAGCCAACGGCTGGCTGCTTCGCGAAATGGGAGAAAAAAACGAAGCAGAATTAATTAATTTCCTGAATAAACATTACAAAGAAATGCCCAGAACCAGCCTTCGGTATGCTATTGAAAAACTGGATGAGAATCTGAGGCAGGATTATCTGAAAGGCAGAATTTAAACATCTGGTCTGTCTAAAATTTTACTTAAATTTGAAAATTATTTAAAAACTCAAATATGAAAAACATTATGAAACAGTTGCTCTTACTATTGCCACTGTTGCTTCTTACAAGCTGTTTTGATATTTTAGACAAAATCAACGTAAAAGCAGACGGCAGCGGAGAATATTCGCTTATTCTGAACGCCAGTAAAAGCAAGACACGATTGGCTTCCATCTCGAAAATGGAAACAATTAATGGTAAAAAAGTTCCGAAAAGACCTGAAATTGAAGCTAAAATTAATGAAGCGGCAAGAATTTTCAAAGCAACTCCCGGAATTTCGAATGTGAAGACTTCAATGGATTTTGATAACTACATTATCAAATTAAGCTGTAATTTCAAAAAAATCGAAAACATCAATGCCGGACTCCAACAACTGAAAGCAAAAAACATCGTTGGAAAAATGGTTCCGGTAAAGCTTTACAGTCAGAGTCCGGAGAAAAAAACATTCACGAGAAATAAAGTGAGTAGTTTTAAAAACGATTACGACAGGATGAGCAAAGCAGATAAGGAAATCTTTAACAATGCGAAATATACTTCCGTAATGCAGTTTGAAAATACCATAAAATCCCAGACCAATAATGCTTACCTGCTTTCTCCGAACAAAAAAGCAGTAAAACTGGAAGCCAATATTCTGGATTTTATCCTTCAGAAAAAACAATTACAAAATACCATTCTCTTTCAATAATTTCAATCAATAATCATGAAATCTATTTTACAAAAAACACAAATTTTATTTCTACTTTTTGCTTTCGGTTCCATCTTTTCACAACAGAAAATGAAGCTTCCGAAAGACGTTCTTTTTTACATGGAAATTAACGGAAAGCAGCTTAACCAGAAAATCAACTGGCAGAAACTGAATCCTTTTCTGCTTGAAGTAGCCAAAGAAGATAAAGAAAAACAGGCTTCGTGGAACGATTATTCCAAAACCGGAATAAAGTATGATGCCACACAATATCATTATGCCGTTTTTAATGATTCTGTAAAAACCTATACGGCTCATTTTCTTTTGGATAACAAAGAAAAGTTTCAGGAATTCATTAATTCATCCAAGAAAAAAGGACTGGAAATTTCGAAACGAAACAATTATTCTTACGTTAATCTAGATGATGAAATGTTCGTTGCATGGAATGATAAGCAGGCAGTTTTGAAGCTCATCGGTTATGAAAAACCCTCTGCTGAATGGAATGATGAAATGATAGCAGACAGTGCAGCTGTAACAATTGACAGTGCAGCAGCGGCTGTTATGGACAGCGCAGCCGTTGCGGTTGACAGCGCATATGTAGAAAAAGCATTCGATTACAAGGAAGAGATTAAATATCTGAAAGATGATATTCAATATCTAAAGGAAGACATTAAAGAATATCAGGCTGAAATTGCCAAGAAAGAAAAAGATATTAAATATCTGGAAAAGCATCACAAATATCCTGAAGAAGAAAAAGATTCCAGCGACAAAAATTATTCTGAAAAGGAAAGCGAATACACACTTCCGCATATGGAGGAAGAAATGGATGAGGAGACGGAAGAAGACAGCATTTACCAGAAACAGATGGATTCTCTGAAGATCGAAAAGTTTAAGATCACCAAAAAACTGGCGGAAAAGGATTTTGATGATTATTTTAATTCTACACTGGAACTTGATGTTTCGAAAGACATCTTATCTTTCCGGGACGGTACTTCTGATGTTTTTGTATATACGGATTACGGAAGAATTGTAAACAACGGAGCATACGGTAAAATTATGAGCCACTACCCTTTCGGAAATCTTATGGGGAAAGCATACAATTCCAATTCTTCTTATAATCTGTATTTTGATAACGATAAAGTAAGAATGGTGAATAGTTATCAGCACAAAAATGAAGCGGTTCAGAATAGCCTCAATTCAGTTTACAAAGGGAAAAAGAATAAAAAACTGACGGCTCTCATCAAAGATAAAAGCATCGGATATTACGCTATTAATGTAGACGGAAATAAATATTTTGATGTGATGTACAGCCTGTTGAAAGATTCCGGAGAAGGCGATTATCAGAAAGAAATGGAACTTGTAATGGAAACCATGAAGATTGTTCTGGATGAAAAGGCCATTACCAAGATCGCACCCGGAAACGGAATTTTCGTCCTTAACGAACTGAAATCCAAAACCGTAGAATACACCGATTATGAATACGATGATGATTATAATGAAAAGGAAGTGAAGAAAACTAAAGAAATCGCTGTTCCAAATTTCACGTTTGCTTTTGCTACGGAAAATGAAGGGTACTGGAACCGTATTTTCGATATGATGACCACAAATAAAGTGACGGCTAAGAAATTCTCTAAAAACGGAGATTTCTATGCTTTCAGCGAAGGAAAAAATGACGGATATTTCGATAAGTTATTCTTTACGGTAAAAGACGGAATTGTCTACGTAACGACCTCAACGGATAATATTTCATCTAAAAACCAGTCGGAAATCTCTGAAAAATGGGCAAAAGATTCGGCGAAATATCCTTTGTCGGGAAGATTTGACATTCAGAAACTAATGGTCGGACTTGAGAAAGAGTTTAAAACTCCGTCGGAAAGAAAAACACTGGATCTTCTGAAGAAAAATATGGGCGAATTGTATTTTAAAACAGAAGCCAAAGGAGAAAAGATAGAAACGGAAATTAATTACAACATTAAAAATGCTTCGGAAAACAGCTTAATGTATTTCTTTGATGTAATTGATGAGGTGTATAAAATGAAGGAATCTGATAAAAAGCCGGCTATTTTATAATGAAAAAGAAACTTTTTGCCTTAGCTTTTTTGCTTCTTGCCGGAACTGTTTATTTCGTGTTTTATTATCAAAAAGATACGAAGATTTTTTCTCCGAAGGAAGCCGATGCTATTATTCTGGTTGATACAAAAAAGCTGACAAGAGAATATGTTTACAGTCTTGCAGGACATCCTTCTTTATGGTTTGAAAGCAAAGGAAAAAACAAAATATCTTTTAAAAAATCGGGAGTGAAAATTCCCGATTTTTTGCAGGTTTTCCATCTGAAAAATTCAAAAGTTTCGAACTGGTACAGTGTTTTTGAACTGGAAGACAGGAAGACTTTTTTGTTGTTTCTGAAACAGCAGAAGTTTACGGATCTGGGAAATCAGATGTTCAGGAAAGATTTGGTTTTTATTAAAATTTGGGGGAGAAATTGCATTGTCGGAAGTTCCAGTGATGATTTTGAGCGAATTAACAACCAGTTATTTCACAGTTTTCAGGCAAATCTTTTTGATGCAGACGCGCTCGTTACCAATGGATTGGGAAGTATTATTCTGAACACAAAAAAGGGCAGCCACAATCTTTCTGTCGAATTAAGACACGATGAAATTGAAATCAGAAATCAGTCTGATTCTTACGATCCCTCTCCTGTTATTTCAAAACTATTGAAGACCGATTCTTTTTTAGAAACAAAACTGGATGCTGAAAATATTAAAAACTTCTCCTCTATTTTTGATAAAACGTTTGCAGATTCTTCATCCATTAATCAGATCAAAGCTTCTGTACATCTGGAAGAGGTGAATGACACAATCATTACCTACAGCTACGATGATAATTTTAATGAAGTTGAAAAGAAAACGTTCCAGAAGATCATTCAACCGAATTATATCATTGATTTTCAAAGCTTAAACCCTGAAAAGACAAAGCTTTATTTTCAGAATAAAAAATGGATCAATGGACAGAACCAGTTTACGGCAATTCCATTTCAGCCTAACCTCATCACTCAGCAAAGCAAAGGTTTTGAGATAAAATCTACAAGAAAACCTGTTCAGCAGTCTTTCAATCTGAATGAAAATTATATTTTTGTAAAAAATAATCCGTTATTGCTGTCTTTTTTAAAAACATTATCATCTAAGGAAAAGAAGATGATTTCCGATATTGATTATATTTTTTATGGAAACAGAGATCAGGATTATTGTTTGAAAGTACAGTTTAAAAAAGATGACCTTCCTTTGATTTTAAGGTGGTAAAAAATTTAAAATTCAATGGATGCTTCGCATATTGCCTTACTGAAAACGTTCACGCATTACTTCCTTCATTTCGTTTTTCCCGTATTTATTGCTTTACTGTTTTACAGGGAAAACTGGAAGAAAGTGTACCTTATTCTTCTGGCAACGATGTTGGTAGATCTGGATCATCTTTTTGCAGATCCTATTTTTGATCCTAACCGCGGAAGCATCGGTTTTCATTTTTTACATTCTTACTACGCCATTGCGGTGTATTTTATCATGCTTTTTTTTAAAGGAAATACAAGGATTATAGCAATCGGACTTCTTTTTCATATGTTTACCGATTTTCAGGATTTTTATTTCTGGAATCATTAAAATACCATTAATATTTTCTTTTGATATTTCAAAAGTCATCGATTTTTTGTATTTTAGGAACAGTTATGAAATTGAAAGACTTTTTACATTATACGTATATTTTTCCCATTCTTGCAGTTGGTTATTATTTTTCCGGACTCATGGGAACGGGTGTTTTGTCTGATGTAATTGCCGGAATTTTATTAACAGGCAGTGTTTTATCCGCAGTGCATCACGCGGAAGTGGTCGCACATAAAGTAGGCGAACCTTTCGGAACTATTATCCTTGCGCTGTGTATTACAATCATTGAAGTGGCGCTGATTATTTCGCTGATGGTTGCGGGAGGAGATCAGGCAATCACGCTTGCAAGAGATACGGTTTTCGCCGCGGTGATGCTTATTCTCAACGGAATTTTAGGAATCTGTATTTTGGTGGGCGGCGTGAAATATTACGAACAGTTTTTCGCAAGAACTTCCGCCACAACTTATCTGGTTAGTATTGTTTCCATCCTGATTTTGACTTTGGTTCTTCCGAATTTCACGTCCAGCGTAAACGGACCTTTTTACAATCAGGCACAGTTGATTTTTGTTTCAATTGCCTGTTTGGTGATTTATGGTGTATTTCTGATGGTACAAACGATTCGTCACAGAAATTATTTCATCGTTCCTGAGGAGCAATCTGAAGAAAATTATATTCCTTCGGTTTCAAAAACGGCAATCAGTTTTACTTTTCTGGTGATTTGTCTGGCGATTGTTGTGATGATGGCAAAAGGACTTTCTGCCACAATTGAAAATATGGTGCAGAGTTTAGGCGCTCCAAAATCTCTGGTCGGAGTCATTATCGCGGCGGTTGTTCTGCTTCCGGAAGGTGTTGCGGCGATCCGGGCGGCTCGAAGCAATCAGATCCAGTCGAGTTTAAATCTTGCTCTGGGTTCTGCTTTAGCAAGTATCGGACTTACCATTCCTGCGGTTTCTGTGGTTTGTATCCTGTATGATATTCCGCTGGTTTTAGGTCTGGATAAGAAAGATATTATTCTGCTGTCGCTTTCTGTTTTTATCGTGATGCTTTCTTTAAGCCGCGGAAAAACGAATATTCTCTACGGAACGGTTTTATTGGTAAACCTTGCAGCCTACATTTTCACGGTAATTGTACCTTAATCTGAAACATTAAACGCAGAACATTAAACCATTAAAGTCTTCTCGCCAAATCCATTTTAAAAGCCATTAATTTGGCAATATTTTCAGATTTGTAAATTGCCAGATCTGCATTTTCGCCCACAAAATTTTCTTCAACCGTTGTTTTCCAGAGATTCAGCCAACGATGGAAATGGTGCTGTTCCATCGCCTTAATTTCATTGATCGGAAAATGAACGCCCATCGGATTTCCTTTATAGGACATCTGCCCGAAAAGAATGGATTCCCAAAATGAATACATCTTCGGCAAATGACTGTCCCAGTTTACTTTAGCAATATCATTAAAGAAAAAGCCAATCACCTCATCCTTAACAACTTTAGCATAAAATGAATTTACAAGATGTTCAATATCTTCTCTTGATTCTAATTTTTTCATACACCAAAGTTAGCATAAAATTGGGTTGGAATGTTTTGTGGCTGGGTTGATACATTTCAGGTGTGGGATTTTGTTTTTTATGAGAACAGTATTCAATTTTCTGTAAGTCAGATTAATTTGTTATTTGATAAGAAGCATATTTCCATCCATTCGTTTTTTATTAAAGATTCGGTAAATAAATTTTTCATTTTAATAAATTTGAATCTAACAATATCTTCCCGCTTCATATTCCTGAATGTAATATTCGATCGTATTGTCGGAACCAAATTCTATAATTTCTCCATCAACATTTTTGACTAAAAAAGGAACATTTCCAACTAATGTATTATACTTTTCATCTCTTGTCTCATAAAATTCTTTGCTTACATAAAAAAAATCATTCCATAACTTTTTTTAATAGTAGCTTCTTTAAAAAGAGAAAGTTTAATCCCAGATTTTTTACCAGATTTATAAATATGATCTTGAGCAATCCGGGTGATTACCCATTCTGTTAACATAAGTTGTTTTACTGTTTTTACGATTTCAATTTACGAAAAACAAAAAGATTGCCTCTTTTCTGAGACAACCTATTTTGTTCTTATTTATTTTTTTAGATTCAATAAATCTCTAATTCTAAGAATTAAAAATAAGAGTAATAAAACTGTATTAAAAATATATAGGTAATTCTCATGGTTGTTATATTTCTGATTGTAATAAAAAAGTTCAGAAATATTAGACGTTAAATTTAAATAAATCAAGAAATAAAAAAGAAATGCTTAAATAAATATATTTTTTTAAACTACTTCTAAAAAATAGAAAATAAAGAAGCAAAAAACTATTTAAAGGTAATGCTAAAATCCCCCAAGAAGAGTTAATATCATTCCAATGAAATATATTTATACCAAAAATTAGCAAAAGTGTCCAAAAGTCAATCTCTTGTTCTACATGCTGATTTTTTCTTTGCACTAAGAAAAAAATAATATAAATAATGGCTAGGATTATTGTATGGATTTTAATCCATCGTTTTACCACCTCATAACATTCTGTAAATCCATCGCCACAAAATAGTCCGTAATCTATGATATCACTTAAGTAAATATATCCGAAATAAGCAGTAAAGCCTGCTGACAAGATCAATAAAATAAATAAAAACTGTTTTTTTCTCATTTGTTTTTAGAAAATAGCAAAGCAATATTAGCTACTTATGTTTTATTTTTGAGGGCTGTAATTTCGGCTTGAATTGAGCATTAGTTTCTCAATGGTATAGTTTTCAGAAAGTAGATGATTTATAGAAAGTGGTCAATTAACACTAGAAGTTGGATTGTCAATCCTACTTATTTTCCGATTAAGGCATAAAATATTCTACTTCTGTTGCGTAATTATATTCATTATTTTTTTTCTCTTCTGCTGTTGGTTGTTTATTCCTAAATTTTAGTATTTTTTCTTTTGTCTTATTCGTTACTAAATAAAGCGTAGCATCTCGATCATTATCATCAATCTCTAAATTAAAAATAATTATCTTTAGCTCTTTTTTTTCTACAAAACTTCTAAAGCTTTTTGGCATAACAAATTTTGAACAATAGAAAGTTTTTTTTGCTTTATCTCGCCATCCCAATTCAAACTCAACGGGTAATTTTCTACGGAATTTTTCATATATACCTATCCCTTGTTCGAATGTTCCGTCTAAAGAAGTAAAACTAAACCCAACCTCACGTTTATTAGGTTTATTAAAATCAAAATAAATATCATATTCCCTTTCATTATTAGCCCATGCTTCATAAGGGATTCCATGATGCTGCCAGTAGCTGTAAGTATTACCCCATGTTTTAAAATCTTTTGTTTTTAAGCCAGCCCCTACAGTTTCATCTTTATAGCCATTCAAGTGTCCTTTTGCTACTTCTAAATTTACATATTCATCTGCCTTTTCATCCAAAGCTTGAAACCAAACCCGTATCCAGCCTCCAGGTGCCATACCTACCACCAAATGCCCTAAATTGTCTTCGTCATCAAGATTATATTCATTAAATAAATCCCTTATTTTTTCTTGTGGGAGTAGTACTTTTCCTTTAAATCCTTTACCATCTACAACACTGTAATAGTCTATATACACTTCTTTTGGTACATCTTTCCATTTCTCCCCAACTACTGCACCATAGCTCTGTCCCCAACCAGGAGCAATGCTTGTATTACTTCCGTTTCCGGCATTCCCAAAATCTACATTCCCCGCTACAGGATAATACTTGGGGGCGGAAATTCCCGCCTCCCAACTGTATTTTTTTTTGTTACAAGACTGTAAAAGGCTAAGACTTATCATAAGTATCCAAATTAGGAATGTAGTATTCCCTTTTATAAGGCGGATCTGTATATTCTTTTTCATAGGTAAAGTCTTGGCTATTACACATAAGCAAAATTATAATAATCTAATGCATCTGCTAAAGGAGCATTGAAATTTGCAGATAAATGTACAAAATTCTCCATAAGATAGTTGTTCATTTCAGATGAAATATGATAACGTCCCTTTTCATCAATAAGATTGGAATAGGTAACAACTTTTCCCTCTTTGTTTACCCAGCCATCCTCTGCTACTTTTTTTAGCAATTCATAATATGTTTTCAGATCTTTTTCTTTCCCATCTCCTGTGGGATAAATATATTCTTTAGGGTGCTTTGTTTTACTTTCAGGCAGTGTAAACGGTACATCAGCATAAGTGGAGGCAATATATTTCATTATATTCATATAGACCATGGATAGTTTGTTATTCAATGGACGTTTAGAAAGAAGCTTGTGATGGTATCCTTGTAGCTTATAATGCCATTCTCCGTCAGTTTTATACCAATCATTTCCCATGAAATCTTTCTCCAACAAGAGATATTTTGATTTATTGATATGAGACTCTAAATCTTCATCCATACTTCCGCTTAATGTGTAAGCCCTGACATGATGCATTACTTCCCAGTACAGTATGGTCTGATCATCTGGGCAAAGCTTTTGAGAAATATACCAGTTACGCAATAATTCTTTCTGCTGTTCCAACTTTTGTTTTTCAGAAATACTTGCACCCACTCCTAAATCAAAAAAATGTAAGGTACAAAGCTCTTTTTGTATTTGCCAGTATGCCCCACCGACATCTGAATGTGCTCCCAAAATACCAATTTCTTTTGCATGGGTAGTATTCAAAATAGGTCCTATGGGTGTAATGGGAAAGTTATCTCGCCACTCGGTTTCAGCCTTTAGCTGTAAAATTTTTTTAATATTAGGATTGGACAGATCTGGGTTTACTTTCTTTATTCTGCTTATACCCTCTACAGCTGCACCTATTACAGGCTTTAGCTTTATAGGACTCAATGCTACTGCCAATACTTTTGTAATAGGATTTCTCGTAGCGCCTATAATTCCTTTTCTTTCGAGCATCTGAGAAATTACCGTGTCAAATAATCCCAAAAACTCGACATTCACATTGTATTTTGGATAATTAATTCCCTTTTTTTGAAGGATATTGCCCAAATGTCCCCCTATAAAAATATCTCTCTCAGGTGCATTGAAGCGTTGTACCACTCGGGTATTATCCTTTTCTACTTTATACGCATCTTTTTTGTATTGTTGGATACTTGGAAGACTGTTTTTTATTTTCTCATACTTTTTAGCGGCTGGTCGTTTAATTTCTGTAATTGGCATATTTCCACCGCTTCCCGGATTTTTATCTTTTCCTATTTTCAAAACTTCGTTACTGAAATGTCTTGCCGCTGCAGCACCTCGGATGAATCCGAATACATCAAACTGAATAGATATAATCCCTAAAGGTTTATGGGTAATTTTTTGCCTTGCTGAGAACAATTTTACTATCTCATCAGCAATATTCTGACACGCCTGCTCCACTCTGGATATCATACCTCGTTCTCCTTCGCCCATACCGGAACCCACCATATCATCTTCTTCATCCCGTAATGTGCCAATGCCTTCTATATAAAATTTCAGATGAAGACTTTGAAATTTTACATCTTGTTCCCACTTTCTTTTTTCTTCATATAAATCGTGAAGAAGTGCAATATTGGAATAGGTATTCCAATAGCTGCTCCCCGATTCTATTACAAAACTTTTAAGATTCCTAATTTTTTTTATTTTATCTTGTTCCAATGGAGGTTTACTATACTTTGGATCATAATATACTGTATCGGAGTTATATCTATTATTTCCTGTCCCATCAAAGAATACCCCAATACGAAGTTGTACTTTTTCTGTTTTTTCAAATGCTTTATATTTTCTTTTGTTCGTTCCATATGGATCAACATCCGCCACCCCGATATCTGCAAGGTTTCTAATTCCTGTATTTCCTGTTTCCATTTTTGTTAATTTTAAATGTTAGTAAGAAAGAAAGCGGAGGTTTCCCACCACTTTCAAAACAAAGTTTAACCGTTGTTATACAGGTTTTATAATTGTACTTGGCAACGTGGTCGCTCCATCACTATGAGCCAACTGCGCCTCTGTATCCAATTTGAAGCTTGTTTCAAACTCAAGTTCATCACGGTTTTCACAATTTTCCGGATAATCTTCACGGAACAGTGGAAGCGGATGCAGCGGATCAACCGGTAATCCTGTAGAAGATGCCTGAAGAATCGTAAGGGTTGTAGGAACTCTTGTGATCCAGTATTTCCCTTGCGGTTTTCCTTGTGGCTGTCTCATCTCATCCACGATAGACATATACATAGGATCGCCAATCACAGGAACGGCACCTCCGTTCCAGATAATTCCTGTTTCCATAAAGAACTGTACAGCCGCTTCAAAGCCCGGTTTTACGGTAACGATAATTCTCGCCATGCTTATTTGGCATAAAAAAACGCCACCTTTTTACAAGTGGCGTTAGGTTTGTTTATCTGCTCCGAAGTTACAAACTTCGGAGAGCGGGTCATTTTCTCTTTTGAAACATTCTGAAAAAATCAGATGTTCAAATATACTTTTTCTTATAAATTCTTCTAAAAAGAATCATTTGAATTCTGCACCAAAGCATTCGAATTTCGCTGTCTTTTTTTCAGAAGCTTATTTGTTTCTCAAAACCCTCTGTTTTTTCATGGGGTTAATAGAGGGAGCCGCAGTTAATACGACAAAACGTGTCGCGTTTTATTTTTTATCTATTATATTCTTATCAGAAGGATGCCATCAAATTACCATTTTCATCCCATTTTTTATAAGTCCCGTCGTATTCTACGTTGTTATGGGCTTTGTATTCTGTGTATTTTTTACCGTTTTTATGATAAGATCTGAACCATCCTTCCTGATATCCGTCTTTATATTCCTCTTCGCAAAAAAGCTCGCCAGTGTCATAATATCGTAAAACAATACCTGTAAAAGGGCTGCCATTGTGATAATATATAGGAACTCCTCCGCCGTCTAAACGGTTACATGTTAACTCGCTTTCTTTTATTTTTAATGCCATGATTATTCGATTAATGTATTATACAAATTTATTAAAATCCCATGAATCTAATTCCTGAGGTTAAATAATAACAATGGACACATGGAGGTTGTAATTTATCGGCAATTCTTAAATATCTGTTGTATCCGATAATATCATGAAAGACTGCTTCTCCCAGTTTTCCTTCAGGATCAATAGTCGTTAACAGCCTATCTAATGCTCTGATCTCTCCATGAGACCCCATTGCACCAGCCCTTAATATGTCAATTTCTTCAGCAGGAACCCCTTTCATTTTTAAACGGGCAATATGCTTTTCCAACCTTATTTTAAGAGTAGGGTGGATATTATCAATGAAGTTTTTATATACTTCACCTTTTCCTTTTCCTATTTCTGCTTTCAAAAAATTGGTTTCAGTTGAAATATACCTTATTCCATTTTTTACATAAATGAAACCACTTATCATTGTTTTTTCGAAAATAACACCAGCATCGAAAGTAGAAAGAATTTTGGCAGCATCTATATTCACCTTTTCTACGAGGCTTCTACCCCAATCCCCATATTTATTATAAGCTTCTGCTTCAGTAAGTAAATCTTTTAAATTGCTTGTAGGATATATTTTACCATATGTAAGAAGTTCTTCAGCTGCTTTAATAAATTCCTTTGGGTTATCAAGGTGCTTCAACAGCTTGTTAGCCTCTTTATAAAACTCGGATTTTTGGGCTCTTGTAATTATTTCACCTTTATATACTATAGCAATCTCATTATTAACTTCTTCTACAACCTTATTTTTTACAATTCTTTGAGTCTTGAACTGTCCTTCTATTAGGAACATGCCATATTTATTTAGCATTTTTGATTTAGCTTCGTTTACAAGACCTCTTGTTGCATCTATTAATTCCTTGTTTGTCAGGAGTACCTTAAATGTATTTTTGGTAAAGTTAGAAATTTCTCTTTCAAGCATTACTTTTACCATGCAGCTCATTACAAAATTCTTTATTTCTGCTCTGGTTTCTTCGGCTAATATCTTTCCCCCTATTTTGTATAATTGTTGTACTACGGCTGTTGTAGCTGTTGCATAACCTGCTGTTTTATAAATTTTCTCCCATATATCCAGAAATTCTTTCGTTAGGTTATCTTTGGCTAATTGAATTCCCAAATCTCCTAAGGCGATGGCTCCGTCTACAGCTACTAACATTCCCCAAAATGTAATAGAGCTGGCTCCTTCAGCAGCTAATAAACTTGTTCCAAGGGTTTCTACAGCTAATGCAATCGCCAGCATGTTTATCCCAATTCTGATTGCATTGGCCAGTCCTTCCATGTTTTTCTGATGCTCTTTATCATAGAGAAACAATGCAGGTACAAATAAGAGACTTTGAGTTTCTTCTTCTATAACAATAACAATATCTAGTGGATTTAGTTTTATTGCTCTTGTTGTAACGGTATTACTACCAATATCCATGATAACACTTCCGGTATCTATTAATTGTTCGTCTGTAATATATTTTTGTTGAACATAGTATTTGTTTTTATCCTCTTTTAGATTGGACTCTATTTTTTCCAGACTTACAAAAGATTTTTTTCCAACTGAAAAAAGATGATTAGTAAAAGTGAAATTATCTTTTGCGATATGAGAGAATGAATTAATGATACTTATAAAGGCCATTTTACAAGGAACCTCCTGGCCCATAAAAGCTATCTCATCATCCAAAGCATGGTAGAGGTTAACTACAAAACTTTGGTTTTTATTGAATTGTTGCATCAAAAATGAGATTCGTTGAGGAGTGTTAAATGCAAATAATGCTTTCATTAACGCAGGACTGGCATCTCTTACAAAGCTGAAAAAACCGTTTACATCATAGCTGTAAAAAGAACAAATGTTTTTCCATAAAACTTCAGGTTTTAAGCTGGATAATGTGAAATCAGGGGCGTTTTCATATAACCAAATAAGTTGTTTAATATCTGTAGTCCTTTCAATTAATGGAATATATTTGTTGTTAATTAATTGTTGAAACCATTCAGGGGTATCTCCTTGGATTTCTTTGATTAAGTAATATATATCCGTAATGTTTTCACTGAAAAACATAATGCCAACATATTTATCATTAATGCTAAATGCATTTTCTGAAGTTGTTGATTGTACAGAATTCCGATAATGTTCTGTATTTTTATAAAAGTATGCTGCCTTACACTTAATTTGTTCTTGGTTGCTGTCAATTTGAAAAGATATTGATATTGTACTGTCAATATTATCTATTTTTCTATTGATACCACAGCTAATCGATGTTGTAATTTTCTGTTTATAAGAGTTGATATAATAAAAAGGAATTGTCTCATTAACTTTTCTCTTTACATCAACCACACCATCTGTACCAATTACAACACTTTCATTAATTATTTTTGTTGGGGCAATAAAGTTTGTCCAGTCTAAAGGTTCTTCTGTGCCAGTCTTCAAGTATTTAACTATCTTAGAAAAATCAATTTTTTCATTTCTTTCTAATCCATAAAAATCTTCTGAATATTTACCAGATTTTTTTTTTTGTAGCCCTAGCGGAGGAATAGCTTTTATGACTTGAGATGGAGAGGAAATATCCTGTATTTTTGGAACTTTTAATGCTTTTATTGTGCTCATCTTTTTAGTTTTTAATGTTATGAGAAATAAAATGGCGGTTAGTCCGCCATTTTGTTAAATAAATATTAGCCTAAAGTACTGGTGTCTTTTTCTCCATGTTGCAACTGCGCCTCTTCATCCAATTTGAAGCTTGTTTCAAACACAAGTTCTTCACGGTTTTCACAATTTTCCGGATAATCTTCACGGAACAGTGGAAGCGGATGCAGCGGATCAACCGGTAATCCTGTAGAAGATGCCTGAAGAATCGTAAGGGTTGTAGGAACTCTTGTGATCCAGTATTTCCCTTGCGGAACTCCTGTCGGCTGTCTCATCTCGTCTACAATAGACATATACATTGGGTCTCCGATCACAGGAACAGCACCTCCGTTCCAGATAATTCCTGTTTCCATAAAGAATTGTACAGCGGCTTCAAAGCCCGGTTTTACAGTAACAATGATTCTCGCCATCCCTGCCTGAAGGAAACTTCTGAACAAAGGATCCATACTTTCGGTAAGGTAGAATTCCTGCCAGCTTTTACGGTTTGCCCAATAGTACGGATAGAACGTATAATCCATGATTTCCCACTCAAATGCCTGTTCCATGAACTTTGCCAAAGCTGCATACTGATCAAGGTTATCATTAAGATATACTTGGAAGTTATCCATTTTGGTATTATCATTCAATGCGTTTGTTGATTCATAGCCTAATGTATTTGAGTTAAGGTAATCCTGCAACAGATAAGCGATACAGTTATGCTTCAGGGTATCATGCTCCATATAACGGTAGAAATTACCCTGTTTTTCTTTAGCTTCTGTTTCTTTCTCCTTCTGCTCCGCATCCAATCGAGCCTGTTCTTCCTGGAATTTTTTATACGCTTCTTCGTAAGCCTTGATGATAGCATTAAAGTTTTCTGTAGCCCACTGAAGCATATATGCATCAGAAAGGGTACATTTAGCTTTCACAACCAAACCTACCTGTGTTGTTCCGTTTTCTCCTGCATACTGCATATTATAATCTCCAACAATGTTAATTCCGTAACTTGTGTAACTGCTTCGAAGCCAACCCTGACGATGCGGATTTTCAATATGCTGCGAACCTCCTTTTAAGTTATCAAATGTTAACCAAGAACTATTTTTTTTGAATCTGTTATAAAAAGCATACGTTATTTCAGCTTCATATGCTTTATAATTTGCAGGAATACTGATTGGTAAAATTCTTGGTGTCGCACTATTATCCAAATCTATTTCTACATTACTGGTTACAGTAAGATTAGCATTAGGTAAATCAGTAAGTGTAACTCCATAAATATTCGCCCAATATTGCAATAATTCTTTAGTTGCAGCCTTTGGACTGTCCATTGTTTTAGGAGATGGAGCGGTTCTCGGATCTACCGGAGCCGTAAGTACCTGCGCCTTTGCGACGGCAACCGCCAGACGATGCAGTCTTGAAGGCTCAGGAACCATAAATTCAAACATGGTACGTACCCCATAATTGTAAATCTGATTTTTCATCTTCTTATCAATCCATCTGTAAACGCCTGTAATGTGTTTAGGCTGTGCTGCATCTGCATCATCTGTTTCAGTTACTTTTCCTCTGTTGTCAAATTCATGAACATTGGTTTCCGTGTATTCTTTAATGATCTTTTGTACTCTTTCTTCAGAAATTTTGGTCAATACTCTTTCCATAGCTCTTTCCGTGATTTCCTGAGATTTAGCAACCGCCTGTCTTGTGCTGTCATGCTGCGCGGTATTGTTGGCATAATCGGCTCCTACTTCAAAGTACCAAGTACCCGATTTACCAAATCTTGCGTGAGCATTGAAACTCTGTTGCTTATCCAGTTCTTTTGCTACTTCCGTCTGCATATCTGTTCTGGAAGTTTTGGAAGTATCAGAGATTTTTTCTGTTTCCTGAGACTTGGAAGTCGTATCCGTAATTTCAGAATAATCCCTTGCTACGGAAGATTTATGCCTCAGTTCACTTGCCATCACGTTCTCAATATTGGAAACTTCTCCCGGAACATAGGCGTGAATACTCTGCACGACTTTCAGATAATCGGCAACTCCTAATCTTTTGATTCCGAAGTTTCTGCGTTTCTGGATTTTTACATTCTCCGGTTCTTCCGGATTTTCCACCACTCCTCTTGTCAGAGTAAGCATTCCGGTTAGACTGATATCTTCTTTTGGGTACAACTGTCCAAGATCTGCGGATGCTTTACTTCCATTATCAAAAATAATTTCGATTCTGAAAGCAAGACTTGCTCTGAATTTATTGATAAGACATGTTGGCAAAGTAATTTTATCGTTGATTACCGGAATATTGCTGAAACTTTCTTCAAAACTTCCTGCAACATCAGAAGCTGCAATAATCTTTGCAGAAGCAACGCTCCATGAAGAATCTGCGACCTCAAAAGAGAAATTAACAAATCCTCCCGCTCCCGAAAATCCAAATGTATTGTGGGAATAAAAGCTATAAGCCATTGGTGTTCTTGCGGTACTTTGCACCACAGGAACAGATGCCCCTGCAAGGTTAACATACTGCTGCTGCTGAAGTGGTGAGTTTTCCAGTGCGGTCTGCATAGAAGAAGAGATATGATTTCCGACAATGTTTAAGGCATCAGAATAGCTTTCTAATTCATTATCAAGTGTGATATTTTGGGAACCTATTCTTAACGTATTGTCAGAAAGAATTCTGATTCCCTCTTTTACAGCTTCTTCAGAGGCCTTCTGATGATCTAATTCTGCAAAGAGCTTGATGAAGGTATCTAAAGATTCAGGAGAAAGGTTGTCCTTCAGATCCAACAGATTAATTTCGTTTTTGTAAGAAAACTGAAAAGGGGCGACCTCATATCTCTTCAATTCCTCGTACATTCGGAGTTTTTCTTCTTCAGAGGTTTCCATAGTAATTCTACTTTCTACTTCCTCTAATTTTCTTTCGTACAGTTCAAGGGCTTCTCTGTTTTGTTCCTTATAGTTAGCATATGCCTCCTGATAAGCCTGTTCACTAACTTTATGGTATCTTTTCTGAAGCTTTTCCAATTCTGCGTTAAGTTTTTCCAAAGCTTCTTTTTGATGAAGTGCTTTGTTGGCAGATAATAAAGCCTGTGTTTCAGATTCTAATCTTTGCGAAGTTCTTGCACTCAAAGCATTAGCCGATGTTCCGGAAGCAGCTCTTGAAGAGACAGACCCCGCGGTAACAGCATCTTCAGAGAATAAAAACTTAGGCAAAACGATTTTCCCATCCAATGCCTTTTCCAATGGTTTCCCTCCATTAGCCTTTATGATTTCAGGATCTGCTAAATTCATACTTTGTGCGAAACCAATATGAATTGCCATTAAAACATGACTGATTGCTTCTTTCACATAGAAATCTCCCTGAGTAACGATCTGGAAAATATAATTGTTCCAAAGAGTTGAAAAGATTTTGATTCCATCTGCTGTGAGCTCTTTATAGTTATCAATAAGATGACTGTAATAATCTTTTACATAGCTTAATTCGTTGGCGTTAAGCTCTTCTCTTTTAGAAATTTTTCTCCCGATAATCAGAAGTTTACCGAATTCTCCTTCTTCAATTTTCTTTTCGGTTTCAAATCCTGAATTACTGAATGTTCTTGCCGCATTTGTCATTTCTGAGAGCTTTGATGCTCTTGAAGATTTTCCTGCAACGGCAGTATCGAAAGCTCCGGTAACTCCTTTTGGTCTGTGGATAAATCCTAAATTTCGTTCTTTGGTTTCTGTAAGCTGTGGATTTCTTAAGCTCACGAATCTGAAAAGCGTTTGAGACGCATTGTTTTTTCCTGACATTTTGTAAATTTGTTTTGCATTATAAAGGTTAAGATTTGAAGCCTCTTTTTAGTAGAGTTACTTCAGGTTTTAGCCTTATTTTTTTAGGTGGTCTTCAGGCTAAGTATGTCCACCGTGAGTTTTAAAGTCTCTTTTCACTTTCTGTGTTTTTGTATACTGCAAATATCGTCCGGCATGGCGACAAAACTCGTCGTATTAAATTGATTTCTAATTATTTTCGATAAAAATTTATACTTAATTGAAAATCAGTGAGAAAAATTTTTAAAGGATTTTTCGGAAATTTTGAAGAGAAAATTGTCTAATTTTTTAGCTTTTTTAGAAGAAAATTAATGTATTCTGTGAGTTGCTTTTTGGTGTTAAAATTCATTTGAAATTTTCATATTTTAGCTAAAAATTTTCATCCATCCTTTTACAAAATTCATCACAACATTATTTTATCTTTGTATGTTGATTTTGATTCGAATTGATAAATCAGTTTATTTTTCAGGTTTAGAATCAACAGAAAAAGTAAAAACAAAATGATATAAAAAATGGCAAGAGGATTCAGAGAAAAAATCAGACAGAAAAACACTGAAAACAGTGGTTTTGGTAGTAATGCTTCCGGAAGGTTTATCAACAAAGATGGTCTTCCGAACGTCAACAGAAAAGGGGTGAATATTTTCAACAGATACAGTTGGTATCATACGATGTTGGAACTGTCCAGTTTTCAGTTCATTTCCTATCTTGTTATTGCTTATATTCTGGTTAATTTATTTTTTGCTTTAATCTATTATCTTATCGGAGTAGAGCATTTAACGGGAATTGATAAAAGTAATCCTGTGAATGAATTTATTGATGTATTTTTCTTCAGTTCTCAAACTTTTACAACAGTAGGATACGGAAGAATTGCTCCGGTAGGTTTTACAGCCAGTCTTGTTGCTACCTTTGAAGCTTTTCTGGGATTGCTTACCTTTGCCATTGCAACGGGACTTTTCTATGGGAGGTTCTCAAGACCGAGAGCGTATCTGAAGTTTTCTGAAATTGCCGTTATCGCACCGTTTAAAGAAGCTTCAGCTTTGATGTTCAGACTGGCGCCTTATAAAAATAATGCGTTAACAGATGCCGAAGTTGTTATTACCACGGCCATTGAAGTCGTGGAAAATGGTATTTCGAGAAGTAATTTTTATCAGTTGAAAACACAGTTCAGCAAAATCAATACATTGGCTCTGAACTGGACAATTGTTCATGAAATTGATGAAGAATCCCCTTTTTATGGATTTTCTGAAGAGGATTTTAAAAATACGGGCATTGAAATTATTGTTCATATCCGTGCTTTTGATGAGGTTTTTTCCAATACGGTGGTTCAGAGAACTTCTTATATAACCAAAGAAATCGTGTACGGTGCAAAATTTATCCCGATGTATTATCCTGATAAGGACCATCTTTCCACGGTGCTGAATCTGGATAAAATAAGTGAGTATCAAAAAGCAAAACTTCCCGTATTGGTGGAAGAAGAATAAATGGATTTAGAATTTTATAAAAAACAGGCTTTACAAAAGCAGAAAGAGCATAAAAAATTTCTCGACGGACTGAAAAAGAAACCACCAAAAAATCTGGATTATGTGGTTCAGGAAACGCATGAAGAGGTTTTTGAAAAAATAGACTGTCTGCAATGCGCCAATTGCTGTAAAACAACAGGACCGCTTTATACCGAAAAAGATATTGAAAGAATTTCTAAGCATCTCCGCATGAAACCTGCCGATTTTGAAGCAAAATTCCTGCGTGTAGATGAAGATAATGATAAAGTTCTGCAAAATTTGCCGTGCTTTTTTTTAAATGAAGACAATACCTGCTCTATCTATGAAGTGCGTCCGAAAGCGTGCAGAGAATATCCCCATTCCGACAGAAAGAAGATCTACCAGATCAATAATTTAATGATCAAAAACACCGTGATCTGTCCCGCTGCATACGAATTTGTAGAGCGAATTATGAAAAATTTAGGAAAATAATATACAATTCAAAATCCGTCTTAAATAATTATAAAGTCCGTTAAATAAAGACTTCCCGCATAATATTAGATAAAATGTCGGCGTTTAAATTAAACAACCATTTAAATATTAATATTATGAAGAAGTTAGTTTTAACAGCAGCGTTTACATTAGTCGGAGTAATCGCAGTATCGGCTCAAACGGTAACATCACAACAAAATCCGTCCACAAATTCTAATAATCCATCGACCACTCAGACCCAACAGAATTCACAGGCAACCACCAACGGGGAGACAAACTCCGGAACGTCAAGCCAAAACCAAAATACAGGCACCACTGCCACTGTTGAAGCAACAATACCCGCCACAACAGCATCCGCAGAAACCACTGTAAATGCCAATACAGAACCTGTAACAGACACCACCAAATCCACAGAAGCTATAAAAGAAGAAAAGAAATCCAAGAAGAAAAAGTCGAAGTAAGTATTTAAATTTTTAAGAAGTAGAAAGAAGATCCTGAAATGTAATGTTTCAGGATTTTTTCGTAAATATCAAACAGTATAATTTATCTTAAATAATTATAAATCAAGTTAAAATAAGTAGAGATCATGAATTTTGTACGAAAGTTGTATTTAACATAATATCAAATTTTGAATAAATAATCGATATGCAAATAAAGAGAATCCTGAATCATTTTTCAGGATTTTGTGTGGTTTATTTCCTCTAGTCTGAACTGAACAATTTTCTTTATTAAATTTTCAGGAAGATCCTCTTTTTCAGGAAACTGTACCGCTCCTTTTGAAAATCTATAATTGCTTTTTTTAAATTCAGCCTCAAATTCTTTTATTCCTTCTGCTCCGGGATAAAAGCCAATATGTTTTTTATACCCTGCAAAATAGACCAACGGCTTATTTTTATATCTGAAAGCGGGCATCTGATAGCCAATATACTCTTCAATTTCAGAACTTTGTGAAAGAATTAGCTTTCTGAGATTTTCTAATTTATCCCGAATCTCCGGAAACAAAGCAATATATTCATCAATATTTTCAAATGTATTTTTCATGAATTAAATGTAATGATTTTTCACTTTTTGGCAGTTCTTATTATCATTCAGATCGAAGCGTAGCAAAGTGAAGAATCTGTCTTTGGTTGAGACGTTATACTTTGAAATGACATGAAGATGTCAATTTCATTTGAATTAAAATGATTATCATTAGCTGAATGAAATGCATTCACGATCGAAAAATATTCAGCATCATTCCAAAACAAGATCTTGCGAAAGTAGCGTTAAACACAAAAAAAGCGCTGAATAATCAACGCTTTCTCCTTTCACTTTTTACTTTTTTCCCATTTATAATCCCGGGAACAGGTTATATGAAAAAAGGTCGGGAATTTCCCAACCTTTGTATTTTATACTACTCCCTGAGCTAACATTGCTTCTGCAACTTTCACGAATCCGGCGATATTGGCTCCTTTTACGTAGTTTACATAGCCGTCTTCTTCTTTTCCGTAGTCTCTGCACGCTTTGTGAATTCCGATCATGATCTCTTTCAGTCTAGCATCCACTTCTTCAGAAGTCCAGTTCAGACGGATCGAGTTTTGCGTCATTTCAAGACCTGAAGTTGCAACACCTCCTGCGTTAGAAGCTTTCCCCGGAGAGAACAATACTTTATTGTCTAAGAAATAGTTGATCGCATCAAGTGTAGAAGGCATGTTTGCTGCTTCTGTTACACAAACACATCCGTTTTCTACCAATAATTTAGCATCTTCCAAATCTAATTCGTTTTGGGTCGCAGAAGGGATCGCAACATCACACTTCACTTCCCAAGGACGTTTTCCTGCAAAGAATTCTGCAGAAGGATATTTCTTCACATAATCTTCAGCTCTGTTGTTTCCGGAAGATCTTAATTCCAATAAATAATCGATCTTATCTCCGTCGATTCCATCTTTATCATACACATAACCGTCCGGTCCGGAAATCGTTACTACTTTTCCTCCCAGTTCGTTAACTTTTTTAATAACTCCCCAAGCTACGTTTCCGAAACCTGAAACCGTTACCGTTTTATCTTTGAAAGTCTGTCCGATCGTTTTAAGCATCTGCTCTGCGAAGTAAACAACACCGTATCCTGTAGCTTCAGGACGGATTAATGAACCTCCGTACGCAAGACCTTTTCCTGTAAGAACTCCCGTAAACTCGTTTCTGATTTTTTTGTATTGTCCGAATAGATATCCGATCTCTCTTGCTCCTACTCCGATGTCTCCCGCAGGAACGTCTGTTTCAGGGCCAATGTGTTTGCACATTTCCGTCATGAAAGCCTGGCAGAAACGCATTACTTCCATATCAGATTTGCCTTGCGGATCGAAGTCTGAACCTCCTTTTCCACCTCCCATCGGAAGCGTTGTTAAAGAGTTTTTAAACACCTGTTCGAACGCTAAGAATTTAAGAACAGAAAGGTTTACGGTAGGATGGAAACGGATTCCTCCTTTGTAAGGTCCGATCGCAGAGTTCATCTGGATTCTGAACCCTCTGTTTACCTGGATCTCTCCTTTATCGTCAACCCATGGAACTCTGAAGATGATAATTCTTTCAGCTTCCGCCATTCTTTCTAGAAGCTTCATTCCCGTATATTCCTTTTTCGTTAAGATAAACGGAATTACAGTTACCGCAACTTCTTTTACTGCTTGTAAAAATTCTGGCTCATTAGGGTTTTTTGCCTCAATTTTAGCTATAAATTCTTGGATTTTCTGGTCAATATTATATTGTTCCATATATTAGGGTTGAATATTATTGCCAACAAATTTAATTTTTTTTTCAAGATTCACAACACCCTAAATAACAATTGTTGAAAATTTAATAATATAATGACTTAATATTATTAAATCAGCAATTCAATCATTAATTTTATTAAAAATTAAATGTTATGTTTAAAATAATGCAATATTAAGAAATCGTTAATTGTTATATTGCTAAAAATTGTCTCCCTGAAAATGATTTTACTCTTCCTAAAAGCTCCAATTCTAAAATTACAGGCAAAATTTTGTGTGAAGAAAGGTCTGTTTTATCAGCAAGATCGTCCAAAGAAATCTGTGGATTATCGACAATAATTTTAAATATTTTACTCTGATTTTCAGATAATTGAATAAAAACTTCACTGCGTGGAAACAATTCTTCCATTCTGCTCTCCGGATTATTAAATCCTAAATTTTCAACCAGATCTTTTATCGTGGAAATGACCAAAGCTTTGTTCTGAAAAATCAGATGATTACAACCCTGACTCTGTTTATCTGTAATCTTTCCGGGAAGCGCAAATACTTCGCGGTTGTACTGATTGGCAAACGTTGCGGTGCTGATTGAACCGCCTCCGAAAGCTGTTTCCACCACAACTGTCGCAGGGGAAATTCCGGCTACAATTCTGTTTCTCTGAATAAAATTTTCGCGGTCCGGCTTTTTGGATGAATTGAATTCTGTAAATAAAGCTCCCCCGTCTTCAAGAATTTTTTCTGATAATTTTTTATTTTTCGAAGGATATAATGTGTGAAAACCATGGGCTAAAACCGCAACCGTACAAACCTGATGATGAAGAGACTGCTCATGAACTTCTTTATCTACTCCCAAAGCCAGACCGCTTACGGAAATAAAATTACCGGAAGACGTTTCCTTAAAAAAATCTTCAATAAACTGTTTTCCGTAGGAAGTCATATTTCTTGTTCCTACCATGCTGATTTTTGGTTTAGCATCATCAAAATGTCCTTTTTGGTAAAGAACAGCAGGTGCGTCGTCGCACTCGTGCAGAAGTTTGGGAAGATCGTGAAGATGTCTGAGATTAATTTTGATATGGTTTGCCTCACAAAACTTCAGTTCATTTTCGGCAAACTTCAGATGATCAGGATTTCCGATATCTGAAATCATTTTAGACCCGAATCCGTCCAGCTTTTTGTATTCCTTTTTGGTGTTTTCCCAGGCATTTTTGGCACTTCCGAAAATACGGACAAGCTTATAAAAATTAATATCTCCGATTAAATTACACTCTCGCAGAGCAATGGAATAAAGATGTTCTTCAGAATACATTTGTGTTGTTTTCACAAATGTAGAAAATTTTTAAAATTATTTGCCTCTCAGTTCATCCAGTCTTTCCCAGATATCGTCTTTCTTTTTGTAAGGCAGTTCCATAAAATCTTCGGGATGATTTTCTTTGTATTCCTGCCATAATTTATCATCTTTTTCGCTGTAATAATTTGGAAACTCCCAGATGAACTTCTTCTTTTTATCGCCTACTTTCTTAAATAAAAGAGCCAGAATTACGCCTACAATTCCACCTGCAAGATGCGCCTGCCAGGAAATTTTACTGGGTTCCTGAAGATTGGAAAACAGTTCTTCGGGAAGCATTCCCCAGATGAGACTTCCATAGTACAAAACGACCAACAGAGAAATCGTGAGCAATTTCATATTCCATTTAAAAACCCCACTGAAAAAAAGGAAAAAAGCAAGAACGTACACCACTCCACTCGCTCCGATGGTACAGGTATAAAGATAATCTCCCGTCATGATATCTATTGGCGGAAGAAGCCAAACCAAAAATCCTGTAGCAAGCCAGCCCGTGATAAACACTTTATTGGCAACCAAAGGATAAAACTGGTACAGCAAAAACATAAGCACCGCGATCGGGATAGAATTTCCCACAATATGTTCGAGATTACCGTGTAAAAGAGGTGACGTTATAATTCCCAATAAGCCTTCCGGCAACAATGGAATGATCGCCCCGAAACAGCTCTGAAAAAAGCCCTGCATCTGTAAAAAGAAACCCAGCCACATTGCTGCAAGCATCAGCAAAGGATAAAGCAGCGCTTTTTTGGAAATTATATTGTTTTTTAACATGAAGATTTTACGTCAAATGAAAAGCCAACGATAAATTTCGGAAAAATTGTCGATGAAATCTCTCTTCAGAAATTTATTTCAGCCAAAAAGTAATGATTTTCACGGCTTTCGAAGGAATTCCTTTTATTTTGTCATTGAAAACTTCAAAAAACGACTTCAAAAACCGGATAAAAGCCTGATCACATTCACTTCTTAAAGCTGGTTTTACATTCATAAAAATTATATTTAATATTTTTGTAAGGAATTTTGTATAATGAAATCCTGAACTCATGAAGAAGTTTTTATTCACACTCTCTCTTTCTCTGGGAATTTTTGCCAATGCACAGGTTGTTATTACAGACACCGCAGCCATTAAAGTAGATACCGTTAAACACTGGTCGGTTTTAGGAAAACAGTCGCTGATGATTAATCAGGCAGCATTTTCTAACTGGGTAGGTGGAGGAGCCAACAATGTGGGATGGCTTGCTGCGCTGGATTACAACATTACGTATGAAAAAGATAAAGATCTTTGGGAAAACATCATTCTTTTGAATTACGGACAAAATGATACGAAAGGAGTTGGTGTAAGAAAAACTCAGGACGTTATTAATGTTTCCACTAATTACGGAAGGAGGTTTTCAAAAAGCTGGTATCTTTCCGTAGGAGCGGGTCTGATTTCTCAGTTTTCTGCGGGATATGAGGACGGAAATAATCCGGAAGCAAAAAAAATATCCAATTTTATGGCTCCCGGTTATCTGAATGTCGGGATGGGGATTACGTACAGACCGAATGATAACGTAAATGTTACCCTTCGTCCGAGCAACGCGAGATGGGCTTTTGTGCTGGATAAAGATCTTCAGCTTGCAGGAAATTACGGTTTAAAAGCAGACGGAGATTCCTCGATTTTACAATATGGTTTTCTGGGAACGGCTTATTATAAATTCAATTTGATGGAGAACGTAAATATTACCAATACAGCATCCGTTTTCTCCAATTATCTGGATCATCCGGAAAGATTGGTTCTTGCGTATGGAATGATCTTAAATTTAAAGGTTAATAAATTCATATCGTCTAATATAACAGTGGATGTAATGTACGACCACAATCAGGTTCAGAAAACACAGCTTAAACAGACGTTGGGAGTTGGTTTTGCCTATACTTTAAACAACGGCGTGAAACGTTCCGACAGAAAGGACAGCCAATGGTGGATTAAAAAATAAAATCATCAATGATCATATTTTCCCTCAACAGATTTATTGAGGGATTTTTTTTGAATATCCTTTAATTTTACTGAGTTCAATGTAAAGATTCTGAATCAAAATTGGCTAAAGCCATCCCTATTGATGTTTTGTATTGTTTTATATTGAACCCACATTACTATTTTCGTCTTTATTTGATATTTTCCTTTGTAAAAAACCGGGATAATCTTTTGATTTTAATACATTTGTTAAAACATATTTAAAGATGAATTTCGAACAGGTTGCTTTACATTTAGAAGCTTACAGAGAACACGACCAGATCATTGATGCGGCAGAATACATCATCCGCTCTTTCAATCTCGAACATGAAAACTTTGAAGGATTTGGTCTTCGCGATGAGGTTTTCCCAAATTCTCTCGTTCTAACGGCAGAAGGCGTTTTAGGAAGCCCGCAAAAAGTAATGATCCCTAAAAATTTATTCGATTTTGATCTGAATCTGGTTTTAAATTTAATTGCCCACGAAATGCTGCATGTAAGACAGAAAGCTCCGGGACACGTTATTGAAGAAAAAAGCGAAAGGGAATTTCAGGCGTATTACGAAATGCTTTTTCATAAGGTTTTTCCTCAGATTCCTGAAGTATCCGATTTTTACAAAAAAGACTTCGGCAGCAAAGCTCTTGAATATTATAAAAGAATGGGCGAAGGTTCTGAACTGCAGAAAAAATATGCTGAACAGAAACTTGAAGTAGAACAATTAATCAACTCGTTATGATGATAAAACCTGAAATCTCGTGGGAAGATTTCGAAAAAATAGACATCCGCTGCGGAACCATTATTTCTGTAAATGATTTTGAGAAAGCAAGAAATCCATCTTATCAGCTCGAAATAGATTTTGGAGATTTAGGCATTAAAAAATCTTCCGCTCAGATCACTTCGTTGTATCAGAAAGAAGAATTAATTGGTCAGCAGATTTTGGCTGTCGTTAATTTTCCTAAAAAACAGATCGCCAATTTTTTCAGCGAATGTCTGGTTTTGGGTGTTTATGGTGAAAATAAAAAAGATGTTACCCTTTTAACTCCTTTATTACCCACAAAGAACGGAATGCAGGTAGGATAATGTCTTTCAAAAAATCTAATGAAAATATTGAAACCTGTGAGGTTTAGTTTCAAACAAATTACGAAGAAGTAAAAAATGATACAAAATATTCCTTTAGAAAGAGTTTTATTTCTTGATATCGAGACGGTTCCGGGATTCGGATTGTGGGAAGAATTATCGGAAGCCGAACAGATGCTTTGGGATAAAAAAACGAGATTCCAGAGAAAAGATGAGGTTTCTCCTGAAGAATTTTATGTGGAAAGAGCCGGAATTATGGCAGAATTCGGGAAAATCATCTGCATAACGATCGGAATGATCGAAAAAAACGATACCCTGAAAATCAAAAGTTTTGCAGGTGACGATGAAAAGAAATTACTTCTGGAATTTGGTGAAATTTTTAACAGCCCGAGACTTCGCGACGTCATTTTATGCGCACATAACGGAAAAGAATTCGATTTTCCGTGGATTGCCAGAAGATATTTAATTAATGGGATGATGCCTCCTACTCCGTTTCAGATGTTCGGAAAAAAGCCTTGGGAAATTCCGCATATCGATACGATGGAACTTTGGAAATTTGGGGATTACAAAAGTTTTGTCTCGTTGGAATTGCTGGCTCATGTTTTCGGAATACCGACTCCAAAAGACGATATCGACGGCTCAATGGTTTCATCAATCTACTACATAGAGAAAGACTTGCAAAGAATAGTTGACTATTGTGAAAAAGATGTCTTAACTTTGGCGAATGTTTTCCGGCGTATGCGTCAGGAAGATTTGTTGAAAAGGTACATCAATTTAGATTAAAAAATGAAATTTACAGACGATCAGATTGCTGACATCGGTGAGGAAATCATCGGTGTTTTAAAAACCGTGTATGACCCAGAGATTCCGGTAGACATCTACGAATTGGGGTTAATTTATGATGTTCAGATCTCCGATGAAGCGGACGTAAAAATTATCATGACGTTAACGACGCCCAACTGTCCGGTTGCAGAAACGCTTCCGCAGGAGGTAAAAGATAAAGTTGGTGAAGTGGAAAATGTAAAAAGCGTAGACTTAGAACTTACTTTCGAACCTAGCTGGAATAAAGATATGATGAGCGAAGAAGCTAAATTTGAGCTTGGAATGCTTTAAAATTTTATTTCTTTAAGCAATTTTCCATTAAAAAATAATTGGCTGTTTCATTTTGAAGCAGCTTTTTTTATTTTCCGTTTTTTCCCCATATACATTTCGTATAAACCCTAACATTCAGATTATTAAGTTGATATAATTTTGGTTTCAGAAATCAACAGTATGAAAGCCAATATCCTCATCGTATCATTCAATAACGGAAGTGTTCCGCCGCAGTACGCGTACCGATATCAGATTATATTTTCCGAACAGGACGGAAATGCCGAACTGAAAATCTTTAGAGGATATGACGCGGATGAAAAAATGATCGTCTCTGAACAAAGAAAATTCAATACAGAAATTTTTCTTCAGCTTCTTTCTTTAATCAGCAAAATAGAGGATTCTGTGAAAGATCCGGCAATGGTGGGAGGAAGCCAGAGAATGATTGAGGTGAATTCAAGAAAAATCATGATCGAACCCAATGATGATTTTGGAATTTCTCTGTTCAACCGGTTTTTATATCTGTACAATCCCGATTTCATTAACCAAATTAATTCTAACCTTAACCTTTAAAAAACAATTATCATGGACAAAGCACCTAAAGAACTGTTTGTAGGAGTTATCAATCCTTATGCATTAACTGAAGCCATCACAGGAAGAAAATTCGACTGGAAAGACGTAAAATCGTACCAGATTCTTGAAGAAACCCTGGAAACCAATTATGCAGAACTTTTCGACATCAAATTTAATTCTCCTCTGTACGCAGGACTGCAACTTAACAGCGATAACACTGTAAAAACTCTGAAATCTGAGGATATTAAAGTGAGAGCAACAGACAAACTGGAAACTGTAAATCTTTCGAATATTAAGACACTCAATGATCTTTCAGGTACTGGAATAAAAGACCTGAACAGCATCGCTGTAAAAAATGCCAGATTAGACAAAGGCGATGTAAAAGTGGTACTGAATATCCCTAAGCTGAACAACACCATCAGCAATAAAGTGCTCTCCCCTTCTATTAAAAATATCATTTTCGGGATGGGAAATGCCAACGGATGGACTCCTGCAGGAACTTCGTGGAGCGACAGAGGAAATTTCTTCAACGACGTTACGGAATACAATGACCCGATTCAGGGTGCAGTTGCCAACTGTTATTTTATTGCCGCTATTTCTGCTATTGCATGGGCAGATCCTTATACTATTCAGCATAAAGTGAGAGCCACCGGAACTGGAGAAACAGACCGCACCAACGCCATTCAGTTTTTCACAAAAGGCGGAGGAAAAGATGCGGCAACAAGACTTGTGGAAGTTACTGATAATACGATCATTAACTCATCCAACAACAATCCTGTATATTGCCGAAGCAACGATGCTGGAGAAATCTGGCCGGCTGTTTATGAAAAAGCCTTTGCCAAATGGATCACGAATGTAAATGACGATAAACCGGACATTTCTAAAACGGCTTTCGGAGATCCTGCAAAAGCTGTTGCGCAACTTACAAACAAAACACCGTATTATTATTACACTTCACCACGAACTGCGCTTGATCTTTTTGGCGTTGTAAGAGAAAACTCAATGAGCTGCAAGACCATTAATCCGATGGTTGCATGGACGTATGGATCAGGAAAAGATTATACCGGATCTAATATTGTTGGAAATCACGCTTACACGGTTTTAGGCTGGTCTACTTTCAATGGAAAGAACTACATCATCCTGAGAAATCCGTGGGGAGTTACCGAACCGAATGGTTTGAATTCTTATCAGGGACTTATCAGCTTTTTCGACGGAAGTTTCTGGAGACCGATTAACATGATTGGAAACGACGGCGTTTTTGCACTGGAAATCAATGCCTTTAAAAATTATTTTGAAGCTTTAGCTGTTACAAAATAGAGAAAAATTCACCTTTTTATTAACCAACCCTTCACTTCAGCTTTCACAGATTTCGGTCTGTGGAAGCTTTTATAATTCTGTGGAAATTTCTTTCCCTTCTCTTCTGCTCCATTCGCTCCATGATCCTACATACAGATTCGGGATTTTGAATCCTGCGTAATCCAAAGCCAGAATGGTATGACAGGCCGTTACTCCGGAACCACAGTGAATGATGAGATTTTCGGGCTTTCCTTCAAGCAATTTTGAATATTTTTCTCTTAAAATTTCCGGTGAAAGGAAGTTTCCGTTTTCATCAAGATTTTCAGAAAAAGGAATATTGATTGCTCCGGGAATATGTCCTGCAACGAGATCAATCGGTTCAGATTCGCCTCTGTAACGGTATGAATCTCTTACATCTACAACCGTCGATGATTGTTTTGTTAATTCATTTTCAACAGCTTCCAGATCTGAGACAGGAAGAAGCCACCTTTCTTTATGAATCAGGTCAGCTTTTTCGAAAGATTCTTCGCAGGAAGAAAATTCAACCCCTTCTTTTTCAGCATTCTGAAATCCGCCATCCAGAACCTGAACGTTTTCAAAACCGAAAGCTTTCAGCATCCACCAAGTTCTTGCAGCAGCGTTTGATCCGTTTTTATCATCGTAAATAACAATATGGTTATTTTCTGAAATTCCCAGATTTGAAATTGTCTCTGCAAATTTTTTAATTTCCGGAAGCGGATGTCTTCCTCCAAAAGCAGCGTTCTCTCCGATTTCAGCAAGATCTTTATCCAGATCAATAAATCTTGCTGCTTTAATATGTTTATTCAGATAATTTTCATAAACATCTTTTCCTGCTCTTGCATCAAGAATGATAAGATTTTCTGTTGGAAGATTTTTTAGTTCTGAAGGTGAGATGATTGGTAACATTTTTTGCTTGGTTTAAATTAATATTGTAGAAGTTTTCAACAAAAATAAAACCGCAGAAAATTTCTACGGTGTATTATTTTATTGATAAATGAAAATCATGGTCTGTACCAAATCCGGATGAAGGCTTTTCGCAACCGGACAATTATGCGCTGTTTCTTCTATAAAAGCTTTTTCTTTGTCGGAATAAGAATTCGGAAACACAAAATTGCAAACAATTTCGCCGATTCTTCTTGGTTCGCCTTTCATAATCTTTTGAAGATTACAATAAGCACCATCAATGTTAATCTTTTTTTCTTTGCCTAAAATCGCAATGGTTGTAAGTGCACATTCTGCCAGAGAAGTTGCACACAAATCTGTGGGAGAAAATTTTTCACCTTTTCCGTGATTATCTGTCGGCGCATCGCTTTCAATAAGAGTTCCGGATTGTAAATGCTCTGCTGAACATCTCAAATCTCCAATATATGTAATTTTTGAAGTCATACTAATTAATAATAAAAGAGAACTTGTCTCAAAAATGAAAAATATCTTTCGCTTTGTTATAAGAACTTTCGAAGTTCAGCAGATTGAGTTTATGGTCTGCTTTTTCTACGCTCATAAAGTTGATCACCTGTTCGGTCGGCATATTTCCCACCAGATCATCTTTCGCCATCGGACAGCCTCCGATTCCTTTAATGGCACTGTCGAATCTCGTACATCCCTGATCGTAAGCGGCTTTCAGTTTAGCATAAGAATCTTCATAACGGTTATGGAAATGTGCTCCAAAATTAATTTCAGGATATTTTGAAGGAATTTTTCCGAACAAAAGAGAAATGGTTTCCGGCGTTGCCACTCCCGTTGTATCAGAAAGTAAGATCTCTTTAACGCCAATTTCAGAAAATCGCTGAGCCCAGAAATCTACCTCTTCCCACTTCCACATTTCGCCGTAAGGATTTCCAAAAGCCATTGAAAAATAAATGTTTAACTGTCTGTTTTCATTTTTTACCAGTTCCAGTATTTTGATAATTTCCTGAAAAGCTTCTTCCTGATTTTTATTCGTATTTCTATGCTGAAAAGTTTCGGAAATGGAAAACGGAAAGCCGATAATGTCTACCGACTGATGTTTTAATGCTTTTTCAGCTCCTCTGTAATTGGCAACAATCGCAGAAACTTTGGTATTGGATCGGGATTTATCGATGTTTTCCGCCACCTCATCAGAATCTGCCATTTGCGGAATTGCTTTCAGAGAAACAAAACTCAGACAGTCCAGAACATCAAAACCCACATCCATAAGAGAATTGATGTAATCTATTTTTTTATCAGTCGGGATGAATTCTCCCCACCCCTGCATTGCATCACGCGGACATTCTGTAAGAAACATTTTTAACGTTTAGGTTTTCTCAAATATAATAAAACTAAACAAGTTTATCTAAGATTAAAACAAAGCAATCATTATTTTGATTTTCAGCATTTTATATCATATTAATAATCTCAACAGCTTCTATTCGGTCACAAATAAATTATTCTGAGCATCAAATTTGCTAACTTTACAGGAAATTTATACCAATATAATGAGCGCAATAGAATTCAGCCCTTTGTGGAAAGAAAAGCTACTGAACCGTTTTCTTAATTACGTAAAAATCTATTCAACCAGCGACGCAGAAAGCGAAACCACTCCATCTACAGAAAGACAGTGGAATATCGCCAACTACATCACGGAAGAACTGAAAACGATAGGTCTTGAAAATGTATCGATCGATGAAAATGGTTATATCATGGGATACGTTCCTTCCAATCTTGAGAATAATGACAAACCGACCATCGGATTTATTTCGCATTACGATACTTCACCGGATTTCAGCGGAGAGAATGTAAAACCGCAGGTTTGGGAAAATTATGACGGAGGAGATCTGGTTTTGAATCAGGCAACAGGATTTACTTTATCGCCATCAAAATTTGAAAGTTTAAAAAAATATATCGGTCAGACCTTAATTACCACAGACGGAAATACCCTTCTTGGAGCCGATGATAAAGCAGGTTGTGCAGAAATTGTAACGGCTGCGGAATATTTAATGGCTCATCCGGAAATCAAGCACGGAAGAATCGCGGTTGGATTTACGCCTGATGAAGAAATCGGAAGAGGAGCACATAAGTTTGATGTGGCAAAATTCGGGGCTGAATTTGCCTACACGATGGACGGCGGAGAAGTTGGCGAACTGGAATATGAAAACTTCAACGCGGCTGGAGCAGTGGTAAAAATCCATGGATTGAGCGTTCATCCGGGTTATGCTTACGGAAAAATGATTAACGCCGCTTTACTGGCTTCTGAATTTGCACAAATGCTTCCTGCCAATGAAACCCCTGCAACGACTAAAGGTTTTGACGGTTTTTATCATTTAATGGATTTAAATGCAGATATTTCTGAAGCTAAACTGCAATACATCATTCGTGATCACGATGCTGATAAATTTGAGGCAAGAAAGAAATTCATGGAAGAAAAAGTAGCTGAGTTTAATAAGAAACACGGTGAAGGAACTGCCGAAATTGAAATTAAAGAGCAGTACAGAAACATGAAGCAGCAGTTTGAAGGAAAAATGCACATCGTAGATCTTGCCGCAGCAGCGATGAAAGAAGCAGGAATCGAACCAAAGATTAAAGCAATCCGCGGAGGAACAGATGGAGCGCAGTTATCTTACATGGGACTTCCTTGTCCGAATATTTTTGCGGGAGGAATCAATTTCCACGGACCGTATGAATATGTGGCTCTGGAAAGTATGGAGAAAGCGATGGAAGTGATTCTGAATATTGCGAAGGCTTAAAAATTCTAACTTATATAACTAATCCGGCTTTGTTGAGCCGGATTTTTATTACATTTTTAGCAAATCTTTCCTAACATGCTCCAAATCTTGAAAAATTCTCTCTACATTCATTTACCAATTAAAACTTTTCTCAACATAAGTATTTTCAAAAAGATTCCAGGGAATACTGTCTGCATTTTTTAGAATTATATTGTTCTTTTTATGAACAAAAATTTTTATTAATTCTCCCGCATGATGATAGCCGTTTAAAACAATAGCAGTAGCTTCACAATATTTAAGTCCTCTTCACAATACAACTTTTTTGTTTATAATACTTCTATGATCCCCATTACTAAATTATTCTGAAATTTTTATACATTATTGGTCTGATTTTTGTTGAAAAAACGAAAAAACATCCTTATAAATGAAAAAGAGATTATATTCAGCAGCATTGATTCTTTTATTGGGAATCGGAGTATCTGCACAAAAAACGAATTCTGTAAAGCAAGAGGTAAAAAAAGATGCAAAAAAAGTAGGAACCGCTGTTAAAGACGGCGCAGAATGGACCGGCAAAACCGCAGAAAAAGGTTATGATGCAACCAAAAAAGGTGTTAAAAATGCAGCAAAATGGACCAAAAAAACGGCTAAAAAAGGTGCAGATGCGGTAGACAAATCCTACCAGAATGTAAAAGCAGATATTAAAAAAGATTAATTACCTAAAAAACCACCGCTATTGCAGTGGTTTTTTTAATATCTAAATAATAAAATTATCTATCCTTGCTGATTTCCCAGAAAAGCGTCCCAACCCTGCGCTGTTAAAGCAACCAGTTGATTAGAACCTCTCGCCACCATAAAATTTCCGTCTTCTTTTTCAACGGCATGACCAATGATGGTAAAATCCGGATGGTTTTTAATTTTATCAAAATCATTTGGCGAAATCGTGAATAATAATTCGTAATCCTCCCCTCCGCTTAAAGCAGCCATCACAGGATTTAAATTGAATTCATCCGCTGTTGTAATCGTCAAATTATCCATCGGAATTTTTTCTTCATACAATCTGAATCCTACTTTCGACTGATCTGAAAGGTGAAGAATTTCAGAAGCCAGACCGTCAGAAACGTCAATCATAGAAGTTGGTTTAATATCCAGTTGTTCTAAAATTCCTTTTACGTCGGTTCTTGCTTCGGGCTTCAACTGTCTTTCCAGAATATAATCGTAGCCTTCCATTTCCGGCTGCATATTCGGATCGGCTAAGAAAACAGCATGTTCTCTTTCCAGAATCTGAAGTCCCATGTAAGCACCGCCCAAATCTCCGGTGACCACCAAAAGATCGTTTGGTTTTGCTGTACTTCTTTTCACAATATGTTCATCATTCTCCATTCCGATTGCCGTAATGCTCATTACCAAACCGGCTTTGGAACTCGTTGTATCTCCGCCAATTAAGTCAACTTTATACCTTGCACAAGCGGTTTGAATTCCGGAATAGATTTCTTCCAGAGCTTCCACCGGAAAACGGTTGGAAACGGCAAGAGAAACCAAAATCTGAGTTGGCGTTGCATTCATCGCTGCAATATCACTGAGATTTACAACAATCGCTTTATAGCCTAAATGCTTCAAAGGCACATATCCCAGATTGAAATGAACACCCTCCGCCAAAACATCTGTTGTAAGAACCACTTTCTTATTTCCGGGATTAATCACTGCCGCATCATCTCCCACTCCAAGCTCCGAAGATTCATTGGATAGAGGAAAATGCTCCGTTAAATGTTTAATTAAACCAAATTCCCCCAGTTTGGAAATTGGCGTTAATTCTGGATCTTTATCTTCAAACATATTTTTAATTATAAGTAATAAATAATGGGTAATGAGTAATTTTAAAACAATAAACTCAAAACCTTACATCTTAAACAGTAAATACTGCCGGATCAACATTTTCCGGACGGAAAGGAAGTTTTTTGAAATCTTCTCTTGTTAAAATTACCGTTTCCGGAGATTTATATTTGTTCATGGCTTCCACCACATCATCGGGCGGTGTTGTCATTTTTCTCAGCATCGTATCGATCCACACTCCCGTTGCTTCTGAAGTTGCACAATGTTCTCCGTCGGTTGTGTAAAATTTGTGTACAAAACGGTAAATAGAACAGTCTTCTGCACAGCCGTCAATTTCAAGACTTACAATCACAGTCTGGTCTGCAAATATTTCTTTGAAAAAAGAAAATCTTTCGTGCATGATTACAGGACCGATTCCCCATCGGCTCATTTGGGTAACGCCCATTTTTTCCTGCTTCATAAAAGCCATTCTGGTTTGCGCACAATATTGTACGTAAGATGAATTTGCCAGATGTTTGTTGGCATCAAGATCGCTCCATCGAACTTCGAATGTATGGTAGAATTTCATTTACTTTTTGTTTTAAAATATAAATTGTGTGATTTTTTATCACAAAAATCATTTTTTGTAGTCAATAATTTCACTGTAAAAATGAAAAATTATATTCTTCAAAATTACTCAAATAAGATGGTTTATAAAAATTGTAGTTTTGCAAAAGTAATCTTGAGCATAAGATTAAAAGTATTATGAAGCAAATTATCATTATCGGAGGCGGTGCGGCAGGTTTTTTCGCAGCATCGAATCTGGACGAAACAAAATATAAAATTACCATTCTTGAGCAGAATTCGGATGTTCTTCAGAAAGTCAAAATTTCGGGAGGAGGACGCTGTAATGTGACTCATGCCTGTTTTGATCCCAAAGAACTGGTACAGTTTTATCCCCGCGGAAACAAGGAATTGCTGAGTGTTTTCACCAAGTTTCAGCCGGGAGACACGATGGATTGGTTTGAGCAGAGAAATGTTATGTTAAAAATAGAAAATGATAACCGTGTTTTTCCGGAAAGCAATTCTTCGCAGACGATCATCAATACTTTTCTACATGAAATTCATCAGAAAAATGTTGAAGTGAAAACCAAATGTTCTGTAAAAGAAATTGAAAAATCAGGCGAAAAATATATCATTAAGACCAGTTTAGGTGATTTTGAAGCTGATTTTATCATTTATACAACCGGAAGCTCGCCAAAATCTCTGAAAATGATCGAAAATTTGGGTCATAAAATTATTGATCTGGTTCCGTCGCTTTTTACTTTTAACATTAAAGATGATTTGCTGAAAGATTTAGCCGGAACAAGCTTTGAAATGGCAGAAACTTCCATTCCGAAACTGAAAACCGAAGAAAGCGGACCTTTGCTGATTACGCATTGGGGACTTTCGGGACCTGCCATTCTGAAAATTTCAGCTTGGGAAGCAATCAATCTGGCGAAAGTAAAATACAATTTTGAAATTGAAGTCAATTTTATTTCCAAATCAATCGATGATGCGGAAGAATTATTTCTAAACTTCAAACAATCGAATCCAAAGAAAACCATCGGGCAATCAAAGATTTTTGATATTACCAACCGATTCTGGCAGAGAATTCTGGAGGTTTCAAAAGTGGATCAGAATAAACAGGTTGCCCAGATTTCAGGAAAAGAAATGCAGACTATTCTTGAAAATCTATGCAAAAAGAAATTTAATGTCACCGGAAAATCGACGTTTAAAGATGAATTTGTAACGGCAGGAGGCGTTGATTTAAAGGAAATTAATTTTAAAAACCTGTCTTCGAAAATTTTGCCTAACTTTTACGTTGCCGGAGAAGTGCTGAATATTGATGCGGTAACCGGCGGATTTAATTTTCAGGCGTGTTGGAGTGAAGCGTGGCTGATTGCGCAGGATTTGAATCTGAAGTAATAATTTTAACACAAATTACACGAATCTTTTTTCACGAATTATTGTAACCATTTGCGAGAAATTGGTGACATTAGTGTTTAGATTAAAACACAAATTACACGAATCTTTTTTTTCACGAATTACACAAATTATTGTAACCATTTGTAGAAAATTGATGAAATTAGTGTTGAGATTAAAACACGAATTGCACGAATCTTTTTTCACTAATTACACAAATTATTTGTGACCATTTGTGAGAAATTGGTGACATTAGTGTTTAGATTAAAACACAAATTACACGAATCTTTTTTTCACTAATTACACAAATTATTGTAACCATTTGTAGAAAATTGATGAAATTAATGTTTAGATTAAAACACGAATTGCACGAATCTTTTTTCACTAATTACACAGATTATTTGTGACCATTTGTGAGAAATTGGTGACATTAGTGTTTAGATAAACACAAATTACACGAATCTTTTTTCACTAATAACACAAATTATTTATGACCATTTGCGAGAAATTTGTGATATTAGTGTTTAAATAAAAAAAAATGCTTTCCGTCAAAAAAAATATTTCGAACACCTTTAAAATCCTTTTAGTTATTGGATTTGGATATTTCTTTTGGCTGATGCTGAAAATTACGCTAGAATATATTCCGTTGCGCTCTGATGTGAGTTTTTTAATGATCAAACAAACTGAAGTTACCAACAGACCGGAATATCTTTATTTTTTCTACACTCACGTCTACACAAGTATTTTTGTTTTGCTGAGTGGATTTTTAGCGATTCTCAGAAAAGATTTCGGCATAAAAAGTTTCCACAAAAACACCGGAAAGATGTACATTTTTCTGATTTTGTTTTTCGCGGCTCCGTCTGGAATTTATATGGGAATTTTTGCCAACGGCGGAATTTTATCGAAGATTTCTTTTGTCATTCTCGGCTGTTTATGGTGGTTTTCAACTTTTAAAGCCTATCAGTTTGCCCGACAGAAAAAATTTAAAGAGCATAAACAATGGATGTGGCGTAGTTTTGCGCTGACACTTTCCGCGGTAACATTAAGAATGTGGAAGGTAATTATTGTATATTTATTCCACCCGAATCCGATGGATGTTTATCAGATCATAGCATGGTTGGGCTGGATTCCGAACATCTTATTAATTGAATATTTAATTGCAAAAAAATACATATGAAAATTTTAAAATTATCGTTAATTTCCTTATTTACAATTGGTTTAACCGCCTGTAAAAAGGATGTAAAAATAACAGATCCTTCAAAAGACAGTCTTACGGCAAAGAAGGATTCTGTAGCAGTTCCCGAAGTTTACAAAGAATATTACGGAATTTATATGGGCGATTTCGCGGGAAAAGAAATGATTCAGCCGGAAATCGGAGAAGCGTATGAAGGTGAAATTTATAAAAAAATTGCCCTGAAAATCAACAGAATTACCAAAGACAGTGTATACGGACAAAGTATTGTTGATGGAAATCAAAGACCATTCAGAGGCGTTTTTAACGAAACTTCAAAATCCTTTATTCTGGATGAACCCGGAAATGATAAGACCGACGGAAGATTCGAGGTAAAATTGAACAACGACAGTCTTACCGGAAGCTGGAATGCCTTTAATAAATCGGCGGTAAAAGCTCCGAATAAAACTTTAAAGCTTGTGAAAAAAGAGTTTGTATACAACCCGAATTTCATGCTGAATGAAAACAATGACCTCATCGACTGGGAAAATCCGAAAGATTTCGTAGAAAAATACACCGACGAAGAAACCGGAAAGACTGAAACCTACACCGAATCCAGAAACAGAATTGCTTCAGATGCTGTTTTTAAAATCAATGCATCCAAGCAGAAATTATCGGAAAAAGATCTTAAAAACCTCAGAAAACTGGATATGGAAATCATTAAAAACGCAGTTTTCGCGAGACACGGCTATGCTTTTAAGAAGCAAACGTACCGAAATTTCTTTGAGCAGACCGACTGGTACATTCCGGTTTCCAATAACGTAGACAGCGAGCTTTCTCCTCTTGAAAAGGAAAATGTAGCTTTACTGAACCGCTTCATCAAATACGCTGAAGATAAATACGACAGTTTCGGAAGGTAGTTTAATGTGTTGTTTGAGGATTTTTCTGAAATTTAACAAAAACAAAAAGCAATAAGCATCCAACGAAGTAGCACAGAATATCAATCCACGAAAACGAATTTCCGATCACGATATACATCAGGCTTCCTTTCCGGAAGCCTAATTTTTCAGCAATATTGAAATATTGGGCAACTTCTACCAGAAAAGAAAAAATCAGGATACTGAGAATCAATTTTTTATTATCTTCAATTCTGAAAAATGTTTTGATGAAAGTATAGATCAGCATCACAACAATCACATCTCCGAGATAGGCTCTCACAAAGAAAATATCTTTGAGTTTGGTAGCGATTAAAACTTCCGTCAGAAATATAAAAATGGTAACCAGAAAATACGTGTAATTAAATGTAACCCGAAATGCCAATCCTTTTTCTTCCACTTGTAGTCCTTTTTATGTATTATGTAGGTTTTATAACCCTCACAAAATTAAAAATAAAGCAGATTGATAACGATAACAAAACTCATTTTCTGAGATTTTTTTCAGGGTTTATCGTGATGGCTCTTCTTACTTTATTGATTTTACTGATAAGATGGATCATCACACCACATCAGCCTAATGATTTCCACTGATCCTTATTAAAAAACCAATTTTCATTCGGCTTTATTTTTGATGCTTTAAAAATATTATTTCTCATAACACATTTATATGAAAAAGCTGATTATTTTTTTAGGCTTATGGTTAAGTTTCTCATTATCTGCACAAACCAAGCAGTATAATTCCGTAAAAGAACTTCCGGATTACACAGTTCTAAGGACGAAAATGAAACTTGATGATGTCTACACCAAAGCAGATACTCCGGCGGAATTTCCCGGTGGAATGGAAACGTTCAAAAGGGAATTTTCAGAAAAAATGGACGTTATCGATGTAAAATCAAAAAAAATAAACACCCGAGTGTATTTTATTGTCGAAAAAACAGGCTATGTAAGATATGTAACTGCATTAGGAGACGATCCGAAACACTCCAAAGCCGCAGAAATTGCTGTAAGAAGACTTTTTGTAAAGTGGAAACCTGCAACAATCAAAGGGGAACCTGTAAGATTTCTTTATACTTTTCCGCTTACTTTAAAGAAATTTTAAATTTCGTTTGCAATTAAAATTTATTTTTGCAAAAACTTTAATGATGAAAATAATTCCATTTTTAGCTGTATTTTTTCCTGTGCTTATCTTTTCTCAGGAACAACCCATCCAAACAACTCAGCTTAACGAACTTTTAATTACTGAAAAAAATGGCAGGGCGACGATTGATGCAGAAAAGCCGGCAACATTTCCTCTTGGGGTAACAGTATTGAGAAATAAAATCGCTAAAAACTTCAGAATGCGAAAAGTACACAGTAATGCTGAAACAGAATCCTGTTCAATTACTTTTTTAATTGATAAAGAAGGTTTTGTGACAGAAGTAAAGGCATACGGAGACAATGAGAGCTTTAACAGAGAAGCTGAAAGAGCTCTTTTAAAAATTAAAGATAAATGGACTCCTGCTGAACTTAACGGAGAAAAAGTTCGTTACAGATTTCGAATTCCTTTAACAATTTCTTTTAATCAGAAATAACAGAAAACTATCCTCCAATCATTTTCTTAATTGCATTCAGCTTCATCAACGCTTCAATCGGCGTTAATGTATTGATATCGATTTTTGTTAATTCTTCTTTAATGCTTTCCAGAACCGGATCGTCTAACTGAAAGAAAGAAAGTTGGATATTTTCTTCCGTAACGCGCTTGATCTTTTCAGAAGAACCTCCGCTTTGGGAACGGCTTGCTTCCAGCGTTTTCAGAATTTCATTGGCTCTGTTCACGACTTTGGAAGGCATTCCCGCCAGTTTTGCCACATGAATACCGAAACTGTGTTCACTTCCTCCCGGAACCAGTTTTCTTAAAAAAATGATATTTCCTTTATTCTCCTGAATGGAAACGTGGAAATTTTTCACACGCTCGAAACTTACGGTCATTTCATTCAGCTCGTGATAATGCGTTGCAAACAACGTTTTTGCCTGAGTCGGATGCTGATGAAGATATTCCGCAATCGCCCAAGCAATGGAAACTCCGTCATAGGTAGAAGTTCCGCGCCCGATTTCGTCCAGTAAAATTAAACTTCTCTCGGAAATATTATTCAGAATATTCGCTGCCTCGTTCATTTCCACCATGAAAGTCGACTCTCCAGCAGAAATATTATCCGTTGCGCCAACTCTTGTAAAAATTTTATCCAAAATCCCGATTTCCGCATGTTTTGCCGGAACAAAACTCCCTATTTGCGCCAAAAGGCAAACAATTGCTGTCTGTCTAAGAATCGCCGACTTACCCGCCATGTTTGGTCCGGTTACCATGATGATCTGCTGAGAATCTTTATCTAAGAAAATATCATTCGGAATGTATTTTTCGCCTAAAGGAAGCGCATTTTCTATGATCGGATGCCTTGCTTCTTTTAAATCGATGGCAAAACTGTCATTTAAAACAGGTTTTGTATAACTCTCAGAGACAGCCAGTTCGGACAAACCAACGGCCACATCCAACTGTGCAATAATTTTAGAGTTTTCCTGAATCTGATCAATGTGAACCATCGTTTCAGAACATACATTTCTGTACAGTTCATTTTCTAAAACTCCGATTTTTTCTTCGGCTCCAAGAATCTGATTTTCATACTCTTTCAGTTCTTCTGTGATGTAACGTTCTGCATTTACCAGTGTCTGTTTTCTCAGCCAGTCATTTGGAACTTTATCTTTATGGGTGTTTCGAACCTCAATATAATAGCCGAAAACATTGTTGAAATCAATTTTCAGACTTGAAATTCCTGTTCTTTCGATTTCTCTCTGACACATTTCATCCAGAAAACCGCGACCTTTGGATTGCAGTCCTCTTAAGCGATCCAGTTCTTCGGAAATTCCTTCTTTAATGACGTTTCCTTTCGATAAATTCACCGGAAGCTCATCATTCAGATGGTTCTGAAGGCATTTTATCAATTCATCCTGATCATACAAAGGATCCAGCCAAGCCAAAATATCGGCATGAGGATGAAGCAACGCTTTGATTTTATGAATATTAATTAAACTCTGGCGAAGATATCCCAGTTCTTTCGGTGAAATTTTTTCCGCCGCCAGTTTTCCCATCAGTCTGTCTAAATCGGAAATCGACTTTAAGAGCTGTGAAATTTCGTATTTAAGATGATCATTTTCGTTTAAAAAATCAATTAAAGACAATCTCCTGTTGATTTCATCCACTGATTTTAACGGCAGGATAATTCTTCTCCTCAATAATCTTCCTCCCATCGGAGTGGATGTTTTATCGATAATATCTAGTAATGATTTTCCCTGCGGATTGCTTGGATACACAATTTCAAGATTTCTCAGCGTAAAATTATCCATCATCAGAAAATCTTCCTGCGGAATGATCTGAATTTTGGTGATGTGAGACAGTAAATTATGATGCGTATCTTCCACCAGATAAGCGAAAATCGCTCCTGCTGCGGTAATTGCCAATAGCTGATTTTCCACTCCAAAACCTTTTAACGAATTGGTTTTAAAGTGATTCGTCAGTTTTTCGTAGGCAAAATTATACTGATACGCCCAGTCTTCAAGTTTAAAGGCATTTTTATTTTTAATCTGTTCCGGAATCTGAACACTTCGCTGGTAAATGATTTCACTCGGATCAAAAGTATTGACGATATGAAGCAGTTTTTCCAGATTTCCTTCACTCACCAGAAATTCTCCCGTAGAAATATCCACCAAAGCAATCCCGAATTTCTCCTTTTCCTTATGAAGAGAAAGAAGGAAATTGTTTTTTTTGGAATTTAAAACCTGATCGTTGAACGTAACTCCCGGTGTTACCAGTTCCGTCACTCCCCTTTTTACGATTCCTTTTACCATTTTTGGGTCTTCCAACTGGTCGCAGATCGCAACTCTCATTCCAGCTCTTACGAGTTTTGGTAGGTAAGAATCTACCGAATGGTGCGGAAATCCAGCCAGTTCGATATGACCTTCACCGTTGGCTCTTTTCGTTAAAACGATTCCTAAAATCTGTGATGTTCTTACGGCATCCTGCCCGAAAGTTTCATAAAAATCCCCTACTCTGAATAGCAAAAGTGCATCAGGATATTTCGCCTTGATGGTATTGTACTGCGTCATTAACGGGGTTTCTTTCTTCGCTGCCTTTGCCATTACAATCGTTCTTAAGAATTAGGTCGGTAAAAGTATGAAATAAAATAGTAGAAGGAAAGTGGTTTGTATTTTTCCCACAGATATCACAGATGATTTGGCATATTTTTAAATTTATGAATTGACTTTATCCCTTTACTAATAAAGGCTTCGACAGGCTCAGCCTGACAATGTGTAAATCTTTCTGTTAGTATTAGAGATGTCATCCTGAGCTTGTCGAAGGAACTCTGTTAGAAAACCGCTTATTAATCGTTATTCTCCAATATTAATTAAAAAGATAAAGACAATTAATAAAATATCAACTTATTCATTACAATATAACGTATCGAAATCTACATTTAATTGTGTTGATCCTGAATGATCCATTGATATCCATTTATAATTGGTAAGAATATAAGCATTCCCTTTATCCAACTGAACCCACTCATCAATTCCTTTTGCTGCATTTTTTAAATCATTTTTAGCAAATAGACCTGCAGGAGCCGCATAACTCCTTCCTTTTGTTAAATACTTACACTTATCTGTAGAAACCAAGGAATCAACTTCACTTTGTAGAATCAGCTTTGATTTTGTAAGTGTTGGAAGCACCTTATACATTTTTGCCGGGGTATAAGAACTTTGACAATTAAAAAAAGATATTGAAAATATAAAAAATAAACTCAGATAAAGTAATTTCATGATCTTTTGTATATTAATTTAGACACATTATTTAATAAAATTCAACACAATCATCTGTGAAATCTGCGGGAGAAAAATGATTAAATTTTCTTCAAAGCTTCCGAACTTTTTTTATACGCCCACTTCTGTTTGTAATTCACCCACTTTGCTTTGAAAATCTTTCGCATAATTTTATCGGTATATCGCATGATAAAAACATGATACAGCATATTCGCGAAAACATTCGGTTTATTAGGCAATGCACGAAGCGACATTGAAAATCCGGGTTCTAAATATCGGTTAAAATGCCAGAACGCGCCGGGAATAAAAAGGGCATCACCATGCTCCATGAAAATTTCAAAACCTTTGGCGTGTTTCAGGGCAGGAAATTTTTCATAGTCAGGATTTTCATAGTCTACATCATAAATGGTATGAACCGATAACGGAACTTTGTATAAAAAAGCAGATTGTTTCTGATCGAATAACAGAATTCTTTTCTTTCCTTCAAAATGAATGTGCAGAAAATCTCCCAAATCTACATCATAATGCATCAGAACATGCGCTTCACTCCCTCCGAAAAATAAGGTCGGAAGACGTTTGAAAAATTTCATTCCCAAATCCGGATACGTAAAGTTTTTCAGCAGTTCCGGAAGCCGGTCTGTAATGATATAAAAGAAAATCCTGAGATCGGAAGGTTTATTTTTTATCGTATCAATATAATCCTTCATTTTCATTCTGGCAACCGGAGCATCGCTGCTTTTATTTGCATCGGCAGGCTTATTATCGTACAAAGGGACTTCCTGTTCACCCGCTTTTTCACGGATAAAATCAAAATTCCATTTGTCGAAGGCATCCCATCGGCTCGCAAAATTTTTAATCAGAAGCGGCTTGTGCTTTTTGAAATAATTTTTCTGGAAATCTTCTTTACTGATATCGTTAACAACATCTACACTTTCGAGAATCATTTTGTGTGGTATTTTTAATGCGAAATAAAAATAGTGTTTTTTTGAAATTTGGTGAAATTTTAAAAATAATATAATGTCACAAGGATTTTTTACAAAATTAAATTTTATTCGATATAGAATTGGCAGAATTCGTTTTTAACGCGACGTTCGCAAAGATTCTTTTTAAATGTTGAAAATATTCTTCCGTTCGCTAAGGCGTTTCACTCAGCTAAGGATGATTGCTATAACTTGCTAAACTCAATGTTTTTACAATTAAAAGATATCTCTTATCCCTTTTTCAAAGCCTTTTTTTTCAACTAGTTACTTTTGCTATCATTTGCTGAACACAGTGCCTTGGCGATCAAAAAATATACATAAAAAATTAAAATAAATCTTTGCGAACGTCGCGTTAAAAATTAATTATATTCTCTAAATCACATCTTTAAAATCACAATTCATATGTTTTAAATTTTTTAGTAAAGTCGGGATAAAACTAAAATTTTATCTTTGTAAGACGAACGAAATCTATGAGAGTTTACAACACCAAACATTTCCTGAAAATCCTTTTCAGCTTACATAAAAGCGACACTTTAAAAATATTATTTCCAAGCATGATCCTTGTCGGATTATATTCGTGGGGTGTAGAATACCTTGAAATTGAGCATTTCCGGCTTAATTCAAAATCAGGAATCAGCAATGTGGGTTTAATTCATTCTCTATTAGGCTTTGTGCTTTCTTTGTTGTTGGTTTTCAGAACAAACACAGCTTATGACCGATGGTGGGAAGGCAGAAAACTGTGGGGAAAACTGATGAATGACACTCGTAATTTTGCCATAAAAGTGAATACTATTTTGGGCGAAGACAGACAAAATGCTGAGCAAATTGCAAGATACTTAAAGTTTTTTCCTCACTTTTTAGCAAAACATTTATCTAAAGAATCTACCCGACTGGCTTTGGATGAAGATTATTCTGAAATCGAGAAAGAGCTGAAAAATCATGGCCCGAGTGAAATTATCATTCTGATGAGTCACAAATTAAATCAGTTAAAGAAAGAAGGAAAAATCTCAGATATTGAAATGCTGTATCTCGACACCCAACTTTCCGGTTTTCTGGATGTTTGCGGCGGTTGCGAGAGAATTAAAAATACGCCGATTCCGTATTCTTATTCATCGTTCATTAAAAAGTTTATCATTCTGTATGTTTTTGCACTGCCGATTGCTTACGTTATCAATATCGGAAACTATATTATCCCGCTTACGGTATTCATTTATTATGTTCTGATGAGCCTTGAGCTGATTGCCGAAGAAATTGAAGATCCTTTTAATAATGACGAAAACGATATTCCGATGGAAACCATTGCCCAGAATATTGAGAAAAACGTTCATCAGATCATGGGTACTAAAAAATAACAAAATCCGTTTTCATCTGAAAATCGTAAATATTTATACCTAATTTTGACAAAAAAATAAAATTGGTACAGAAATTAAAACTGGAAGAACTCAACAGAATTGATGTGGAAACCTTTAAATCGGTTGAGAAAATTCCTTTGGTTGTAGTTTTAGACAACATCAGAAGCATGCACAATGTGGGTGCAACGTTCAGGACGGCAGATGCGTTTTTGGTTCAGAAGATTATCCTTTGCGGAATCACGCCGCAGCCGCCACACCGCGAAATCCATAAAGCTGCTTTGGGAGCTACGGAAAGCGTAGACTGGAGTCATGAAAATGATATTAATACCGCCATTAATGATTTAAAATCTCAGGGATTTGAAGTCGTAGGAATCGAGCAGACCACGAACAGCCAAATGATCACAGATTTCACCATAGATCAAACAAAAAAATACGCGGTGATTTTAGGAAATGAAGTGGAAGGAATAAGCGATGAAGCGTTGCCGAATATTGATTCTTTCCTTGAAATTCCTCAGTTAGGAACCAAACATTCTTTAAATGTAAGCGTTTGCGGAGGAATTGTAATGTGGGAATTTGCAAAGGCTTTAAAATAAAAAAACTGCATATGTCTAAGAGACAGTGCAGTTTGAAATAAATCTAATAAAAAGTAAAAATGAAAGGCGACAAAGATACCCTTTTTTTTTACACCAACAAATTTTAAAATTATTTTTTTTTATTTTCCTGAAAAAAAGTATCATTTTGAAGAAAAGTTTCGTTTAATTTTTTATAAATTAGCACAATGTTTATCAAGGATTATATCTCAAAAGACTTCCCGTGTTTCAGCCTTTCTGACTCGATAGAATCAGCCAGGGAAATGTTAGAAGCATTTGGATATTCTCATATTTTCATCAAAAAATCCCATCATTTTTACGGTGCAATTGCACAGGATTTCCTGTATGAAGAGGAAGGGATGCTGAAAAACCTCGAACATCAGATCGAGCGTTTTGCCATTCTGGAGGATAACAATATTATGGACAGCATCAGAATATTCTATACCTTCAATTCCAACGTGATTCCTGTTATTAATAAATCCGAAAAATATTTGGGATACATTAGCTGTGAGGATATTTTTCAGGATTTTTCAAAATATCCGCTGTTTTCCGAATCGGGAGCCATTCTTACCGTTGAAACACCGGCAAGGAAATATTCGATGACGGAGATTGCCAATATTGTGGAAAGCAATAATTCCAAATTTTACGGCGCGTTTATCAGTTTCATGTCGGATGAAGTGATTCAGGTGACGATAAAGATCAGCAATGAAAATCTGAGTTCTATTGATGAAACATTCGACCGATATGATTACCGCATTGTACAGAAGTACTATTCTGATGAAAAATCAGACTTATTGCAGGACAGATTCGGGTTTTTCCAGAAATTCATAGAAATATAAAAACTAATGAAGGCAGCCATTTATTCTCAGAAAAAAGATCTTGATACTTTTTTATATTTAAGCAAATTTATTTCCGAGCTGGAAAGTAGAGGTGTAAAATCTGTTTTGTACGATGAGATGGCTGAAGCTCTTCAGTTTTCAAAGATTTTTGAGACATTTAATAATAAAAAAGACCTTCTGGAGAAAGAAGTGGATCTTTTCTTCACTTTTGGTGGGGACGGAACGATTGTGAATTCTCTCACCTTCATTGAAGATCTTGAAATCCCGATCGTTGGGGTAAATACCGGAAGATTGGGATTTCTGGCAAGTTTTACCAAAGAAGAAGCATTTAAAGAGCTGGATTCTATTCTGAAAGGCGATGTAAAAACAAGCCGCCGCTCTGTAATTCAGGTTGTTTCGCCTATTCTGGAGGATTTTTTCCCGTATGCTTTAAATGATGTTACGGTGTCCAGAAAGGAAACCACTTCCATGATTACGGTAGATTCTTATATTAACAATGAGTTTCTGAATGTTTTCTGGGGAGACGGTGTTATCGTTTCCACTCCTACAGGCTCTACGGCGTATTCTTTAAGTTGTGGAGGTCCCATCATTTCTCCGAACAACGAGAACTTCGTCATCACTCCTATCGCACCCCATAATCTCAATGTGAGACCTTTGGTGGTAAATGACAGGGTTGAAATTAAATTCGGAGTTGAAAGCCGCGTGTCACAATATTCTCTTTCTTTGGATTCGCGGTTGATTCATATCGAAACAGATCAGGAAATTGTGATTAAAAAAGCGGATTTTCAGATATTACTCGTTCAGCCGAATAACTTAAGTTTCTACGAAACCATCCGCCAGAAGCTACTTTGGGGAAGAGATAAAAGAAATTAAGAATATTTTAAAAATTATTACCTTTACAGGAATTTAAAAACACCCTAATAATTTATATTAAAAAGCAAAACATGAGCAGAATTTTCCCGGCAGGAGTTGCCACAGGTCAATTAGTTACTGATATTTTTCAGCATGCTAAAGAAAACAAATTTGCATTACCAGCAGTAAACGTAATTGGTTCCAGCAACGTAAACGCGGTTTTGGAAACTGCAGCAAAACTAAACTCACCTGTTATCATTCAGTTCTCTAACGGAGGAGCTGCTTACAACGCAGGAAAAGGGTTAAGCAACGACGGACAGAAGGCAGCTATTTTAGGAGCTGTAGCCGGAGCAAAACATATCCATACCCTTGCAGAAGCTTACGGAGCAACGGTAATCCTTCACACAGACCATGCTGCAAAAAAATTATTGCCTTGGATCGACGGATTGATGGATGCTAACGAAGAATTCTACAAGCAGACAGGAAAATCTCTTTATTCTTCTCATATGCTGGATCTTTCTGAAGAATCTCTAGAAGAAAATTTAGAAATTTCAGCTCAGTATTTCGAAAGAATGACTAAAATCCAGATGACTCTTGAAGTAGAAATCGGGGTTACAGGAGGTGAAGAAGACGGTGTAGACAATTCGGATGTAGATAATTCTAAATTATACACGCAGCCTGAAGATATTGCTTACACGTATGAAAAACTGAAAGCTATTTCTGATAACTTTACCATTGCTGCTGCTTTCGGAAACGTACATGGAGTTTACAAGCCAGGAAATGTGGTTCTTACACCAAAAATCCTTGATAATTCTCAGAAATATGTTCAGGAGAAATTCGGAACTGCTGAGAAACCAATTAATTTCGTATTCCACGGAGGTTCTGGTTCTACTCTGGAAGAGATCAGAGAAGCGATTGATTACGGTGTAATTAAAATGAATATTGATACTGACCTTCAGTTTGCTTACACAGAAGGAATCAGAGATTATATGGTAAACAATATCGATTATTTAAGAACTCAGATCGGAAATCCTGAAGGAGAAGAAAAACCGAACAAAAAATTCTATGACCCAAGAGTTTGGGTAAGAAAAGGTGAGGAAACTTTCTCTAAGAGACTGGTTCAGGCATTCGAAGATTTAAATAACGTAAATACGCTAAAATAAAAATCATTAATGATAAATGATGATTGATAATTGATTTCTATTAAACAGTTTTTTCATCATTTATCGTTTATTTTTCATCAATTATATAAACAATATGGCATTCGAGTGGTTTAAAAGAAAAGCACAAAATATTACGACATCTACTGATGAGAAAAAAGACGTTCCCAAAGGTCTTTGGCATCAGACTCCATCAGGAAAAGTGGTGGAACATGATGAATTGAAGAGAAATAATTATGTTTCTCCGGAAGACGGTTTCCATGTAAGAATAGGAAGTGCAGAATTTTTTGATATCCTTTTCGATGAAGGTAAATTCACGGAACTGGATGCCAATGTTGAAAGTATTGACATTCTGAACTTTAAAGACACGAAATCTTACACAGACCGTCTGAAAGAAGTAAAGGCTAAAACCAAACTTACAGACTCTATCAGAAATGCAGTAGGAACCGTAAAAGGTACTGAAATGGTGGTTTCCTGTATGGATTTTGCTTTCATCGGAGGATCTTTAGGTTCCGTAATGGGAGAAAAAATCAGAAGAGCGATTGATTACTGTATTGAGAAAAAACTTCCTTATATGATTATCTGCCAATCTGGTGGAGCAAGAATGCAGGAAGCAACCTATTCTTTGATGCAGTTGGCTAAAGTACAGGCTAAACTGGCTCAGCTTTCAGAAGCAGGACTTTTATACATCGCTTATCTTTGTGATCCTACTTTTGGAGGAATTACCGCTTCTTTCGCCATGACAGCAGATATTATCATGGCTGAACCGGGAGCTTTGATCGGTTTCGCAGGACCAAGAGTTATCCGTGAAACCATCGGTAGAGATTTGCCGGAAGGTTTCCAGACTTCAGAATTCCTTCAGGAAAAAGGTTTTGTAGATTTTATCGTTAAAAGAACAGAAATCCGAGATACTGTTGCCAAAACAGTAAATTTATTAGCTGTAAAAGCGTAATAATTTGTAACAAAATAACACAATCTCTCTCTAATTAGGGAGAGATTTTTATTTATGAGAACTTTCAAGATATTTTTCAGCACCATCCGAAGTATGAGTTTTAAAAAGATTATCCGTCTTTTAACGCTTGTTCTTCCTCATCCTGTTTTCTCATTGCTCAGTTTTCATGCCACCGTTCAGGCATATACGATTGCTCAGAAAAAATTCCCTAAAACCGCCTCTACCAATGGAGTGGGGAATGCATTCAGACACGCACTATGGTGCTGTTTTATTGCGATGTACTGCTCTAAAGTCTCTTCGCCTCAGAAAGCACTGAAATTCTGTAAAAGAATCACCGATATGCACGAAGAACTATTCCCGAACAAGCCTCTGGAAACCAAAATGGATCTTCACAACAACAAATTCGGAATGGATTACTTTAAAGAGCTGCTTCCGGGGGTTCACCGCCAGTTTTTCGAGAAAAGTTTTTTCATTGAAGGCTTAGAAAAGAAAATGAAAGATGCTAAAGTTCTGAAAAATCTGGACGATGATTTTGAAGGGTTTCTGGTTTATCTGGATGAAAAGTAAATTTAAACCATTAAGGAGAATTAAGGTTTTAAGTCTAATTAAGATAAATCATTCTGATTTTTAGGCTTTCCTTAATATTCTTAATTTCTTATTGAATCTTAATGGTTCAAAGAAATAAAAGTTTTTTCAAGTTTTACTTATAATTTATTATCTTTTCTAAAATTTTTAATTTACTCAAATGGTTCTCAGCAGAATTTGGTCGGCATTCATTATCATTGCCATTGCCATTGCAGGTATAAAATACATTTCATCAGGCAACTACAAAACTATTTTCAATGATATGGTTGTAGGAAAAGGCGGTGATACCGTACAGATTGCCACACAGAAAATGAATGCCCTCTCTCCTATTGTGCGGGACAGCCTCATGAAAAAGACTGATTTTGCGGACAGCAGGATTCATTATAAAACAGATTCTTTACAACAGGATGTAAAAGTGTACCGTGTTCAGGAATCGGATGGGGTAATCGGAACTTCTGAAACAGCAGTGAAAATCTGTCTCGGACTTATCGGAATTATGACTCTATTCATGGGCTTCATGAGTATTGCGGAAAAAGCAGGCGGAATCAATCTTTTAAGCCGGTTAATTCAGCCTTTTTTCTCAAAATTATTTCCCGATATTCCTAAAAACCACCCCGCTTTCGGACATATGCTGATGAATTTCAGTGCCAATCTTCTCGGTCTGGATAATGCAGCAACACCTTTTGGTCTAAAAGCGATGGAAAGTTTGCAGACTTTAAATCCGAATAAAGACACGGCAAGCAACTCTCAGATCATGTTTCTCTGTCTTCATGCAGGAGGAATGACTCTAATTCCGGTTTCCATCATTGCGATCCGCGCTTCGATGGGTTCGAAAACGCCGACTGACATTTTTCTTCCGTGTATGATCGCTACATTTGCGGCAACTTTGGCAGCCATGATCGTAGTTTCTTTATATCAGAAAATCAACCTTTTAAAACCCATTGTTCTTGCCTACGTTGGCGGAATTTCTGCCATAATCGCGTTGTTGGTTTTGTACCTCACTCAATTAAGCAAGGATGAACTGGATGATTTCAGCAAGGTATTAAGCAACGGATTGATTCTTTTTATATTTTTAGCCATTGTTCTTGGTGCTATTTATAAAAAAATCAATGTTTTTGATGCTTTTATTGAAGGCGCAAAAGAAGGTTTTACAACCTGTGTAAAGATTATTCCTTATTTGGTCGGAATGCTTATTGCCATTTCGCTATTGAGAACTTCCGGAGTATTTGACGTAATTATCGACGGGATGAAATGGGTTGCTTATTCTGCAAATTTAGATTCGAGATTTGTAGACGGACTTCCAACCGCTTTAATCAAACCTTTGTCGGGTTCTGGAGCAAGAGGAATGATGGTTGATACCATGACAACTTTCGGCGCAGACAGTTTCCAGGGAAAATTGGCAGCGGTTCTTCAGGGAAGCTCAGACACGACGTTTTATGTCATTGCTGTTTATTTTGGAGCCGTAGCCGTAAAGAATACAAGATACACAGTAATTGCTATGCTTCTAGCGGATTTGGTGGGGATTATTACTTCTATTATTTTAGCATATCTTTTCTTTGGATAAGAGTTGCTGGTTAATGGTTATTAGTTTATTGTTCTAATATAAAGACACATATGAGTTATACGAAACTTGATATTTATAACATTTCGTTTGAATTATTTATTGAAACCCATCGGCTTTCTTTTAAATTGCCAAAATATGAAACTTATGAATTAGGAAGCCAGCTAAGACGCTCTTCGGATTCTATTGTTACAAATATTGTAGAAGGCTATGGAAGAAAAATTTATAAAGGTGAATTTATTCGCTTTTTGGTTTATTCACAAGGCAGCTGTGATGAAACAGTTTGTCATTTATCAAAACTATCCAGACTTTATCCTGAATTAAATTCAGATTTTGAAAATAAAGCACAAGAATACAAACTTCTGGGAGGAAAAATAAACAACTTTATAAAATATGTCCAATTAAACTGGCGTACATAGACAAGCAACCACAAACCAATAACAATAAACAATTTATGATCACAGATAAAGAATTTACCCTACGATTAATACGCCAGTTAACTCAGGCATTGGAAAAACTTATTTTGGATAAACCCGAAGAAAGTTTAATGCAGAAAGAGCTTGATTTTGAATCTTTAATGAAAGACATTTTTATGTTTGATTTTACAACGCTTTCATCAAAACCGAAAGAGGAAATCATAGAAATTGTTAATGAAAGACAGGAAAGAGACCATAAAGATTACTATGAAATGTTAGGAAATCTTTTCTATTTTAACGGAAAACAATCTGATAACAAAGATTTTTTAGATAAAGCAAAAACATTCTATGAACTGTATCTCCAAACTAGCGGAATTTTTGCACTTCCTGTTATCAACAGAATTTCAGAAATAAAAAAAGCACTTGAGTAAAGTGCTTTTGTATTTTTAAAAAGTAATTTTATACGTTCCGGTGGAAGAAACACTCGCTTTTTCCGCTTTTACATACTTCTTAACCCACGATATCGCATTCGAACTAATGCATGGATCCGAAGTTCCGCCCGATCTTCTCGCGGAAACAACGTTTCCTGCTTTATCTACAGTGTAAGCAATGGTAATCGTTCCGCTCGCTGTACAGTTATTCGCTGGTTGTGATCCGCCTCTTCCCATCGTTCCGGGGATAAATCCTACCAGTTTTCTGTCGATTCCGACTTTACTGTCACCATTTCCATCACCACCTAAAGGATCTCCTGCATTTCCGATTCCGTTTCCATCGCCTTGGCTTCCTGCTTTTGTCCCACGTCCTCTGATCAAATTTCCAATGGCTGCATTTCCTTTTCCGTCACCATTTCCAGTCTTGGAATTTGCGGTTGTAGCTCCTGATTTTTTAGTATTTTTGGTTGCAGAGGTACTCGTGGAAGTCTTTTTACTTTCCGCTTTGGATTCTTCTTTTTTCGGAACCGAAGTTTTGGCATTGTTTCCCGTAATAATTTTGTCCTTTGCCTCTGTTTTTTTGGTTTCAGGCTGCGGATCCGGCTGGATAACCGTCTTGGTTTCAGGAACAGCGGTTTCTGAAGGTTCAGAAGCGACTTCTTCTGTCGCAGCAGCAAGACTTCCCGGCTGATCTGCCGGTTCTTCTACCCCGTTTCCGTTTCTGTTATCTCCAAAATTAACCAGCATGGTTGTAATAACTTCTGGCTGTTCATCGAGTTCCGGTTTCAGTTTATACAGAAAAACAAATAAAAGAATGGCAGACCAAATGAGAATAGAAAGCACTGCGCTTTTTATCCTGTCTCTGTTTTGCTCATCTTTACTGATTATATGGCTTCTCATTTTAAAATGCTCCTTACTTCGAAGAGTTATTTATCTTTAACGGTTGCAATGGCAATATTGAATTTATTTTTTTCGGCAATTTCCATTACAAAAACCACGTCTTTATGAAGGGTATTTTCGTCAGCTCTTATGGTGAAAGATTTATTCGCCTGACCTGTTAATTTATTGACAATGGTCTGTTCCAATTCTCCTCTGTTCACAGGATTATCGTCTACAAAATAAGACCCATCCGGTTTTACGCTCACCACCAAAGGATTCGGAATATTATCTGCTGTTGTATCTGCTTTTGGCAATTTTACATCGATCGCACTTTGATTGGCTGCCGAAGAAGTCACCATAAAGAAGATGAGCATCAGCAAGATAACGTCTGTCATTGCTGCCAAACTGAATTCCGGGTTTGCTTTATTTCTTCTCTGAATTTTCATCTGTTGATTCTTATTTTATGTTTGTCAGATGGAACCTTATGGTTTCATAAGAAAAAATTATAACGGTTTATTGATAAGGTCTAAAAATTCTCCGGACATATTTTGTGCCTTCAAAACAAATTTATCAATTCTTGTAAGTAATAAATTGTAAAAAAAGTTTGCCGGAATTGCTACTGCAAGACCTACTGCGGTCTGCCCCAATGCTGTATAAATACCTTCAGACAAGGTTTTCGGAGAGAAAGATCCCGTTGCATGCGACAGATTAAAGAAAGCGATAATCATCCCGATTACAGTTCCCAATAATCCCAACATCGGGGCAATACTCGGAACTACTGCCAAAAGATTCAGGTTCTTTTCCATATTGGCAACCTCAACCTGAGCTTGGGATTCCATCGCACTTACGATATCCGAAACCGGACGTCCCAATCTGGAAATTCCTTTTTCTAAAATCCTTCCTTCCGGAGAATTCTGTCTCTTGCAATAATCTGCAGCGGATTCAATCTTACCTTCTCTGATAAAATCTTCGATATTATCCATAAAATTAGCATCTGTTTTTGAGGTTAATCTTTTAATAAAGAAAAAGCGCTCAAAGAAAAGATATACGGAAAATACACCGAGCAACAACACGGTTACCATCACTATTTTAGCGAAAGCTCCTCCGTGGAACATGATTTTCCAAAATGAGAATTCTAAATCGTCTGCCGCTACTGCAGGTGCAGCAACCTGGGCAAATAAAATCTGAGTAAGTTCCGTTAACAGCATTAAAGTGTATTTTTATAAAAGTTGTAACGACAAAAGTAATGGAATATTATGAATTGAACTCTTAAAAATTGCTTAAAAACAACTTAAAGTTTGTTATTTTCATAAACAGCAAATTTCTTTCCAAAAATGATTTGAAAAGAAATCTGATATAAAATGGGGACAAATAAAGATGATTAATCTTCGTCTACCTCAATTTCTTCCTGCTTGAATTCACATTTCAGTCTGAAAGGAATCGGCGTGTCTGATCCTGTGTAGAAATCATCAATCGTTCCTTTCCAGATTACCTGAAGTTCTCCTTCTTCATTTTTCTCAAACTGAAGCTCGTTATCATAAATAAAGGCTTCCTCGTCATCAAAAAGATCTACTTCGGTATATGTATCTTCATCAGAATCATTAATGGTGATGGTTTTTCCTTCTATTTCCGCGGAATCGATAGGGAAATCGAACACTTCAAGAGAGAGTTGCGGAAAGTTGTACTGTAATGAATCATCCTCTACATGATCCAGACTGTCATCCGTAATAATTTCAACTTCCAGAAAATGTTGTTGATTGCTGTAAACCGCTTTGCAATAAGTATTTCTGATATTGTACTTTAGCGTTTCGTCCGGATGGTAAATTTTTAAAATCCCTTTCATTATTTCTTAAAAAAAAGAGCGGTAATAATATGATTGTTAAACGTTTTCAACAAAGATAAAAAATAGATTGAACGTGAAAAATTTTTTGAAAAGTATTTTTAAAAAATCTCTTTTAAATTAATATAATAAGACTCTAAAATTTTAAACTTATGAAAAAGTGCCGCTATATGATAACGACACTTATACAAAAATTTAATTATTAAAATAAGTTATTCAATTTTTTCGGCTTTAAGCTGAGCCGTATTTAATCTTGTATTGCTTGGTGCATTTGCAGATTTTTGAAATTTCAGTTCAGAACCATTCCAGTGAACCGGTTTTCCTTTGGAAGAAGTATCTGTTTCATTATGAAGTACGGCAGTCATATTTTCGTCATAATCCTTTGAAAGAATTTCTTTTGGAACAGCAACATTTTCAAGATCTTTTCTCGTTCCTACAGCAATGTATGAGAATTTTACAGCATTGCTATCATCCGTTTTAGCACTGAATCCTGTTTTTGTAGGCTCCTGCTCAAGATAGATCTGAGAGCCTTTCCCGATTGGGGTAATAGTTACCACAATAGAATTTTCCGCTACAAGATCAGAGAATTTCCTGTCAAAAGAAACATTTACCCTTCCGTTTGCATCAAGAGTTGCCGTTCCCCGTGTATAAATATCTGCCGTGGTAGACGTAGGAACATACGTTGTAATCCTTTCTGCGCTTCCATCCACGGCACTTACATTAGCAATTACATTATTCGTATAGGTTGCACCGTCAACATACATTCCGTAACGGCTTCCACTTGCGTTAACCCCGTAAACATTTCCTCTAAAAGCGGCTCCCATAAGATCTCCAACTCCCATTACTCCAAAGCCCGCTGCCTCAGAACCCAACGCAGATCTGCCTGTTCCTGTAGACATCGCGGCATTTCCATATACACCTGCATTAGCCGATCCCGAAGTTCGATATCCCAAGACTCCGAAGATTCCTGCAACCTGCGAATTTCCCAAAACACCACCCGATCTGTCAACAGCCGCTGCGCCTCCTACCGAAAGAACCTCGCCTAAAACACCAAAAATATAAGCATCATTAGCCGCTGTAGGCTCTGCATTTCCCATAGATCCGTAAAGAGTTGTGTGTGCTAATGTAGTAGCCGAAGAACTTGGTCCGGAGTAACCGCTACCGGAATTACTTCCAGCAGTACTTCCTATTGTTCTGTCTCCCCAAATCATTGATCTTCTTGTAGAAGATGCTGTTGTTGCATCTGCACCAGCCGCATTTGCAGATGCATATACCCCACTTCCTGCTCCGCTATGCAAAATGTAAACACCAGCATTATTATTTGCCGTATTGCTATTCTGAACTCTGAAGCCTTCTCCAGTTCCCGTCTGATTGATAAAACCTCCTATTGCGGGATTTGCTGAAGCCATTGTAATATTTAAGCCTCTTGAATTCGTAGCCGTTCCGTTTTGATTAATCACCAACGCCCTATCCAAAGTTGTGGAACCCATATCAATATATAATCCTTTAGATCCTGTAGCGGATAAACTTCCGGTATCTGCAGCACTACTCGACTGACTTATGATTGCACCGGGTTGATTGGTTGTCCCTGATTCTAAAATGTGAATTTTTGCAGAAGGAGTTGTTGTTCCGAATCCTGAATTTCCATTATTAAGAAGAGACATTCCACTTGCTGCAACATTACTTGGCTGAAACCTCGCAAAAACACCTGTCGCATTAGAAGGCGCTGCATTGTTGATGATTCTCACCAATCCATTTGTAGAATTTAAGGCTGTACTTGTAGAAGTAATATCCAGCAAAGTTCCAGTAGTTAAAGCATTGGCTCTTAAAGTGAGTGGCGTTTGCGTACTTGCAGTAGTCCAATCCCAACTTTGCGCAAAGTTTTTACTGTCGATCGAATTGTTTGCCGTTCCGTCGATAAGTCCTGAAATTGGTGTTTTCGCAGCCGTTCCAAAATTATTAATAGCTACCCATTTTGCTAATCCGGAATTATAATAATAAAATCCAGGAGCGGTAAGATCTATTGTACTTCCGGTAAGACTAGTGGCTGCAGTCGTCGCATAAATCATCATAGAATTTTGAGAACTTCCCAGAAGAAGCTCCATGCTTTTAATCTGATCTCCTGTTAATCTTGGAATTAAAATACCTTCAGGTTTTGTTCCACTGGTTTTTGAAACAATTTCAAAAGTTGTATTGGGAGAAGTTGAATTTATACCCACTTGAGCATAAAAAGCAGAGATGCTTGAAAAAGCAACTGCCAGGTTAAGTAGTTTTTTAGTCATATCAATTAAATTAGATTTTCATATTAAATTAAATAATAATTAAAATAATTCACAATACTTTTACTTATTATTTAATTAATCGCTAATATAGAAAAAAACTAACAACACAAAAAATATAGCATAAATAATTATTTTTTTTTACACATAATTTAAATAAACGCATTTTTTTTAATTAATAAAACAATTAAATATATTTTTAACCCAACACATACGTTTTTAAATTAAAAATTTACAATTATCAATATCATTTCATAGAAACAATTGGATTTAATGTAAATATTTTCATTAAAGAGAATAAAATAACAAATAATATCCTCTTTGTCATCTTAATTGTAGTTGATCGGAAGTTTACATTGATATAATATTTATTTTTGTTCTCTAAAGATTCCGGAATGAAAAACATCATATCAAAAAGTATTATAGGATTAGGCATAATGATCAGTTTAGGATCATGCAAAAAATCCGATTCCCCTTTAACGAAAGTAACACCATCCAATCTGGATTCTATTGCTTCCAATTATTATGAACAGTATCTGAAATTATATCCTCTGGATGCAACTTCACAGGGAGATTTACGTTATAACGATCAGCTTCCGATTAACATCGATAAAGATTTTATCTCCGGAGAAGTCGCTTTCTACCGTTCTGTAGAAAAGCAACTGGAGAATGTGGATTATAAGAATCTTTCAGACGAAGATAAAGTAGTTTACGATGTGCTGAATTTTACTTTAAAAGATAAGATAGAAAACTACAATTATCATCCGGAATATATTCCTTTTACGCAATTCGGAGGTTTGCCGCTTAACTTTCCATTGTATGGAAGCGGAGAAGGAAGCCAGCCGTTTAAAACAGAAAAAGATTATTCTGACTGGCTGAAAAGAATGGAAAAATTTCCGGAATGGATGAATGCCGCCACCGATAATTTCCGCGAAGGAATTAATAATAAAATGGTTTTGCCTAAAAAACTGGTGGTAAAGATGATTCCTCAAATGAGAGCCGAAGAAATTATAACGACTGATTTTGATAAGAATATTTTCTACGGACCGATCAGAAAATTTCCGAAAAATTTCACAAACGAGCAGAAAGAAAAATTTTCAAAGCTTTATCAGGACGCCATCGTGCAGAAAATTATTCCTGCTTATACTAAAATGGGCAACTTTTTGGAAAAAGAATATCTACCAAAAGCAAGGGAAACAGACGGTTACAACAGCCTGCCAAACGGAAAGGAAATTTACAGGTATTATGCAAAAAGCTGGACGACAACCGATAAAACGCCTGAAGAAATTAATAAAATCGGACTTCAGCAGGTGGCAATGCTTCGTGCGGAAATGGAAAAGGTTAAACAGCAGGTTGGATTTACCGGCACATTGGAAGAATTCATTAATTATGTAAAAACAGATCCGAAAGCAATGCCTTACACGAGTTCAAAAGAAGTTTTAGCGGCATTCAACGGAATTTTAACGAAAATTACACCAAAGCTGAAAACCATGTTTTCCGTAACACCGAAAACAGGATTTGAAATCAGACAAACTGAAAAATTCAGGGAAGCAAGTGCAAGTGCGGAATATATTCAGGGAACTCCGGACGGAAAAAGACCGGGAATATTTTACGCTCCGCTTCCAGATCCGTCAAAATTCAACGTAACTTCAGGTATGGAATCTTTGTTCTTACACGAGGCTATTCCGGGACATCATTATCAGGTTTCTTTACAGCAGGAAAATACCAAACTGCCAAAATTTATGAGATTCGGATGGTTCGGAGCTTACGGTGAAGGATGGGCGCATTATTGCGAAACATTAGGACCGGAATTCGGCTTGTATACAGATCCTTATCAGAAGATGGGTTATCTGAGCGACCAAATGCTGAGAGCGGTAAGACTGGTTGTAGACACGGGTCTCCACACCGGAAAAATGAAACGAGAAGAGGCAATAAAATATTTCCTGAGCAATATTTCTTACGATGAAGCCGGAGCAACCGCCGAAGTGGAACGATATATGGCGATGCCGGGACAGGCTTTAGGCTATAAAATCGGTTCATTGAGAATTCGTGAGCTGAGAGAAAAATATCAGAAAGAACTGGGCAGCAAATTTAGTTTAGCCAAATTCCATGATGAAGTTTTGAGTCAGGGCTGCCTTCCTTTGGATGTTCTGAACAGAAAAATGGAACTTTGGGCAAAAAAACAGAAATAAATTTTGCAGGAATCACTAAAAACGCAAAAAACTTTCTTACCGCAAAAGATGTAAAAGATTTTAACACGTGAGTTGTTTAAGTTTAATCCTTAAATGGAAAGAAAGATCACATAAGGTAAAAAATCAAAGATTTTCTCTTGCAGACTTTTAAAATACTTTAAATAAATCTGATAAAGTCTTGTGTATCTTTTGCGGTTAAATTTAAAATTAATTTAAACAAAATTATAGTTTGCGCTTTTGCAATTAAAGCTGAATAATTAAAAAAATACAACGAAAAAAAATGTTTACAGTAGAACAAATTGAATCTGCTCACAGCAAAGTAAAAACAGGAACAGATTTTCCGAATTACATCAAAGAAATTAAAGAATTAGGTGTAAAATCGTTTGAAACATGGGTAAAAGACAGCCATACCAAATATTTTGGTGAAAATGATTTTACCACAAAATCCGAACCTAAATATGCCAATCTAATTATTGAAGATCAGACTGATAAAGAAAAATTTATTCAACAGTTAAAAAGTCATCAGAGAGGAGAGACGGATTATATGAAATTTTGTGAAGACTGCGCTGAAACGGGAATTGAAAAATGGATTGTAGATCTGGATCAATTTACCTGCATTTACTACGACAAAGCAGGAAACGAAATCCTAACAGAAGAAATTCCTCATTAAAAAACTGAAGTCACAAATTAATTTTTGTGGCTTTTTTGTTTAGCTTTATGTTTTAAAACAGATTATGATAAAAACACTTCTTTTTTTAAGCTTTTCCATTTTGGGATTGTGTTTTTTAAGCTGTAAAAAAGAAAACAGGAAAATTTTAAAACCTGAAAATATTACTGTTGATGAAAATTTAAGTAAAAATGATACATTCAAAATTCTATCAAAATATCCTGAGCTTAAATTATTTAACAGTGAAAAAGTAGAAAGTCTAACAAGAACCGCTCATATTGTACAAGAAGATGGTTATTATGAAAGCATTTTCTATCCTCGAAGAAAGCAATACAGATTTTTTCAGTTCAGCGATTATAAATGCAAAACTGAATACAAAGGAGACACCATCAATATCTGGCTTAACAATTACAACGGATATTTTGGAAACGGAGTTTTGATAAAGGTTTTTAATGATCAGTTTTTAATTCAAGATATTGACCCAAAAACATTAAAAGGCGAAATTAAATTTATCAATTCTTATCCGGTGTATCAGAAATTGGTTCTTAACAAGTACCCGTTTCAAAAAAATGACAGCATTTATGGGTTTATCGACTATGAAACGAAGCTAGATTCTCTGGTTACTAAAAATTTCAGAGGACATTTTAGAACAAAAATTAAATAAAAAACTATGACAGCAAGTCTAACATCCTTATTCCTAAGAGATTTAAATAAACTGAAACAGCAAATTGAGTCTTATCAGAATGAAACAAATCTCTGGAAAACAGAGGCAACCATTGCAAATTCGGCAGGAAATTTAACGTTGCATATTGTGGGAAATCTCAGTCACTTTGTGGGAGCCGTTTTGGGAAATTCCGGCTATGTAAGAAACAGGGAGCTTGAGTTTTCATTAAAAGATATTCCGAGAATGGAATTGATTCAACAGATTGAAAAGACGATCGAAACGGTGACGATTACGCTTGATAGGCTGGCTGATGAAGACCTCCAGAAGCAATATCCGCTTGAACCTTTGGGTTATGGAATGACGACGGAATATTTCCTGATCCATCTTTTCGGGCATCTGAGTTATCATTTGGGACAGATCAATTATCACCGAAGATTGTTGGATTGATTTGCTTCTTCATCTATTTAACCACCCCGTCAAAAATTCTTCCGAATTTTCGCCACCCCTCCAAAGGAGGGGAATTCAGGCTTCGGAAAAGATTGTTTATTTTTCGAACAGCATTTTGGTGATGAAATCTTTGGCTCCGTTTCCGCGTGCGGGAGAATATTCTCTTCCGTAGAAAATAATCTGAAGATGAAGTTTGTTCCACACTTCTTCTTTCCAGAGTTTTTTGGCGTCTTTTTCGGTTTCTACTACGTTTTTTCCGGAAGTGAGCTTCCATTGTGTCATTAATCTGTGAATGTGGGTATCTACAGGAAAAGCAGGAAATCCAAAGCCCTGACTCATCACCACAGAAGCGGTTTTATGTCCAACTCCGGGAAGCGCTTCCAGTTCTTCGTAGGTTTGCGGTACTACTCCATTGTGTCTTTCCAGAAGCAGCTCTGCCATTCTTTTGAGGTTTTTGGCTTTCGTGTTGGCAAGTCCGATTTCTTTGATTAATTCTTTAATCTGATATTCCTCCAGTTTTGCCATTCTCTGTGGAGTTCCTGCCACCGCGAAAAGCTCAGGCGTTACCTGATTCACCTTTTTATCGGTCGTCTGTGCAGAAAGTGCAACGGCAACCATTAAAGTATAAGGATCGGTATGATCCAGTGGAATGGGAACTTCAGGATATAGTTTTTCTAATTCGGTTTGTACGAGTTCAGCTCTTTGCTTTTTTGTCATGGAAGCATTAAATTTGAACAAAAATAAATCATTATGTTGAAAGTCGGAGATAAATTACCTCAATTTGAAGGAACCAATCAGGATGGTGAAACGGTACATTCTGAAAATCTGATCGGTAAAAAGCTTGTTGTCTTTTTCTATCCGAAAGCAAACACGCCCGGCTGTACTGCTGAAGCATGTAATCTTAGAGACAATTACGCTGAACTGAAGAAACAGGGATTTGAATTGTTGGGAGTAAGTGCAGATCCTGTAAAAAGTCAAAAAAAATTCAGTGAAAAATTTGAATTTCCTTTTGATATCATTGCCGATGAAACGCGTGATATTATTGAAAAATTTGGCGTTTGGCAGCTGAAAAAGTTTATGGGAAAAGAATTCATGGGAATTGTAAGAACCACTTTTGTTTTTGATGAAAACGGAATCTGTACAGAAGTTATTGATAAGGTAAAAACGAAGGATCACGCTGCACAGATTTTGAAATAGTTTTTATTGAATATCCGTTAAACAACCTATTACTATGCATTGATATGAAAATCAATCATTTTATAATAGACACTTCGACAAGCTCAGTGTGACACCTCTAATACTAAACGCTTGATTTCTAGAGATGTCAAGCTGAGCCTGTCGAAGCTTTAGGTTAATAAACGTACAATCAAATAGTTCTTAAATAATATCCTACTCTGTTTCGTAATACATCAGTTCCTCCGGATCGTTGGGAATGGTGACATATTTTTGGAATTTCAACCCCAGCTTTTCAATTAATTTCTGAGAAGAAAAGTTGTCTTTTGTTGTAATGGCAGAAATCTTTTTCAACCCGAAATCATCCATTCCGACAGATTTTATCTTTAAAGCGGCTTCATAAGCGTACCCTTTTCCTTCAAACTCATCTAAAAGCGAAAAGCCGATATCCACAACATCCAATCCTTCCCTTTCGAAAATTCCAACTCCTCCGATTTTATGACTTCCTTCTTTGGTAAGCATTAAATAATTTCCGTAACCCAACCGTTCCATCTGAGGAAGAAAGCGGTTTCTGATATAATCTTCCGCATCGGAAAGGGTTTTCAGATTACGATCCCCGATAAACTGAATGAATTTCGGACGGTTGTAAAGATCCAGAATAAATTCCGCGTCTTCCAGAGCCATCGGACGAAGAATCAGACGTTCTGTTTCGTAAAATTTATTTCCGTTTGGTGGATCTTGCGGGTTTCTTTTTAGGCTCATCTTTCGGTTCTTCTTTTTTCTCGATCTTCAGCAATCTTGGGTTATTGGTGCATTTTTTATTATAAAGCTCAATATACGAACCATTATCTTTCGCTTCCGTAATTATTCCTGTTGATTTACTGATGGTTAAAGTAAAATGTTTTTTCTGATAAGGACATTCTGTAGAAGTCAGCTTTCCTAAATTCAGATAATAATTGGATTTATCTTCGTAATAATTTGCCGCAATATCTCTGAATTCTTCATCGATAATATAACCGTCTGTTGCTGCAGAAATGGCAGCATCCTGAATGTCATCAGGTTTTCCCACAAAGTTTTTAAGCCCTTCAAGAGTGGTAACATATTCTGTTTTTCCTCCGGATACATAGACGATGAAATAAAATTCATTTTCTTCCGCAATTCCGATATTGAATCCTGAAGTTTGTGAAACATAATCTATCGCCGCTCCGGACTGTTTCAAAATACGGTCTTTCCCGTAACTGCTGTGAATCAGCAGCCAGGAAGAGGCTTTAACATTCGGAATGATGTTCTGTAAAATGCTGGAAACATTCGAAAAATGCTTCTTTTCCTGCGCGTAAGAAAATGTTCCCAAAAACAAAAAACCGAATACCCAGAATTTTCTTATCAATTTTATCATAATTACAGAACGAGGAAAAAAGGGAATTATTTTACATGAATTTATCTCCTTTCTTCAGGTTTTTAAGGTCTAAAACATAGTCTTTTATGAGCTGATCGTGATCTCTCGGGCAGATTAAAAGAGCTTTATCGGTATCTACAATGATGTAATTTTCCAATCCGTCGATAACCACTGCTTTATTGTTATTCTTCATACGGATTACGTTTCCTTTTGCGTTGTAGGTAAGAATCGGCTGTTTTGTTTTTACCGCATTCAGATTTTCGTCTTTATCCGCATTTTCATAAACGGAAGTCCATGTTCCCAGATCGCTCCAGCCTAAATCTGCGGGAATTACATAAACATTCTGTGCTTTTTCTAAAATTCCGTTATCAATGGATATTTTCTGTACTTTAGGATAGATCAGTTCAATACAGCTTTTTTCGCTGTCTGCGTTGTATTCGCAAGCCATAAAATGCTGCGTCATTTCTGGAAGATACATTTCAAAGGCATGATGAATGCTTTTTACGTTCCAGATAAAAATTCCTGCATTCCAAAGGAAATCGCCGCTTTCCAGAAAGCTTTTGGCAATCTCAAGAATCGGTTTTTCCGTAAAGGTTTTTACTTTGTAATAATCAGAATCATGCTTATCAACAAACTGAATGTATCCATATCCTGTATCTGGTCTTGTTGGTGTAATTCCCAACGTTACCAGATATTCGTTCTTTGCAGCAATTTCAAAAGCCAGTTCTACCTTTTCCAGAAAAGTTTCTTCTTTTAAAATTAAATGATCTGCAGGAAGTACAATCATGGTTGCATCCGGATCTGTTTCAGCGATTTTATTCGCCATGTAAAGATTACACGGAGCCGTATTTTTAAGCAAAGGTTCGCCTACAATATTTTCCTGCGGAACTTCCGGCAACTGCTGATGCGAAAGCTCTACATACTCTTTATTCGTAATCACAAATATATTTTCGTTAGGAATAATTCTGCTGATCCTGTCATAGGTCTGCTGAATCATAGTGCGTCCCACTCCTAAAATATCCTGAAACTGTTTCGGAAATTTCTGCGTACTCATAGGCCAGAATCTGCTTCCGATTCCACCTGCCATAATGACGCAATATCTGTTTGATTTTGACATTCTTATGTGTATTTTTCTACCCTTGCCAATGGTTTGAAAGAATACTTTCTTCCTGTAGCCAAGTTTTTACAAAGATAGTTTTTTTTAATTAGACCTTCTAAAAGGTACTTTTCGTTTCGGTAGATAAAGAAGTCTCCTTTCTGAAGCGTTTCAATAAAAACAAGCGTATCGTCCTGCTTTTCAGAATGAAAATATTTTACAAGATCCGGACTTGCCATGAAATTGGCTTTCGGAGATTTCGAAAATTTAACAATGATCGGTCTTAAATCTTCTTCATATACCTCAAGACTCTGCAAAAGCATCTGCCGGAAAGTATGTTTCCATTCGTTTCCGTGAGGAGAAATTCTTCTGCCATACTTCTCAAAGGCGATAAGATGCGCCAATTCATGGGTTAATACGAAGAAAAACAATTGCGGAACCAATGTTGAATTAATCGTAATCTCATGAGAATGATCCGAAAGTTTACGATAATCTCCCAGTTTGGAATTCCTGTTGCGTGTAACTTTTATATGAATATAATAGCCTGCAAACCAGATTCTTAAATATTGAAGCGTATTTTGCGGTAAATATTTTTCTAATGACTGAATAGACATTTTACAAACTTAATGGAATTCCTGCATAGAAATTCAACAATTTAAGACTGAAAACATAATTATATTTTGCCTGTGCTACAGAACCCTGTGCGTTCGCGTAATTATTTCTTGCAATATTTACATCATAAATGGTAGATCTTCCCGCTGCATAACTTTTATCTGCAAACTCCAATGCAAGTTTTGTGCTTTTCTCTGCCTGAAGTGATGAAAGATAGATTTCATAATTGGCATCCGCATCAAACTGCGCTTTCTGAACATTCTGTCTTACGGTCTGTTTCTGCTGTTCTAAAGTTACTTTAGCCAGACTTTCATTCAGTTTAGACTGTTCTACCTGAAGTTTTGTAATTCCTTTATTGAAAATAGGAATATTGACAGAAAGAGCCGCCTGTTGTCCGAAATTGTCTTTATATTGAGAAAAGAATCCCTGTTCTTTTACATAGAAAAGAGCGGAACCTACATTATCTGTATTTAAAAGGTTATTGTAGAAAGATCCGATTCCTGCACTTGCCGTAACAGTAGGCCAGAAAGCCGTTTTGGAAACTTCAGTCTGCGCCTGCGCTGCTTTTATCCTGCTCTCCGCTGCTTTTACCTGCGGCTGAGTCTCGTAAGCTTTTGTTAAAACCTCATCAACAGATTTTAACTGCGGAGCCAACTGATCCGGAACATTTACATCTTCCACATCAAAATCTTTATATTCCTGAAGCTGTAAAAGCTGAGCTAAAGCAAATAAACTTCTTCCCACATTAATTTCAGCGGTCTTCAGGTTTTGTTTTTCTCTTGCCAGTCCTGCCTCTGCTTCCGCTAAAACCGTTTGTGCCGTTGTGCCTATTTCTGTAGTAATTTTTGATCTGTCATATTGTTTCTGAGCATTTTCAACAGCCGCCTGAGAAATTTTTACAATTTCTTTATTCAGTAACGTTGTTAAATACTGCTGTGCAATCTGAAGAGAAATATCATTTTTAATGGTTTCAATATCATACTGACTTGCTTCTACATCGAATTCTGTTTTTCTGATGGTTTTTTCCAGCCTTCCGTTATTATACACCAAAATATCTGCGCCAAGATTTGCGCTGTTACTGAATCTGTCGTTTCTTAAACTTCCCGTCCCGAAAGAAGTCTGCCCGAAGCTCACCGTATTTCCCACAGAACCGGAAACAGACGGAAGATAGTTTTTCTTTGCAATTTTCAGATTCAGATCCTGAGACTGTTTCGAATATTCATTTTGGATCACCTGAAGATTATGTTTGGTTGCATAATCCACACATTCTCTCAAAGACCATTTTTTCTGGGCATTGACTGCCAGACAAGATAATCCCAAAATAATAGTCAAAACCTTTTTCATACTCTATATATTTTTCCCTATTAGACGAAGTAAATATAAAAAAGTTACAGTTTTAATATTTCTTTTTAAAAAACTTTTGAGAATTTTGCATTATGACAAATGAACAATATCAGGAAGCGGTAGAATGGTTGTTCGTACAGGCTCCTAATTATCAGATAGACGGGCAGAAAGCATACAAGCCGGGATTGAACAATATCATAAAACTTTGCGATTTTTTCGGAAATCCTCAGGAAAAGATAAAATGCGTCCACATTGGCGGAACCAATGGGAAAGGATCTTCCAGCAATATGCTGGCTTCAGTGCTACAGGAATCGGGATATAAAACAGGACTGTACAACTCTCCTCACCTGATCGACTTTACAGAACGAATCAAGGTAAATGGTAATAATTGTGATAAAGAATTTGTTTATCATTTTATTCAGAAACTGAAAAATCTTCCGGAAGATATTCAGCCTTCTTTTTTTGAATTTACCACCATTATGGCTTTTGAATATTTCTATCAGCAAGATGTAGATATTGCAATTATTGAAGTTGGTCTTGGAGGAAGATTAGATTCTACCAATATCATCAAGCCATTGGTTTCAGCCATTACGAATGTACAGCTAGATCATCAGAATATTCTGGGAGACACTATTGAAGAAATTGCAGGAGAAAAAGCAGGAATCGTAAAAGCGAGAGTTCCTGTTATTTCCGGAGATGAAAATGAAGCAGTAAAAAATATCATTAAAAATAAAGCGGAAAAAGAAAATGCAGCTTTTGTTGATGCTACTCTACTAAAAACAGATTTAAAATCTGACTTAAAGGGAAATTATCAAGAGAAAAACATTAAGGTCGTTTTATGTTTAGTTGATGAATTAAGAAAATTAAATTACAACATTTCCGATGAAAATATTAAAAAAGGACTTCTTCATGTTCATCAAAACACAGGATTTATCGGTCGATGGTTCCAGTTTTCAGAAAATCCATTGACGATTTGCGACACAGGGCACAATCAGGCAGGTCTGGAATATGTTTTTTCACAATTAAATTCCATCAATAAGCACAAACATATTATTTTAGGCTTCGTGAATGACAAAAAAATAGATGAAGTCATGAAAATTTTACCTGATAATTCTCAGTACTATTTTGCAAAACCAGCCATCCATCGCGGAAGACACCCTGAAGATTATGAAAATTTACTGGTTGATGCGAAAATTTTTTACAAAATTTTCGATTCTGTACAGCAGGCGTATCTTTCTGCAAAAGAGCAATGTACAAATGAAGAAATGATTTTTATCGGCGGAAGCAACTTTGTAGTGGGAGAATTTTTAGAAAAAAATTTGGAGATTTCTAAATAAGTCGTATATTTGCACCACTCTAATCGAGGAAACAACGATAAAGAGGGTTCTTAGCTCAGTTGGTTCAGAGCATCTGGTTTACACCCAGAGGGTCGGGGGTTCGAATCCCTCAGGACCCACAGAAAAGGAAACGAAACCTTTCAAAAAAATTCGGGTTCTTAGCTCAGTTGGTTCAGAGCATCTGGTTTACACCCAGAGGGTCGGGGGTTCGAATCCCTCAGGACCCACAGAAATCTCTCTTTTTTAAGGGAGATTTTTTTGTTTTATACTACTTCTCCTTTATTCATGGGAGTTTATAGCAATTCTTATTTAAATCCTAAGTTTTTTAAATCTCAATATTTTTCAATTTTAAGGCAAAATTTTAGGTTACCATAATTTCTTTCAGGTTACCATATCAAAAATTCA